>CANRGZ010000027.1 GCA_947630295.1 uncultured Lachnospiraceae bacterium | reverse complement strand
TATACGGTAACGCCTTCGGAAGGTCTGCAGGTAACCAGAGATTACAAACCGCTGCCGGAAGGAAGCGCGCCGGAATGGGCGGAACAGGTTTATACGATTACCGCGATCGAAGCGGGCACTTATGAACTGCGTTTGCGCCTGCAGCCTGTTGCCGGAGGAGAACCGGTGTTGAAAGAGCGTCTGTATACGATTACGGTGACGGAATAGTATGATGTCAGGGTTAAAAGTTTAAAGGCTTGTGTTTCAGAGTGCCATTCAGAATGCCATCAGAAAGTTTGGTGGCACCCTGAATGGCTTTTTTCATAGTCTTCCTATTTACATTTGCAGCAGGAATATGCTATGATGTCATGGTCAAAAGGAAGCTGTGCCGAAAAGCGGCGCGGATTCCGGCAAAAAACCATATTGTTATACGCGAAAAAATCGGAAAAGAGGTATTACCAATGAAGATTGAAGGAAATCTGATTGTAGGACAGTCCGGCGGTCCGACTTCTGTGATCAATGCAAGTCTGGCCGGTGTGTACAAAACCGCGAAGGATCTTGGGGTCAAGACCGTTTACGGTATGGTGCACGGGATTCAGGGACTTTTAAACGGACAGTACATTGATATGTCCGAGCACATCAAAGAAGAGTCGGACATCGAACTGCTGAAGAGAACGCCGAGCGCTTACCTTGGCTCCTGCCGTTATAAGATGCCGGTATTCGAAGGCAACGAGGACCTTTACGAGAAAGTCTTCTCCATTCTGGAAGAACTGAATGTACACTACTTTATTTATATCGGCGGAAACGATTCCATGGATACCATCAAACAGTTATCGGATTACGCCGCGAAATACGGAAAGACCCAGAAGTTTATCGGATGCCCGAAGACCATTGACAACGATCTGGCCATTACAGACCATACCCCGGGCTTCGGAAGTGCTGCGAAATACATCGCCACCTCAACAAAGGAGCTGATCTGCGATGCTCTGGGACTGGCTTATCAGAAGAAGAATGTCATGGTCATCGAGATCATGGGCAGAAATGCCGGATGGCTGACCGGCGCTGCGGCACTGTCCAAGGATGCAGAGTGTCCCGGCCCCGATATGATCTACCTGCCGGAGCTGACCTTTGATATGGACGACTTCATGGCAAGAGTGAAAGCACTGCTGGAAAAGAAGGACGCAGTGATCGTCGCAGTCAGCGAGGGTATCAAGACGGCGGAAGGCAAGTATGTATTTGAGTACGGCCATGACAGCGGTTACGTGGATGCCTTTGGCCATAAGCTGCTGGGCGGTACGGCTTCCCATCTCTGCAACCTGATTGCTGCAGAGACCGGCGCAAAGACCAGAGCGGTAGAGTTCTCCACCCTGCAGAGAGCGGCATCCCATATTTCTTCCTTTACCGACGTACAGGAAGCCTTTATGGCAGGCGCGGCTGCGGTACAGGCCACATTGGACGGCGAGACCGGCAAGATGGTACTGTTCAGAAGAGTGAAGGACGTGCCTTATGAATGCACCACGGATCTGTATGATATCCATGAGATTTCCAACGTGGAGAAGACCGTGCCCCGCGAGTGGATCAACGAGGACGGCACGTATGTTACCGAAGCGTTCATCAACTATGCGAAGCCTTTGATTCTGGGCGAAATCACCCCGGTTTATGTCAATGGCGTACCGAAGCATATTGTACTGGACGAGGATATTTTAGCCTGACAGATCAGAAAAAATCGATGGGCATCGGAAAAGGGTTTTCCGGTGCCCATTTTAAGGTGGAAATGCAATGATTTATCCGAAATTTTTAAAGGAAAATGATACCATCGGTATCTGTGCGCCCAGCAGCGGCGTGGGAGAAAAGCTGGAAAGCTTTGACTGCTCCATGGATGGTCTGCGGCGGCACGGATTCCGGCTGTATGAAACGAAAAGCGTCCGCAACAGCGGCGACACCAGCGCGGACGGCGGGACCCGGGCCAAGGAATTGATGGAGCTGTTTGAAAATGATGCGATTGACGCGGTCTTTTGTGCCAGCGGCGGCGATTTTCTGATGGAAATGCTCCCCTATGTGGATCTGGAGGTAATTCGAAGGCACCCGAAATGGCTGATGGGGGCCTCTGATCCCAGCTCGCTGCTGTACTGGATCACCACAGAGGCGGATATCGCCACTTTTTACGGCTTTAACGCAGGGTCTTTTGACCAGAATCCATGGCACGATTCTCTGGAAACGGCCTGTGATTTCTGGAAGGGCGACTGGCACCTGCAGCAGAGCTTTGCCCGCTGGCAGAGTGAAAAACGTAACGGCAATTATGTGTTTGACCAGGCGGCAGCGTGGAAGGCTTTAAATACAAAGGATCACGCGAAAGGCCGGCTGATCGGCGGCTGTATCGATGTACTGCGGGACCTGATCGGAACGAAGCGGGACGGGACGCTGCGGTTTCTGAACCGTTACCCGGAGGAATCCATTGTCTGGTATTTTGACGTTTTTTCGCTGACGGCGGAGGATTTTTACCGGGCGCTGTTTCAGATGCGGGAAGCAGGGTGGTTTCGCAACGTGGCAGGCGTATTGACGGGCCGGGTGCTGTTTCCGGGAGCGTCTACGGCAATGACTTACGAAACCGCACTGAAACGGATTTTCGGAGAAGACGTTCTGCTGGTCACGGAGGCCGATATCGGTCACACGGTGCCCAGAATGATACTGGTCAACGGCGCGGTCTGTGAAGTGCAGACAGACGGCGCAAAAGGAAATTTGCAGCTGCAAATGGCATAGGATGCGCAGGAGACGACATTGGCTGACAGGCATTTAACTATCGGAATTTGTGCGCCGGCGGATGCGGGGAAAACTACGCTGGCGGAAAATATATTGTATATGACCGGAAGCATCCGGAAACTGGGCCGGGTGGATCACCGGGATACCTTTCTGGATACCTATGCGCTGGAAAAGCAGCGGGGCATTACCGTCTTTTCCAAGCAGGCGGTCCTGCGGCTGGGCGACCGGGAGGTGACACTGCTGGACACGCCGGGGCATGTGGATTTTGCCGCGGAAACCGAGCGCAGTTTTCAGGTGATGGATTACTGTATCCTGCTGATCAGCGCGCCGGACCAGGTGGACGGACATGTGCAGACCTTATGGAAGCTGCTGGCGTTCTATCAGGTGCCGGTCTTTTTGTTTGTCAACAAGATGGACCAGCCGGGCACCGATGCGGAGGAAGTGTTTGCACATATCAAAGGGAAGCTGTCTTCGGACTGCGTGCGCTTTGACGAAGAAGGCGCGGCGGACTTTGCGGAAAATGCCGCTATGTGCGATGAACAGCTGTTGGAAGAATATCTGGAACAGGGGATGGTGTCCGACGAGCGGATCCGGCAGCTGATCGTAGCGCGGCGGATCTTTCCCTGCTTTTTCGGATCGGCTTTAAAATCTCTCGGAACGGCGTATTTTCTGGAACGGTTGTCTTTCTATCTGCAGGATCGGTATTATCCGAAGGACTTTCAGGCAAAGATTTATAAAATTACCCGGGACGAGGGCGGCGCGCGGCTGACCCATATGAAGATTACCGGCGGGATCCTGAAAACCAAAACCCTGCTGCAGGGCAAAGACTGGGAAGACAAGGTGGAACAGATCCGGATTTATTCCGGCGCAGCGTTTACCCCGGTGCAGGAAGTATGCGCCGGGCAGATCTGCGCGGTGACGGGGCTGGAACACACAGCTGCCGGAGAAATGCTGGGGACGGACAAAAAGATGCCGAAGGCGCAGGTGGCGCCGGTCTTTTCCTACTGTGTCCGTTTCCCGGAAGGAACAGACCAAAGCGACGCCTATGAAAAGATGAAGGCGCTGGAGGAGGAAATCCCGGAGCTGCGCGTCCAATGGGAACGGGGCAGCGGGGAAATTCATGCCCACATCATGGGCGAAGTACAGATGGAGATTCTCAAATATCTGTTCAAAGAGCGTTACGGGCAGGAGATATCTTTCGGCGCAGGCCGTGTGATTTACCGGGAAACCATTACGAAAATGGCGGAGGGGATCGGACATTTCGAGCCGCTGCGGCATTATGCGGAGGTGCATCTGATTTTGGAACCGGCCAGACCCGGCAGCGGGCTGTTGTTTTCCAGCAGTGTCAGCACGGACGAGCTGAGTATGAACTGGCAGCGCCTGATCCTGACCCATCTGGCAGAAACTACGCATCCGGGGGTTCTGACCGGGGCGGATATTACGGATATGAAGATCACGGTGGCGGCGGGCCGGGCCAGCAAAAAGCATACGGAGGGCGGCGACTTCCGGCAGGCTACCTACCGCGCGGTGCGGCAGGGCCTGATGAAAGCAGCGCCGGTACTGCTGGAACCCTATTATGCATTTCATATGGAACTGCCCCAGGAAGCCTTAGGCCGGGCCATGAACGATATCCAGCGGATGAGCGGCAGCTTTGAAGCGCCGGTGCCGGAGGGAGAACAGTACATTTTGACCGGCATGGCGCCGGCTGCGGCGATGCATGGCTATCAGTCGGAGTTTGTTTCCTATACGAGGGGCAGAGGGGTCTTTACCTGTGAGATGAAAGGGTATTACCCCTGCCACAATCAGGAAGAAGTGGTGGAGGCTTTGGATTATCATCCGGAAAATGACCTGTCCCGCCCCTGCGGTTCGGTGTTCTGTTCCCACGGCGCTGGCTTTGAAGTGCCCTGGGACGAGGTGGAAGCACATATGCATATCCCGGCGGTGCTGAAACGGAAGGAAGCCCGGCCCGTGACGGCGATGGAAACGGAAAAACGGGAGAAAACGCCGGCGGCCTGGGGTGCGCTGGACAAGGAACTGGACGCGATTTTTGTACGCACCTACGGGGAGCATAAGAGCCGGCTTTACAACCGTCCGGACACGGTGGTCATTAATAACGAACAGAAGGATAAAGAAATCTGGGAACCGAAGCCAAAGCAGGCTGCGCAAAAAAAAGAATACCTGCTGGTGGACGGCTACAATATCATCTGCGCCTGGCCGGAGTTAAAGGAACTGGCGCAGACGGATTTAAAAAGCGCCCGGGACCGGCTGATCGACATCATGTGCAATTATCAGGGTTACCGGGGGATGACACTGATTGTGGTCTTTGACGCCTATAAGGTTAAAGGCTTTAACGGCGAACATTATGCCCACAATAATATTTTTGTGGTGTATACCAAGGAAGCGGAGACGGCGGACGCCTATATCGAAAAAACCGTGCACGAACTGGGCAGGAAGCACAACGTGACGGTGGCCACCTCCGACAATCTGGAGCAGATCATTATATTCGGGCAGGGCGCGCGGCGCATGGGGGCTGCCGAGTTTTACGAAACTGTCCGGAATACGGAAAAAGAGATCAGGGAGAAATATCTCGATGGATGAGGAAAGCATACTGAAAAAACGGTTTGCGGAGCTGGCAGACCGGGCGTATCAAAGCGGCCGGTATTTCTATACGCCCTTTCTTTCCATGGCGGAAATCAGCCTGCTGCACAGCATGGACGCACAGATCGGCCGGAACCGTTACCGGCTTTACGGCGGAGCCAGGGACTGCGAACGCTGTGTGGCGCAGTTCGGCGATCCGGAGGAAATCGGTTATGCGGAAGCGTTTCCCATCTGCTGCATCAGGATCACGCCGCGGATGCAGAAATATGCGGATCATCTGACCCACCGGGACATGCTGGGGTCGGTGATGGCCCTTGGCATCGAGCGGGGCAGCATCGGAGACATTCTGCTGCATGAAAACTGCGGCTATCTGTTCTGTCTGGAACGGATGAAAGATTATGTGATGGAGCAGCTGACCCAGGTGAAGCATACGCCGGTGCAGTGCGCTTTGACCACGGAGATTCCGGACTGTCTGCAGGAAGGGCAGACCCTGCAGCTGCAGGTGCATACGGCGCGGATGGACGCGCTGGTCTGCAAGCTGTACGGGCTTTCCAGAAACGCAGGCCTGGAACTGTTTCGGGAAAAGAAAATCTTTGTGAATGGGAGACAGTGCGAAAATAACAGTGCTGTGCCAAAGGAGGGCGACGTGATATCGGTACGGGGCTGCGGCCGCTTCCGGTATGAAGGAATTGTAAAGACAACGCGCAAAGGGAATCTGGCAGTACAGGTGGTGAAATATTAAGAACAGGGTCATAAAAAACGCGCAGGTAGAGAAAAATAAAAAGTGACACCACTGGTGACACAACCTTATCCGAAAGGAAATGAGCCATGAACGAACTCGATAATACGTTCGCTGAAATAGCGAAGATAATAGAAGAAGCTCGCGATAACGCTTATCGCAGGGTAAACGAAGAACTGATTTTGATGTACCAACGCGTTGGGCAGTTTCTATCAGAAAAATCGAAAGACGCAAATTACGGTGACGGCTATATCGATTCTCTGGCAGATTATATCAAAAATCAGTTTCCAGGTATCAAAGGTTTTAATCGCCGTGGGCTTTATCGTATGAAGCAGTTTTACGAGACTTACGCTGAAAACGAAAAAGTGTCTCCGCTGGTGACACAATTAAGTTGGACAAATCATCTGCTCATTATGTCCGGCAGTAAAAGTGATGAAGAACGGGAGTTTTATATGCGCCTTGCCATTAAGGAGCGATACAGTAAGCGTCAGCTTGAACGCCAGATGGACAGCGGCTATTATGAACGATACATGCTCTCCAAGAGTAAACTGCTGCCGGAACCACTTCACTCAGAGCAGAATCCGTTCCTTGATCAATATGTGGTGGAATTTCTCGACCTGCCAGATACCTTCCACGAAAATGATTTCCGTAAGGCGCTAGTTAAGGGAATGCGTGATTTCATTCTTGAATTGGGCAAGGATTTCACATTTGTCGGCGAAGAATATCCGATACAGGTCGGCGGAGAGGATTATCGAATCGACCTTCTGTTCTTCCATCGCAGCCTGCACTGCCTTGTGGCAATGGAATTGAAAGTTGGAAAATTCAAACCGGAATATGTTTCCAAGATGGATTTCTATCTGGAGGGGCTGGACAGACAAATCAAAAAGCCGGATGAGAATCCCAGCGTAGGTCTGCTGCTGTGCGCATCCAAAAATGACGAAGTAGTCGAGTATGCAATGAGCCGGACGCTTTCGCCTATGATGGTGGCGCAGTATCAGTTGCAACTGCCGGATAAGGATGTCCTGCGAAAGAAATTGCAGGAATTGTCCAGTTTGCCGGAACTCGAAGAAAAGACAAACGGAGGAAAACAATAATGGCAAAGCTTGAATATCAAGAAAAAGATGGCAAGGTATTTTGTCCATTAGTAAATAAATGGCTTGTTGCAAAACCGGAGGAAAAGGTCAGGCAGAACTATGTCTGTACTCTTGTGAACGAATATGGGTACTCTTTAGACCAGATGGCACAGGAGTTAAAAGTCAACAATTCCCAGCGTGGGCAAGGTAAGGCTCGTGCAGATATTGTCATATGGAAAAGCAAAAAAGATAAAGATGATAAGAAAGTAGCTTTTATCGTCGTAGAGTGCAAGGCTGAAAATGTAAAAATCCGCGTAGAGGATTACTATCAGGGTTTCAACTATGCCGCTTGGGCACATGCTGATTTCTTTGTTACTACAAACGAGAAGGAAACAAAGTTCTTTAATGTTGATCCGGCATTTCTCCCGCAAAAACTGGAGGAAGTGGTAGCCATACCTACTGCTAAGGATGTCGATAATGCTAAGAGAATCGAGCAGATCAAGAACCAGACAAAGACCTTCACACGTGAGGAATTTACAAAAACCTTACAGGCTTGCCACAATATCATCCGCAATAATGATAAATTATCACCGGAGGCGGCGTTTGATGAAATCAGCAAACTGCTCTTTATGAAGATCAGATATGAGCGTCAGCAAAGAGGCACAAAGGTATTTACCAAAGCGGAGTATCTGTCTCAGGCCGATAATTACGAAAAAAATGTGCGTCCCGGTTTAAAAGCGAGAGGCATTGACCAGCCTTATATGCAGGGCCTATTTGACACCACAAAAAACGAATTTAAGGAAGACCATCTTTTCGAGGATAATGATGAAATCAAAATCAGAGAGAATAGCTTCGTTCAGATTTTGGAGAAACTCGAAAATTACAATCTGTCTGATACGCAGGATGATGTAAAAGGCATCGCTTTTGAGCAATTCCTTGGTACAACTTTCCGTGGTGAACTCGGACAGTTCTTTACGCCGAGGACAATTGTGGATTTTATGACGGAGATACTCGATCCTCAGGAAGGAGAAGTTATCTGCGATCCAACCTGTGGCTCTGGCGGATTTCTCATCAAAGCGTTTGAATATGTGCGTGAGAAAATAGAAGCTGATGTCAGGTCTCAGAAAGAAAAACTGAGAGCCTCTCTTGAAGGGGATAATTTTAACAGCAAACCGGAAAAAGAACAGATAGAAATCAGCGACAAAATTGATGAGATGCAAACGGCATTGAATACCGAACTCGATACATCTATCGAAGGAAGCCGAATGTATCAGCTTTCCCGTAATTGTATTTATGGAACAGATGCAAATCCTCGTATGGCACGAACATCCAAAATGAATATGATTATGCATGGTGATGGTCATGGCGGCGTACATCATCACGATGGTTTGCTCAATGTCAACGGTATATTTGAGGAAAGATTTGATGTGATTCTGACAAATCCGCCATTTGGCCAGAGTGTTGACCGCAATCAGCTCATCTCCGAGGCTGATCGATTTACTGATGAGGAGATGAAAAGAAAGTACAAAGCAAAATATGGGAAAGCCTATGATGAAGCACTTAAGCAGGTCGATGACCACATCGGTAAGTCACTGCTTTCGCTTTATGATCTTGGTAGCACGAGTACCCTCACGGAAGTTCTTTTTATGGAACGGTGTCTTCATCTTCTCAAAAAAGGCGGACGTATGGGTATGGTTCTCCCAGAAGGCGTACTCAACAACAAAAACCTTGCTCCCGTCAGAGAATATTTTGAAGGTCGTGCAAAACTGATTCTTATATGCTCCATACCGCAGGATGTGTTTATTGCCGCCGGAGCAACCGTTAAACCGAGCCTTGTTTTCATGCGCAAATTTACTGCGGATGAAGAAGCCGAATATGACAAATGCAAGAAAGCGGCGACTATTGAGATTACGGCACGGCACCAAACAGAGATAGATTCTTTGACAGAGACAATAACTACCTGTGATGCTCAGATAGATTCCATTAAGGATGATCTCAAGGATGTACGAAGCAGGCTGAAACAAGCCAAGAAGGTCAAAAAGAGCACTGCTGTTATCGAAGCGGAAATTGATTCTATTCAGCAGCAGCAAAAAAATAATAAAGACGCGAAAAAAGCTGCGGAAAAAGCGCTGGTCGATTTGAAAAAGCTCATAGACGAAGAAATTAAGTCCGTCATAAAGAAAAAATTTGACTATGATATTCCAATCGCCAAGGTTGAGGATGCGGGAATTACTACAACTGGTGCAGCATCGGAAGGAAATCAACTTCCTGCACTGGTAGAAGAATATCGTGATTACTGCACTACTGAAAAATTATGGAGCGTTAATAGTCTGCATTATAAATATGTATCGAAAGCCGATAATTATTATCGCATTTTTGACGGTCAGGAGGTGCAGATCAATGCCTGATTTCACAGGATTATTGCAAACAACACCTTTTTGCCGATTAGACAAATGGTATGTGGAATATTATTTAAACTCCAATAACTTGGATTCTATATTCAAGATGCAAAAGCTTTCAACGCTTATTAAGCCTGTTAAGAGGCGGATAAAGAAAGCAGAATACGACGGCATCCTTCCTGTGGTTTCCAAAATTGTCTTTAAGACCGGAGAGATAATATTTAGGAAAGAACATAAAACAGGAATGGACTTATTACACGTTAAGAAGGGGGATTTACTTGTTTCAAGTATCAATTTCCATCAAGGTGCAGTTGCGTTAAATGATATTGGAGACTTCGTATGCTCAACGCACTACCAAACATTCTCTATTGATACTGAAACTGTAATGCCTGAATATTTGTTAAATGTATTGCGTTCTGCAAGGTTTATTAGTACAGTGGCGGGTCTAAAGGCAAACGGAATTAAGAATGAGTCTGGTTATGATTTCATAGGTGGATTTGAAATTCCTGTACCTTCTATTTCAGAGCAGCAAGAAATCCTCAAGGCATATCACGCTATCCTTGCTGAGGCTGATGACAACATTGCAAAGGGCAACAGATTCAGTGATAGTTTGCTACTTGATATCCAGTCCGAAGTTTCTGATTTAAAGAAGCAGGAAGCCCAGAAAATATCTGCTGCAGACTCAATAATGCAGATTATTCCATTTACATCTACGCGAAGGTGGGAGGTGGGTTACATACTAAAAGAAGGATGCCTCGACAATGTGTACGGAAGTTTTAAATGCAAAAGCTATAGTATAAAGGACCTGCAAATCGAGTCTTTGTTTGGTTTATCCGTAAAGGCTTCATCTACTCAGAAAAAAGGAATGATTCCAGTTCTTAGGATGTCTAATATTGTAAACGGTGAGATAGATTATTCTGAGTTAAAATATCTGCCACTAAAATGCGCTATTACAGATAAAGAACCGGATAAATGGCTTCTGAAAGACGGTGATTTTCTAATCACAAGGACTAACGGAAGCAAAGACTTGGTCGGCAAAGCAGCGGTATTTCATAGTAAAGATGTTTATACTTATGCATCGTATCTAATTCGATACCGCTTTGATACAGCTACTGTTTTGTCGGAATATGTGAATATAATGTTTATGACTTCTATAGTAAGAGAACAGATAGCTGTTATGCGCAGACAAGGCGGTGGTCAATATAACTTGAACAGCGATGAAATTGGAGCAATTAGAATCCCTGTTCCTTCAATCCCAGAACAGAAAGCTATTGTCGATAAATACTATTCTACCAAGGACGGCTCAAGCATATACTATGACAATGCTTACAAACTGAGAGAAAAAGCTGCGTCCGATTTTGAAAAGCGTATATTCTCTTAGATGCTAACTTTATTATAAATGAATTTGTGGTGAAACATATGAACGATGATGAATTTATTAGTGTAGGCAACAATCAATGTTCTTCATTAAAGGTAATGCTGACAAATGAGGGAATCCTCGAAGGTCCGCATTCTGCGATATTCGACTATGACTTCCATGGCTGTGTTTTGCACATTAGAATTGAGCAATGTGTCGTAAGAACGATAAATGTATCGGTGGATTCTCCAATGTCGATGAGCAATCTATGGGGGTTCTACACCGTAATTGAACGTTTACTTATGCTTCTTGACGGGCGATTTTATATTATAGAATCCGCTACTTTTACAGGAGATGCTTGCTCAGAAAAAGATTATTCTTCGTATGCACACGAATGTCTATCAAGAAGATTATCGTACTGCAAAACTGATCCTGCTTATTGTTATTCTGACCATGTGTTTCTGATGTATGACGCTGTTTTATCTCCTGAGTTGCTCTCAAAATGGATGCAGCTGCAAGACGAATTGGATATCGTTCATCAAGTAGCTTTATACAATATAGCAGATACGGGGATAACGCATGATGTCCAATGCGCTAATTTTATTGAATGCCTTGAACCGATGGCAGAAATCATTGGATTGTATGATAACTTTTTTCCAAACTTGAAACCAGGTGAGAAAACAACAACATTGAAAATGTGTATTGATGCTGTCATTTCAAAATATGGGAAGGATATTTTTGCTAAAGAATACAGTGCTAATAAAGGAAAATTCCTTCAAGCTCTTGTCAACACCAGAAATCGCATCATGCACATTAAAAGGAATCAGCCTACAGAAAAATATTTATCTGGAGCAGAGTCGATTCTGTATTTGGTCAAGCTCTGTCACCTCTACAGAGTGGTGATTCTTTCGCTGCTCGGAATTGACTATGCAGAGTATCAAACAGCAGTTGTGAAATCAGTAGGAAAATGGAACTCTTGGAACGGAGTACTAACCAACTTCTTAAATGCTATGAAATAAGATAACGACCATGCAGGGGCAGCATACTCTTACATGGTCGTTTTTCTGTGGTCCCGCGTGAGGAAGGTCGGCTTGAATTTGCTTATTTTGGCAAATCCCTAAGTTCAACCTTCTAAAAGGTAAGCTTTTTATGGTTCCGGTATCTAATCCGCAACTAAATTTTTAACCCAGCTTCTGTTCTTCACCAGAATAAACCCGATGACGCTTTTAATCAGTTCCAGCGACTGCACGATGATGTACAGAGGCAGGATGGGCAGCGCCGTGAAACGGGACAGAACAAAGGCGGTGGAAACGCTGACGCCCCATACGAAGGCGCTGTCAAACACAAAGGTGATAATGGTCTTGCCGCCGGATCGCAGGGTAAAGTAGCAGGTATGGGTAAAGGCGTTGACCGGCATCAGAATGGCATTGACCACCAGCATTTTGGCCGCCAGGGCTTTTACCGTCTGACCGGTGTTGTAAATCCGCGGGATAAAGGGCGCCGCCACCGCCATGATCACACCCATAAACAGGCAGATAAAGACTGAAAAGGCGATGATTTTCCGGTCGGCCTCCACGGCCTCCTCCAGCTTTCCGGCCCCCAGCAGCTGTCCCACGATGATGGAAATGGCATTTCCCATAGAGAAAAATGCGCAGAAAAACAGGTTTGCCACCGTGGAAGCAATGTTTGTGGCGGAAACCACTTCCAGTCCCCGAAGGGAATAGCACTGGTTGAGCATGGCCATCCCCGCCGCCCACAGCACCTCGTTTATGATCAGCGGCGTCCCCATCCGGATCAGCTGCCGGACAAAGGAAAGGGGGATCTTCAAAGAGCGGTAAGCGCCGTTGATAAAAGCGATGCTTTGTTTGTGGCGATGGGTCCAGATCAAAAGAATCGCACATTCCACCAGACGGGACAGAACCGTGGCAATGGCTGCCCCGGCCACGCCCAGCCGCGGCGCGCCGAATTTTCCGAAAATCAGGATATAATTAAAGGTGGTATTGACCACAACCGCCGCCGTGCTGGCCTTCATCGGAAGCAGGGTTTCGCCGATTTCCCGCAGCGTAGAAGCATAAGCCTGAGAAACCGCAAAGGGCAGCATCTGCAGCAGCATAATCATCAGATAGGTTTTGCCGTAGCTTAAGGTAGCGTCCAGGTCCAGCGCTTCGGTTCCCTCATGCAGAAACAGCAGAATCAGCCGTTCGCCCCGGGTCAGCAGCAGCACCGTAAAAAGCAGAACCGCCCCCGCCGCGATATAAAGCTTGGCGCGGAAGCTGTCCCGCACACCCTTCTGGTCATTTTTTCCGTAGTACTGGGCCGTAAAAATACCGGCGCCGGAAAGGCCGCCGAAAATGCAGAGATTGAAAACGAAAATCAGCTGATTGACAATCGCCACGCCGGACATGGGCTCTGTGCCCACCTGTCCCACCATGATATTGTCCAGCAAACTGACAAAGTTGGTAATGACATTCTGCACAAGAATCGGCAGCGTAATCACAAGGATGCGCCGGTAAAAGGCTTTGTCACCGATCAGTTTTGAAAACTTCATCATTTATGCACCATAATAATAACGGGATTGTTCTTCACTGAGGGAATCGATGGAAATACCGAGGAAGTTCAGTTTCCGGTGCGCCACGTCCATATCCACTTCTTTGGGAACCGCGATCAGCTTTTCGGTAAGATCGTGCTGATGCTCCACCAGATACTTTGCGCTCAGCGCCTGGATGGCGAAGCTCATATCCATGATTTCCGCGGGATGGCCGTCGCCGGCGGCCAGATTGACCAGCCGTCCTTCCGCCAGTACATAGATCCACTTTTTGCCGTCCAGCGTGTAGCCGGTAATATTTTGCCGCTGCAGCTTTTTGTCCACGGCATGGGCGTTTAAATACGCCATATCGATTTCCACATCAAAATGTCCGGCGTTGCAGAGAATCGCGCCGTCCTTCATGACTGCAAAGGCTTCTTTGGTAATGACCTTGTTGCAGCCGGTCACCGTAATAAAGAAATCGCCTGCCTTCGCGGCTTCGTTCATGGGCATGACGCTAAATCCGTCCATGACGGCTTCAATGGCCTTGATGGGATCGATTTCCGTGACGATGACCTGGGCCCCCAGTCCCTTTGCCCGCATGGCCACGCCCTTGCCGCACCAGCCGTAACCGGCCACCACGACCGTTTTTCCGGCCACAATCAGGTTGGTGGTGCGGTTGATGCCGTTCCAGACGGACTGGCCGGTGCCGTAGCGGTTGTCGAAGAGGTGCTTGCAGTCCGCATTGTTCACCAGCACCATGGGAAACGCCAGCTGCTCTGCCGCGGCCATGGCCTGCAGGCGCAGAATGCCGGTGGTGGTCTCCTCACAGCCGCCGATGACGCCGTCGATCAGCTGAGGATATTCCGTATGCATCATATGGACCAGATCTCCGCCGTCGTCGATAATGATCTGCGGTCCCGGCTCCAGTACCTTCCGGATATGGGCGTCGTACTCTTCGGGGGTGGCGCCGTACCAGGCAAATACCTTCAGACCGTTCGCCACCAGTGCCGCCGCCACATCGTCCTGTGTGGACAGCGGATTGCTGCCTGTAATATAAATGTCCGCACCGCCGGCTGCAAGTACCTTGCAGAGATAGGCGGTTTTGGCTTCCAGATGGACGGAAAGGGCCACCCGGATGCCCTGAAAAGGCTGCGTGCGGGTAAATTCCTCCTCCAGCGAGCGAAGCAGCGGGCAGTTCTTTTTTACCCAGTCGATTTTCAGCCTGCCGGCAGGCGCAAGATCGAGGTTTCGAATCTGATACTCCATAGCATATCTCCTGTCAAAAAAAGTCTGGAAACATCATAACATATCAAAATAGAAAATACTATGTCTTTTTTTATCGGAATAATACGATCGAAATTTCTTTCAGCCGCGTATATCTTTCAGTATAATCAGGACAGAGGCAGCCGTGAAACGGCAAAAGGCCGCCGGTGCAAAAAAATCACAGGAAGGGAAAACGATCATGAGAAATTTAATCAATGAGACGGTGCTGATGACCGTATTGCTGGCAATGACAGGCGCAGGCATTCTGATCAAAATATGTTCCTGGGTGCTCTACAAAAAACTGGAAGCGGCATCCTGTCATATGGGAGACAATAAAAACAGTCTGACCCGGCAGCTCAAAATGAAATTTGAAAACTGCTACAAATTAAATCTGGATATTAAAAATATACCGGCATTTGTGGAAAAATATGTGCAGAACTACCGGATTATGGGGATAAGTCCCGCGTTTCTGCAGAAAAACGCGCCGGTCTGTGCAATTCTGATGGGCATGGTCTGTATCGGCGGCAGCTTTCTGCAGTACGTCAACAGCTATGATCTGAAAATTGTTTTAAGAACGCTTCTGTTCGGCATTCTGGGAGAACTGCTGCTGTTGCTGGCCGAGATCGTTTTCGATACCCGGCGGATGCCGGACCGGATTTCCATCAATCTGGAAGAATATCTGGCCAACGTCCTGAGCCGCCGCCTGGAACTGGAATACGAGGATGCGGAGCCTGCGCCGGCCCCGGATGCGGCAGGCGGATTTGAAGCAGGGCAGATGCAGACTGCCGCCACAAAGGTACGGCTGAAAAAATCCAGAAAAGACGCGGGAAAAGCCAATGAAGAAGAACAGATCATCCGGGAGATCATCAAAGAATTTTTGTGTTGATTTTTGTAGTGAAAATTGATAAAATATTTGAAATAACAATATTATTTTTACAAAAATTGCACAAGGAGCTGGAAAGCAATGAAACTGATCGGATTTGATACAAAATACGCGCAAAGCTTCTTAAAGGAGCACGCGGCAGAGGAAATCAAGGCAAGGGTACTTGCCGCAAAGGACACGCTGCTGAGCGGCAGCGGCAAAGGAAGCGACTTTTTGGGCTGGGTGGATCTGCCCGAAAATTATGACAAGGAAGAGTTTGCCCGTATCAAAAAAGCGGCGGCAAAGATCAATCAGGATAGCGAGGTGCTGATCGTTATCGGTATCGGCGGTTCCTATCTGGGCGCCAGAGCGGCCGTCAGCTTTCTGGAAAGCTATGACAAGAAGCGCGCCACCGAGATTATCTTCATGGGCAATAACATTTCCGCCCTGTACGTCAATACGGTGCTGGATCAGATCAAGGACAAGTCCCTGAGCGTCAACGTGATTTCCAAATCGGGAACCACCACAGAACCGGCCATCGCCTTCCGTATCATCAAGAAGCTGATGGAGGAACGCTACGGCAAGGAAGGCGCGGCGTCCAGAATCTATGTGACTACGGACAAGGCAAGAGGCGCGCTGAAGAAAATGGCGGAACAGGAAGGCTATGAGTGCTTCGTCGTGCCGGATGATATCGGCGGACGCTACTCCGTACTGTCGGCGGTGGGACTGCTTCCCATCGCAGCCAGCGGCGCGGACATCGACGCGCTGATGCTGGGGGCTGCCAGTGAGCGGGCGTATCTGCTGGAGACGCCTTATGAGGACAACCCGGCGCTGCAGTATGCCGCATACCGCAACCTGTTCTATGAGAACGGCAAGAAGGTGGAAATCCTGGCGGATTTCGAACCTTTCATGCATTATGTCTGCGAATGGTGGAAGCAGCTGTTCGCGGAGAGCGAAGGCAAGGACGGCAAAGGCCTGTTTACGGCATCCCTTGATTTCACCACGGATCTGCATTCCGTGGGACAGCTGGTGCAGGACGGCGAGAGAAATCTGATCGAAACGGTCATGGAAGTAGACGATACCGGCGCATCCATTCAGGTGGAGCCGGATGCGGACAATTACGACCAGCTGAATTACCTGGCGGGCATGGATTTGAATTATATCAACAAGAAAGCGCAGGAGGGCACCAGGCAGGCCCATGTGGACGGCGGCGTTCCCAATCTGGTGGTGAATATTCCGAAGCGGGACGAGTTCAGCCTCGGCGCACTGTTCTATTTCTTTGAGTTTGCCTGCGGTGTAGACGGCTATACGCTGGGCATCAATCCCTTTGACCAGCCGGGCGTGGAAGCCTACAAGAAAAATATGTTCCATCTGCTGGGCAAGGAAGGGTATTGATCGCAAAAATGCCCTTGCAATTCAGGTCAAAACGTTGTATGCTGTAAAAAATCATAAAACGGACGGGAGCTTGTGTGACAGGCTGAGAGGAAGGTGCAACCTTCGACCGGTGACCTGATTTGGATAATGCCAACGTAGGGATACATTTGCATTTGTATGAAACGGGGAGCGGCCAAATCGGCCGCTTCCATTTTTTATGTACGCGGAGGAAGAACCATGGTAAAAATCAACGGAAAATCTCTGGAACTGGCAGGCAGCACGCTGCAGGAGTATCTGGCGTCGGCCGGTTATGACATGGCGCGGATCGCCGTAGAGCGCAACGGGGAGATCGTTCCGAAAGCCGCCTACGGGGAAACGGTGCTGCAGGAGGGCGACAGTCTGGAAGTCGTCAGTTTCGTGGGAGGCGGTTGAGTTGATCCCGGCGAAGGAAGAAATGAAAGCCGCGCTGGACGGCAGAACGGAAATTTGAAAAAGAAAGAAGGAAACAGATATGCATGAGGATCCATTGATCATCGGAGGACACGAATTTCATTCCCGTTTTATTCTCGGGTCCGGAAAATATTCGCTGAAGCTGATCGAAGCGGCGGTACGGGACGCGGGGGCTGAAATCATTACGCTGGCGGTGCGCCGGGCCAATACAAAAGAAAAGGAAAATATCCTGGACTACATCCCTGAGGGAGTGACGCTGCTGCCCAATACCAGCGGGGCGCGAACGGCGGAAGAAGCGGTGCATATCGCGCGGCTGGCCCGGGAGCTGGGCTGCGGCACCTTTGTCAAAATCGAAATCATGCGGGACAGCAAGTATTTGCTGCCCGATAATCAGGAAACGGTGAAGGCCACGGAAATCCTGGCAAAGGAGGGCTTCGTCGTCCTGCCTTATATGTATCCGGACCTGAACGCGGCCCGGGATCTTGCCTCTGCGGGGGCGGCGGCCATCATGCCGCTGGCTGCGCCCATCGGCTCCAACAAGGGACTGGCCACCAGAGAATTTATCCAGATCCTGGTGGATGAAATGGATCTGCCGGTGATTGTAGACGCCGGGATCGGCAGACCCTCGCAGGCCTGCGAAGCCATGGAAATGGGCGTCGCGGCCATTATGGCCAATACGGCGCTGGCCACCGCAGGAAATCTCACCCTGATGGCGTCGGCGTTTAAGCAGGCCATCGAAGCCGGACGAAGCGCTTACCTCTCCGGACTGGGACGGGTGCTGCCCCGGGGCGCGTCGGCGTCGGATCCGCTGACCGGTTTCTTAAGAGACTAGGGAGGTTTTGCATGGAAAATCAGTATTTTATCGATTCGGCGTATCTTTCTCCGGAGGCGCTGGCAAAAAAGCACCGGCTGGAAACCGATCCCTCGTCCCGGAAAAACCATATGGAATATCTGCCCGGCATGGAGCAGATCCAATCAGACGTATGCAGCCGGGTCATGGAACAGGCGGCGTCTTTTGACTACAGCCGCTATACGGCGAAGGACGTGCAGGCGGCCCTGGAGCATTCCCATTGTTCCGTGGAGGATTTCAAGGCGCTGCTGTCTCCGGCGGCGGAGCCGTTTCTGGAGCAGATGGCCCAGCGGGCCCAGCGGGAAACCAGCCGGCATTTCGGAAATACCGTATATCTGTTTACGCCGCTGTATATCGCGAACTATTGTGAAAATTACTGCGTTTACTGCGGATTCAACTGTTACAACCACATCCGCCGTATGCAGATGAATATGGAGCAGATCGAGCATGAGATGCAGGTCATCGCAGAAAGCGGGATGGAGGAAATCCTGATCCTCACCGGAGAAAGCCGGAAGATGAGCAGCGTGGAATACATCGGCGAAGCCTGCCGGCTGGCCCGGAAATATTTCCGTATGGTGGGACTGGAGGTGTATCCGGTCAACACGGAGGAATACCGCTATCTGCACAGCTGCGGCGCAGACTACGTCACGGTATTTCAGGAAACCTATGATACGGTGCGCTACGAGCAGCTGCATTTGCTGGGGGCGAAACGGGTCTGGCCCTATCGCTTCGACGCCCAGGAACGGGCGCTGATGGGCGGTATGCGGGGCGTTGCATTTTCCGCGCTGCTGGGACTGTCCGATTTCAGAAAAGACGCGCTGGCAAGCGGGCTGCATCTGTATTACCTGCAGCGGAAATATCCTTCTGCGGAAATGTCCCTGTCCTGCCCGCGGCTGCGGCCTATCATCAACAATGACAAGATCAATCCCCAGGATGTGCATGAAAAGCAGCTGTGCCAGGTGCTTTGCGCGTACCGGATCTTCCTGCCCTTTGCCGGAATTACGGTATCTTCCCGGGAAAGCGCGTCCTTCCGCAACGGCATTGTGAAGATCGCGGCCACCAAAATATCGGCGGGGGTGTCCACCGGCATCGGCGACCATGAGCAGAAATACAGCGGAAAGGAGACCGACGGCCCGCAGGGAGACGAGCAGTTTGAAATCAACGACAGCCGCAGCCTCAACCGGATGTATGAGGATATCGAAGGAGAAGGCCTGCAGCCCGTCCTGAATGACTATCTTTATGTCTGAGGTGCTGATCGTTACCAACCGCAGCCTGTGCCGGGAGCCTTTTGCCCAACGGCTGGAAAAGCTGGCGTCGGCCCGTCCGAAGGGCATCATCCTCCGGGAAAAGGACCTTCCCGAATCCGCCTATCTGCAGATGGCCCGGGAAGCGATGCAAATCTGCGGCAGATATCAAACCCGCTGTATTTTGCATACATATGTGCGCACGACGCAGGCGCTGGGGGCAGAGGCGATCCATCTGCCGATGGAGATTTTGCGGGGACTGCCGCAGGAAGTGCGGGGGTCGTTTCCCATTCTGGGGGCATCCTGCCATTCCGCGGCGGAAGCGGCGGAAGCAGAGCAGCTGGGATGCACCTATATCACGGCGGGACATATCTTTGAGACCGACTGCAAGAAGGGGCTGCCGGGACGGGGGCTGGATTTTTTGCGTTCCGTCTGCGAAACCGTTTCCATTCCGGTTTACGCCATCGGCGGCATCACCCCGGCGCGGTATCCGCAGGTGAAGGCGGCGGGGGCACAAGGCGCCTGCCTGATGAGTCAGATGATGTGTTGTCAGAATGTGAAACATATGCTGGATGCATATGAAACAGAAATCTAAAAGAAAAGTAAAAGGCAAAAGCGGCCGGATTAAAAAATCTGACCGCTTTCGCTTTGCTAAGTTTATTTGATCCGGAGAATTTTATTTCTTCGGCTTATGGCATGTGCCGGACATGGCACAGTTTTCACATCCGCAGCCGCAGGAGGAGCGGCCGTTTTTCTTATCTTTTAACATTTTGCAGAT
The DNA here is from genome assembly GCA_947630295.1 of uncultured Lachnospiraceae bacterium. Taxonomy (GTDB): domain Bacteria; phylum Bacillota; class Clostridia; order Lachnospirales; family Lachnospiraceae; genus CANRIM01. The sequence goes on along the minus strand of CANRGZ010000027.1, from coordinate 139 downwards.
CACTGCCGCTACGATCAGGAGAATGACCGCGGCGACAAGTATGGTTCCGAGATTGGAAGAAAGCCATGCACCCATGGAAACACCTCCCTTGTTGGCCGGAGGGCCTCCTGCTGTTTTGCCCCACAGCAGGAGAACACCG
>CANRGZ010000026.1 GCA_947630295.1 uncultured Lachnospiraceae bacterium | reverse complement strand
ACCGGCTGTTCGCTAGACTTTACCGGAGCAGGACTTTCACCTGCCTATATTTCAAGCGCCGAACTGGCGCACTCCTTTCTTATCCCCATTATTATACCCTGTTTTATACGCTTTGTAAACAAAATGTTTCGCACTGCCTCACAGAAACAGTCATCGATCTTCTTTTCAGCTTTGCAGACCATACTAATTTGCTGGACAAACGGCGCTTCCTGTGCTATATTGATAACGTGCAAATGCACGCAGGCGTAGTTCAATGGCAGAACATCAGCTTCCCAAGCTGAATACGCGGGTTCGATTCCCGTCGCCTGCTTTTTTATTTCTGCGGAAAACAGAGAAAGATTGCAAATAATTATAAATCATAAAAACGAAAAACCTTGAATTTATGGAAAATATCATAAATTCAAGGTTTTTAACATGTATTATTCCGTAACTCTTCCTACAATAATGCAGGAATTTTGTCCGCCAAATCCCATGGCATTGGACAGGGCGGCACGAATGTTCTGCTTTCCGGTTTTTTGGGTGACCAGGTTCAAATCACAAGCTGCATCCTGTTTTCTGCAGCCGGTATTGGGTGCCATTTGACCGGTAGTCACAGCTTTAATGCAGGCAATGACCTCCGTGACACCGCCTGCGCCCATCATATGACCCGTAGCGCCCTTGGTGGAGCTGACATATACGGGCTGGTTGCCGAAGACCTGGTGAATGGCGTGGGTCTCCGCGATGTCGCCTTTAATAGTAGAGGTACCGTGGGCGTTGATGTAATCGATGTCTTCCGGCGTCAGCCCAGCGTCTGCAAGAGCCAGCTGCATACACAGCGCAGCCTGGGTACCCTCCGGATTGGGAGAGACCGGATGATAGGCGTCCGTATTATTGCCACAGCCCAGCAGTGCGGCGATGGGCACTGCGCCCCGGGATGCGGCATGCGCGGCAGTTTCCAAGACCAGTGCCCCGCCGCCTTCACCGATGACAAAGCCGTCCCGGCTTTGATCAAAGGGAACACTTTCTCCGTTTTTGGATAAGGCCCCGGTACGCACCAGACTGTCGGATACCGCAGGACAAAGAGCGGCTTCTCCGGCCATAACAACGACGGCATCTGCCCGTCCGCTTTTCAAAAGCATCGCCGCCAGACTGATGGCGTCTCCGCCGGAAGAACAGGCGGTGGTGACCGTCATGCTGGGACCCTGAATGCCGTAATTAATAGCAAACTGGGATGCTGCCAGATTGCCCATGGCCTTAGTCAGAAACTTCGGACTTACCTGCGGGGTGTCGGCAAATTTCATATTGGTATCGCCGATCATAGTAATGCCGCTCATGGCGGTTCCCATCACCACGCCCACCCGTGTACTGTGGGTTTCCAGACCACTTTCAGTTACCGCTTCCGCTGCGGAAACATAGGCATACTGCATGAAGGGTTCCAGATCCATGACCATACGGCGGGGCAGATAGTCGGAAGCGTGAAAATCTTTGACTTCCGCAGCACGGTTTACGGCCAGCTGCCGTTCCTGCCACTCAGGGATGTCTGTGATGCCGCAGGCTCCGTCCAGCAATGCCTGCCAGTAAGCTTTTACGCCGATGCCGATGGGCGTCACAGCGCCCATACCGGTAATAACGATTGATTGATTCATATACAATTCCTTTCCAAACACTTAAACCAGCGATTAAATTTGATTTCAAAAGTAAAGATACGATACTCTTTTTTTCCTAAAATGTCAATGACTGTAAGAGTAAATTCGTTTGCTGACGTAAAAAAGACCCACACTAAGAAATGCGAGCCTTTTTCATATCATTTTTTTGATTTTTTGTCAATTCTTTTAAGTTTTTTCCACCGCTCCGCCAGCAGCCGCACGCCCCTGTACAGACCGTACCCAATCGCCACCCCGACGGTGTTGTGAAAAATATCGTCAAATTCGGGCAAACCGCTTTTTAAAATCAGCTGCAGCAGCTCAATCAGCACGGAACAGCTCAGTCCAAACAGAATACTCTTTTTTGCAGAAGCCTGTCCCATAGCCAGGGGATACAGAAAACCATTCGGCAAAAGCAGCAGCACATTCAGCAGGTTTTCCGATATCAGCGCAGTTGCCCCCTGCCGAATCGCCCGATACGACCAGAACGGAACCAGTCCGTAGTATTGCCGGGGCTTGATTGTACGGCAGAAAACAGTCCATGAAAATACAACGCCTACATAAACCAGCAGCAGAAACATGCCGCAGGCATCAATCTTTTTGCGGTATTTCCGATAATATACAACCGTAAACAGCAGGCTTAAAAATACTGACAAGGCGATATAAATCAAAGAAACCCTGGGGTGCGTTATAATGTATGTGTTATCGATTTCATTCACCTCTTCAGATCACGAAATTACGGTCTTTGTCCCATACCGCCTTCCAGCGTCAGCGTTTCCCCGCTCATATACTTGAAATCCGGAGAAGCCAGCTGTACACAGACACGGCCGATTTCTTTCTCCGCGTCCCCGTAATGTCCCATGGGCGGCATATGCACATTCTGGGCAAAAGCGTCCGGATAGGCTTCCTCAAACTGCTCCAGCTGGGAAGTCCAGGCCAGCGGACAGATCACATTAACGTTAATCCCGTCCTTGCCCCACTCTGTGGCCGCCACACGGCTCAAGCCGCGGATGCCTTCCTTGGCCGCCGCGTAAGCACACTGTCCGTAGTTGCCAAACAGGCCGGCGCCGGATGCAAAATTGATTACGCTGCCTTTGGTCTCTTTCAGATACGGATAGCAGGCTTTCATATAATAGAACACCGCATATAAACCGGAATACAATGCCAGATCAAACTGGGCCGTTGTATGCTCCGCCAGCGTCACGCCGGAGGCGGAAGCCTGCGCATTGTTAATCAGTACATCGATGCATCCGAAAGTCTCTATGGTCTGCCTGACCACTTCATTGACCACTGCTTCATTATCCGCGCCGGCATTCACATCTGCCTGCACGTAAAGCACCTTGATGCCGTAAAGACGTTCCAGTTCTTCTTTGGCGTCTTCCAGCTTTTTGACATTTCGTCCGGTAATCACCAGATTTGCGCCTTCCTTTGCATATGCGGTTGCAATTCCGTATCCGATGGAACCGCAGCCTCCGTTCTTCAATACGGCACGTCCGCCGCCTGTAATGATTGCTGTTTTACCTGTCAAAAATCCCATGAAAAGTTTCCTCCTTTTTATTTTACTCTTACCGTCAGCCTTTCGGATAATAAGAATTGCTCAGCCGTTCCACTTTTACGGCAACACCATTTTTATAGTATACCCGCTCCGCCGCTGCGGAATTTCTGCCGGTAGACCAGGAATTGATCTGTATGCTGTCATACCAGCCGGGCTGTACACCCCAGAATTCCACATTCAGCTGTTTTCCGGTCACGTAAGTAACGATCTTCACTGGCCGGCTCAGATCATTCCGGAATTTAAAATCAGAAGACCCATAGCTGACCATCGCATCCTGACCGATGGGAACATAAACCGAATGCTGACTGTGGCTTCTGCGTTCCACAATGGTCATACCGGCCCGCAGAGCGCCGCCGTAAAGCGTCGTGGACGCCTGGCAGATGCCGCCGCCATATCCGGTTCCCTGTACGGTTCCTGCCACTTTATAGCCATCCGCAAAACCGCAGGGCCCCGCCACAGCAAAGAATGAAACCGTCTCTCCGGGCTGTACCACCAGTCCGTTAAAGGACAGCAGTGCTTTGGACATGTTAAAGGTGCCGTTTGCATTGTTGACAGAAACCGTAGAGAAAGATCCCAGTTTCTGCGTAAAATCATTTCCCTTCAGCGTATAACCGATCTGGTTTGCCATGGTCTGCCATCCGTTATATATGACGTATGCATGTGTAACAAAATCACCGTAATTCCTGTGATTGTCCGAATTGACAATGACAGACCAGTTATTCCGCCCGTCATTGCTTCCCTGATACCACTGAATATCATCCTGGCCGTTTGCGACACTCCAGGTCGGGAAAGAAACCGCCTGCGCTCTGCCACCGCCGGCATTCATCAGCGTAACACGGACAGTGCTGTCGCTTAACTTTTCATACCGGATAAAGTTATTGGCCGTAATATTTGCAGAGGTACTGCTTACAAAACACCGTATGCCATTGCGCATTGTGACATAAGCATGGGCGGTATAATTTCCGAAATGATATTTATGATTGCCGACGTAAACATCTGCCACATAGGTACCGTCGCTCTGTCGTTCGGCCGTATACCATTTGATATCGCTTTGATTACTGCTGCACCAGACAGGCACTTCTACATGGCTGACACCGGGCAGCGCAGCCAGATCGTATACCGTCACGCGCATTCTGCCCGTTGTTCCATTGACGTTGCTGATCCGGATTTTACCGGAGGGCTTCGCATTAATGCTGAATTTCTCCGCGGCAATCAGCTCCTGCTTTCCATTTTTCTTTGTAGCATAAATATGCACATTGTATTCGCCCAGGGTCCTGTGCTCACTGATATTGATATAGTAATAATAGTAGGACCCGTTCCTGTCCGCAGGATACCAGATCAGATCATCCTGACCGCCCGCTGTACTCCATACCGCGAACTGTACCTGGGTCGTACCGCCCGGTACTACCAGATTATCCAGAAAGACGCCTCGAACCGTCTCATTATTATAATAATCCGTCTGGTTGATCTTCGTATATTTCGGCTTCATATCGCAGCTTGCAGAAGCGGCCGTTTGTATTTTTCCGGTAATATCCGTCACTTTCAGCTCCGCCACATAGGTGCCGAACTCATAATTCATATTCGCAATATTGACATCCAGATAATATCCATCTGACCAGGACATGACATCATAAGTATAATGCTTCGCTCCTGCTGCCGTCGTATGCAGATCCACCTGGATTTTCCGTATAGATTCCGGATTGCTGATACCGGAAAGAGATACACGGAAAGTTCCCGCTGCCAGATTGACATTGGAAATCTGCAGTGTGGAAACAGCCGGGTCTCCCAGCGTAAATGTACTGTTCTGTATCAATGCCCTTCTTCCGTCATTCAACAGTGCATAAGCCTCTGCATGAAACAAACCCAGATCGTGGAATCCGTCCATCGCAATATCCGCACCGTACATACCGTTTGATTTTAATTCCGCTGTAAACCAGAGCTCATCGTCTTTTCCGCCCCGATCACTCCAAACCGCATATTCCAAACGTTTTACCGGCTGATCCAGAACCGGTGCGGAACAATCAATATGATAAAATCCGCTTTTCTGTGCCAGCGGCGTGCAGACCATCTGTTCACAGGCATTATCCGCCGTATAATAACTGTCTCCCGACTGCGGCAGATATTCATAAGAAGTATTGCCGGCGAAACTGCGAACGCCGTTGCCCATCTGCACATATACATGGATTTTATATTCGCCTGTATGGTTTTTGTGTTTGCTGATATCCGCATTTACAATATAACTGCCGTCACTCTGTCTGATGGCATCATACCATACGATATCGCTCTGATCATTGCTGCACCAGACGGGAACCTGCACTTTTGCCACACCGGAAAGCGCGCTGATATTTGAAACTTTGATCTGAAATCTGCCATGCTGCCGGTCTGCCATGCTGACCTGGGCATCGGCTTTTGCAGCGGCATTCACGGAAAATGAAGATGTTCCGAGCAGAATCATAGAGCCGCGCCAGTTACGCGCATAAATATGCACTAAATACTCTCCCGCCGTCCGATGATTTAACACCGGAATTTTCGCCGTGTAAGTGCCGCCGTTTGCCGAAACGGTATACCAGACAATATCATCCTGCCCGCCTGTCTTGCTCCAGACCGCCGCCAGAATCTGCTGGATGCCGCCTACAGCTTTCGGCGTATTCACAGAGACCTGAAACTCCTTTTCCGTACCGGACGAATCGCGAACGGAAATTGCTGCCGATGACTGATAGGAAAAGGCTGTTGTATTTAAGATCTGCATCCTGCCGTTCGCCATCAGTGCATACGCATGCACCTGAAATTTCCCATTGGAATCATGGTTATTTAAGGGAACCTCCACATAGTAAACGCCCTTGCCGGATCTGGCGGAGTACCAGATCAGATCATCCTGACCCTTATCCTCACTCCATACCGCAAAGCGAATATCCTGATACGATCCATTCAGCTTTAAATTAGAAAGTTCGACACGGTAATAAGGTGCATTTCCGCTCAGTTCAAAACATGACAGGTGATTGCTTTCAGCGGCGGACACCATAGAAATCCGCCCGTACAGACATAAAATCAGCACCCCTATCACCAAAAGAAGTTTTTTCAGTTTCATCTGCGCTTTTCCTTTCATGCTCCCAAATCTTATTATCAATTGCAAAAATTATACTGCAACTTGTCCTGTTTTTCAATCATTTTCCATTTACGTTTTTCGTTATTTCACTAAAAGTTTTTCTACCATCTCAGCACTTTCCCGCAAAGCGCTTTGTGCAGTTTGCCCTTTCATTTTATGAAATATTTGTGAAAAAATGGAATTTCCCGATTGACGGAAATTTTATTCGCTATATAATAAAGAATTACGAATCTATATCAGGAAAGGAAGCATTTCAATGATCCGACGACTTCTGCAATGCGTCAGAGAGTATAAGAAACCTACCATACTGACGCTTCTCTTTATGGTCGGCGAAGCGGTAATCGAATGTATTATTCCGTTTATCACCGCCAATCTGGTCAATCATATCAAAGCCGGCATCGATATGGCGCAGATTCTGCGCACCGGGGCGCTGCTGGCCGTAATGGCCTGTCTGTCGCTGTCCTGCGGCGGTATGGCAGGATTTACCTGCTCCAAAGCCTCTGCGGGATTCGCAAAGAATCTGCGACACGATATTTTTCAGAAGATACAGACCTTTACCTTCCACAATATTGACCGCTTCTCTTCTTCGTCTCTGGTGACCCGTATGACGACGGATGTAGCCAATATTCAGATTGCTTACATGATGGTGATCCGAACCGCCATCCGCAGCCCGCTGATGCTGATATTTTCCATTCTCATGGCTTATATCATGGGCGGCTCCCTGGCGACTTCCTTTGTAATCATCATTCCCGTACTGGTCTTCGGCCTGCTGATGGTCAGCCACAAAGCCATGCCGGCCTTCCGGCGGGTTTTTCACAAATATGACCATCTGAATGAATCCATCGAGGAAAATGTCCGTGCCATGCGGGTGGTCAAGGGATTTTCCAGAGAGGAATACGAAAAGCAGAAATTCAACGCCGCGGCAGAGGATATCCGCATTGACTTTACCAAGGCAGAGCGCATCGTTGCATTTAATACGCCGATCATGCAGATCTGCGTTTATTTCAATATGATTTTCGTACTGCTGGTTGGTTCCCGTATGACCATTACCAGCAAGGGCAACGTGGTGGACGTGGGCCAGATCTCTGCCATGATTACTTACGGCGTACAGATTCTGATGTCCCTGATGATGCTGTCCTTTATTTACGTTATGCTGACAATGTCTTCGGAATCCTTTAAACGAATCGGCGAAGTCTTAAACGAGGTGCCGGATCTGCCCATGGCAGCACAGCCCGTTACGTCGATTCCGGACGGTTCCATCGACTTCAACCATGTGAATTTCAAGTATTCCGCAAAAGCGAAAAAGAACGCCCTTTCCGATATCGACCTGCACATCCGTTCCGGCATGACCGTAGGCATCATCGGCGGTACCGGTTCCGGAAAATCCTCGCTGGTGCAGCTGATTCCCAGACTGTACGACGTGACGGAAGGCAATATCACCGTGGGCGGCATCGATGTCAAAAACTATGATATCAAAACCCTCAGAAACAGCGTAGCCATGGTGCTGCAAAAGAATCTGCTGTTTTCCGGCACCATCAATGAGAACTTACGCTGGGGCAATGAAAACGCTACAGACGAGGAAATCAAAGAAGCCTGCGTGCTTGCCCAGGCAGATGAATTTGTTTCTTCTTTCCCGGACGGCTACAATACCAAAATCGAGCAGGGAGGCAGTAATGTCTCCGGCGGCCAGAAACAGCGGCTCTGTATCGCCCGGGCGCTGCTGAAGAAACCGAAAATCCTGATTCTGGACGATTCCACCAGCGCAGTGGATACCAAAACCGACGCGCTGATCCGTGCCGGATTCAAACAGTACATTCCGGAAACCACCAAGATCATCATTGCGCAGCGTGTGGCTTCCGTGGAAGACGCGGATATGATCATCGTCATGGACAACGGCCGTGTCAGTGCCTGCGGCACCCACAGCGAGCTGCTTGCTTCCAGCGATATTTACCGCGAAGTATATGAACAGCAGACGAACGGAGGTGATGAAGATGGCACAGACAAATAAACATCCGCGTCCCACAGCGAATCCTGGCGTCATCAAGCGGATCCTGAAAATGCTGATCAGCTCCTATCCGGTGCTGGTGCCCCTGACGGCGCTGTGTATCCTGTTTTCCGCCGCCACTTCCGCCATCCCGGCCATCTTTATCCAAAAGGTGGTAGGCACCATCGAAGTCTGGTACAAAACCGGCGACTGGGCCGGCGCCAGCAAGGAAATCATACCGAAGGTTGCGCTGCTGGCCTCATTGTATTTCCTGTCCATGCTGTCCATTACGCTGTATACCCAGCTGATGGCCTACATCACCCAGGGCTTCCTCTGCAAAATGCGTGGAAAAATGTTTGACGGCATGCAGAATCTTCCTATTAAATATTTTGACACCCACAAGCACGGCGATATCATGAGTTATTACACCAACGATATCGATACCCTGCGTCAGATGGTGGCTCAGTCTCTGCCGACCCTGCTGCAGGCATCGGTGGTGGTGCTGACCGTATTCTTTATCATGCTCTATTTCAGCCTCTGGATGACGCTGGTGCTGATGCTGGGCGTACTGGCCATGCTCTTCGTATCCAAAAAGATCGGCGGCGGCTCGGCCAAATACTTTGTGCGCCAGCAGATTTCTCTGGGCAGGGCGGAAGGTTTTATCCAGGAAATGATGAACGGCCAGAAGGTGGTCAAGGTCTTCTGCCATGAACCCCAGTGTGAAGCAGACTTCGACAAGATCAACGAAGCCCTGTACAACGACAGCTACCGGGCCCACGCTTACGCAAACTCTTTAGGACCCATTATCATGAATATCGGCAATATCCTCTACGTCATCATTGCAGTCACCGGCGGTATCTTCATGATCTCCGGTCTGAAAAATATCGGCATTGCAGGACTGCCTTTCAGTATCAGTATTCTCGTACCCTTCCTGAATATGACCAAGCAGTTTACCGGCAACGTCAATCAGGTTTCCCAGCAGGTCAATTCCATTGTCATGGGTATGGCCGGCGCGGAACGTATCTTCGCGCTGATGGATGAAGCCCCGGAATCCGACGAAGGCTATGTGACCCTGGTGAACGCGAAGGTAGCCAAAGACGGTACCATCACAGAATCCGCCAAACGCACCGGCACCTGGGCCTGGAAGCATCCTCATACCGACGGCACCCTGGACTATACGCTGCTGCGGGGAGACGTCCGGCTGGTGAATGTGGACTTTGCCTATGAGGAAGGCAAGGACGTGCTCCACAACGTGTCCGTCTATGCCGAACCCGGCCAGAAGGTGGCCTTTGTGGGCGCCACCGGCGCGGGAAAAACCACCATTACCAATCTGATCAACCGGTTTTACGATATTGCCGACGGCAAGGTACGCTACGACGGCATCAATATCAATAAAATCAAAAAATCCGATCTGCGCCGTTCGCTGGGCATCGTGCTGCAGGATACCAACCTGTTTACCGGCACGGTTATGGAAAATATCCGCTACGGCAAGCTGGACGCCACGGATGAAGAATGTATCGCAGCCTCCAAACTGGCAGGGGCAGATGATTTCATTACCCGGCTGCCCAATGGCTATGAAACCGAGCTTTCCAACAACGGCTCCAATCTTTCCCAGGGACAGCGCCAGCTCATTGCCATTGCCCGGGCGGCGGTTGCCGACCCGCCGGTGATGATTCTGGATGAAGCGACTTCCTCTATCGATACCAGAACGGAAGCCATCGTCCAGCGCGGTATGGATAAACTGATGGAAGGCCGCACCGTATTTGTCATTGCCCACCGGCTTTCCACCGTCAAGAATTCCGACGTCATCATGGTACTGGATCACGGACGGATCATCGAACGGGGCAGCCATGAAAAACTGATTGAAGAACGCGGCACCTATTATCAGCTTTATACCGGCGCCTTTGAACTGGAATAATCATCAGAAAACAAGAAGCGGCAAGTTTCAAAGACTTACCGCTTCTTGTTTTCGATATGAAGTTATGCTTTGTTCAGAAGATATATGGACAGATTCAGATATCCCGCAAAAGTCACCCATGCCAGATACGGCACCATCAGCCATCCGGCCGCTTTGGAACATGCATCAAATAAAAAGATACACCATATGATCAGCAGCCAGAGCAGCACCAGCCACAGGAAAGCAAACAGATACCATTCCAAGCGAAAGAAAAAGATCGACCAGAAAAAATTGACAAATAACTGCAGTCCGTATACTGTCAATGCTTTTTTCTTCTCTGCGTGCGTCCCTTCTGAAACAAAACAAAGCCAGGATGCAATTCCCATCAGTATATACAGAATCGTCCACACCACAGGAAACAGCCATCCCGGCGGTGCAATCGCCGGCTTTCTCATTTGCGCAAACGACGCATAAGCGCCTCTTGAAAAAAATGCGCTTAAAGCGCCTGCAGCCAGCGGCAGCAAAATAAACTTTGCAAAAATCCATGGATTCTTTTTCACTGCAAATACCTCCCATTGGCAATATATGTATGTCATCCGGGTATCATTCACAGATTCCGGCGCATACTAAAAGAAAAATGTGAGGTAAATAAAACATGGAAAATACAGATACCATTGCACTGCTGCGGGAATGCGACGCGGGCACCAAGATGGCCTACGCGTCCATTGATGAAATTCTGGACAAAGTCCAAAGCGAAGAAATGCGAAACTTTCTGAAGGAAAGCAAGAGCCACCATGAAAAACTCTGCGATGAACTGCACCAGCTGCTGGCCAGCCATCACAGCGAAGAAAAAGAGCCCAATCCCATGGCAAAAAGCATGTCCTGGATCAAAACCAATATGAAGGTTGCCATGGACAAAAATGACAGCACCATCGCTGAGCTCATGACTTCCGGCTGCGATATGGGCATCAAATCCCTTTATCAGTACCTGCACCAGTACAAGGATGCCGACGATACTGCCAAAGAGATCTGCAGCCGATTGATCAAAATTGAAGAAAAACTGCGCAGCGACCTGCAGGCTTATCTCTGATCTGCAGCATTTTTCAGAGCGGAAACAAAAGGCGGAAGCAAAGTTATGTAAACTGCTTCCGCCTTTATTTTTTATTCTATGATTACGGATTGTTACGCTGCTTCGCAGCTTTCACAAGCATACCGTGGATTCGAGCTTTTGACGCTGTAATCATTCCATTGGCTTGCAGACGTCCACCCAGCCCACCGGCGCTGCATATTGTTCCAGTTCCGGAATACTCAGCTCAATGGCGCTGTTGGAGCTGCCGCAGGCCGGAAATACCGTTTCAAACCGTTTCAGGGATTCGTCCAGATAGACCGCAACGCCTTTGTTGACTGCAAAAGGACAGACGCCGCCCACCGCATGTCCGATCAGCGGCTCCGCTTCCTCTAAGGCAAGCATTTTGGCTTTCACATGAAACTGCGCTTTGTATTTCTGATTATCCACCTTCCGATCCCCTGCCGTTACAACCAGCAGGACGCGATCCCCCGCATGAAAGGAAAGGGTCTTTGCAATACGGGCGCCCTCGCAGCCTAAGGCCGCGGCGGCCAGCTCCACCGTAGCGCTGGAAACGTCAAATTCCTGAATCCGGTGGGCAATGCCCTGTTCCTTGAAATAAGTCCTGACTTTATCGATTGACATACGATCATATTCCTTTCTTTAGTTTTTTAAATACCTGTAAAGCGTCTTTACATTTTCAAACGTATAGGTGGGCTTTGTCTCTGATTCCAGGATATCTTCCACCGTAGATTCGCCGGACAGCACACAAACCGTATCCACCTGCGCATGGATTCCCGTTGCAATGTCCGTGTACAGGCGATCCCCGATAATTAAGGTTTCTTCTTTTTTTACACCGAATTTTTCCATGACGATCTCCACCATGGTGGTTTCCGGCTTGCCAATGTACTGCGGCTTTCTTCCGGTGACATTTTCAAACATCATGCATATGGATCCGCAGTCCGGAATCAACCCAAAACTGACCGGGCAGCCCAGGTCCGGATTGGTGGCGTAAAAGGGAATGGGCTGATGCAGCATCTCGCTGGTTTTGCGCAGCTTTTCACTGGTCAGTTCCGTATCAAACCCCACCAATATAGCCGCCGCTTTGTCTGTCACCGATTCGGTCACACACAGTCCGTACCGCTGCAGCTCTTTTAGCATGGATCTGGTGCCCTGGCAATAAACCGGCTGATTTCCATACGCTTTTTTCAGCAGCAGCGCCGCCGCCTGTGTGGAAGTAAAAAAATGCGCCTCTCCCGCCGGTATACCCATCCGATTGACCTTCTGAATATAGTCTTTGACGGATCTTGACGAATTATTTGTAATAAAAACATACTTCCCTCCGCTGTCTTCGATCCATGAAAGCAGGGCCAGCGTGCCGTCAAAGAGCGTGTCTTCATTGTAAATCGTTCCGTCCATATCCAGAAGAAACAGTTTTTTGCTCCGCAGCGCGGAAGCATCTTTTCCAAAATAGTCTTTGTTGTGCATAGGCATCTCCATCGTGTCTTATTTTCGTATGGTAGCACAAATATGCTGATTCTTCAATTCTTTTTCTGCGCCTGCGGATTTGCACTTTAAAAACCCAGCCGGCTAACCATCAGCGTGTCCTTGGCTGCTTTTTTCAATCAAAAGCTGCTGCAGATTCTCGAAATCTGCTAAAATGAATCAAAAACAAAGGAGATTAAAAATGAATGATTTACAGACACTCATTGACAATTATTTATATTATTGTAAAAGTCAAAAAAGATTAGATCCAAAAACATTAAAAGCTTACCGGATCGATCTGTATCAGTTTATGGAAAGTATCTCTGTTTCCCATGTATCAAACATCGATGTCCCTGTATTAGAAAACTACATTTCTTCCCTGCACACCAAATATAAAGCCAAAACGGTCAAACGAAAGCTGGCCTCTGTAAAAGCACTCTTTCACTATTTTGAATACAGAAATATCTCCGACAAAAATCCTTTTAATAAAATACATTTAAAATTCCGCGAGCCGGTTACACTTCCAAGAGTTATCCCTTTACATACCATTGAAACGCTTTTATCGGTTATCTACAAACAATGCGATGAAGCGCCGACGAAATATCAACAAAAAAATGCATTACGGGACGCTGCCGTAATCGAACTGCTTTTTGCAACCGGAATAAGGATTTCCGAACTGTGTTCTCTCAAAAAAGATGATATTAATTTGCAGGATCAATGTATACTGATCTATGGCAAAGGGGCAAAAGAACGCCGGCTGCAAATTGGGAATAATGACGTAATTCATGTCCTGGAAGAATATAAAAAAGTGTTTCTTCCACAGATTCAGAACTGCAATTACTTTTTGTAAATCAAAACGGCTGTGTCCTATCGGATCAATGCGTCAGACGGGCAATAAACAAATATGCTTCCATTGCTGCAATAGAATTGCATATTACTCCACATATGTTTCGCCACACCTTTGCTACCAGCCTGCTGGAAGCAGATGTGGATATACGCTATATTCAGGAAATGCTGGGGCACAGCTCGATACATATTACAGAAATATATACCCATGTGACTATGTCGAAGCAAAGGAATATCCTGACTGAAAAGCATCCCAGAAATCATTTTCATATATAAAGTTTTGAGGCGATATGTGATAGGTGAAAGAGCCATCAGATACCGCCTCTTTTATTTGGTTGATAATTAAAAGTTATCTGTTGATTTTCCACATAAAGAATTATCTTCTAAAGAACGAGGTTACCTATGAAAAAAAGTAAATGGTTCTTCCAAATTGGTATTGCTTCTATGCTTACCATAATTTTTTTGCTATTTTTTGGCTATACAGTATGTTTCCTATATAAAAACAATTCGGAAACAGCTGGTGTGTTTGCTTCACTAATGGGAATATCACTTACAATAAGTATAACGATTTGGTCATTTATATTTAGCAAATATCAGAAGAGAATTTTAATTGAACGATATTTGAATGATGAACATTTTGTTGATAGAGATGAAGAGTATACAAAGCTATTAAATTTAATACAGCATGATCAAGAAAAGATAATATATATCAGTGGTAATTTCGGTATGGGGAAAACATCGTTTATGAAAATGTCTTGTGATCGAATCAATTATACGGAGAGGAAAAAATGGAAATCATATGCTGCCTTTTATTATAACAACAATCATACAAAAACCATAAGTCAAGCGCTTTCAAATAAGTTTTGCAAGAAGCCAAATGCCGAAATAATAGATATCAGCAAATGTCTTGATGATGCCACTTTACAAAAAAATAATATTTTGTTTATTGATAATATTTATGAAACTAATTTAAAGGAATGCGAAGAATTCGCAAAAGCATTTATTAACTGTAACAAAAACAATCGAGTAGTAATTGCCGTGGACAGCCACAAATGTGAACATCACATATCTCCAGAAAAATTCGGTGAAAATGAAATACAGTTACTTGCCCATAGCTATAATATAAAAATTGAGGAATCTGAAAGAAGTGAAATATCAAAACTGTCAAATGGATATCCGGTATATGCTCGTTATAGCGTTGAAGCATATTCCAAAGGTGTAAAAATTATTGATTATAATAATCTTGAGAATTATATTGAGGAATTGATTGAATCATTAAAGGAACTGGAAAAAGCTTCTTTGTCACTGATACTTTGTCTTGGTCAGTTGCTACAAGATGAAATTGAAATCAATGTCATATTAGGTATTGATAATTGTATCGCAGACCCAATTTTAAAGCATTTAGCAACATATTCATTAATCAACTTAACCGATAATAAAATACATACTGATAAACTTATTTCACTAAAGTGTATGAACTTTTTGTCTCAATATAAAAGTGAAAGTTATTATAAAATATATCAATATTATAAAAGAATTAACGATATTGATTACATAGCTTTACTAGCAGCATTAAAGTCTGATTTCGAATATGATCACTCATTGATAGAGGAAATTCTGCATAGGCAGTATGCAAATAATAACTTCTATTTGCTAATAGACATTGGTGAAATAGACTATAGTGGACAAATAAATTTGCATTTAAGGGAGAACAAGAAGTGTTGGACTTATGTTAGATACTATTATCTAAAATCACTTCTTGAATTAGGGTTATATGATAAGGCAAAAGATGCTGTTGATAATTATGATACTACTTTTAATCTTATGGCAATATATAATGATATAGATTTTGAATATCAATATTTATTAATTGATTTAGCCCATCTTACAAATGATTTAAAAGGAGCTATTTCTTTATCTTGCGCATTATTAAAAAATGCTTCATCTAAAGAGCAAAATGCAAAATGCAAATATTTGTATGCACATTGTTTAAGACATTTAGGTGAAGATTTGGATCAAGCCTATTCTATTTTCAAAGATTTGGCAGATGATACTGATTATAAAGATGATAAGATAAGAATACGTTCCATCTACTCTGCTGCATCTATTAAAATGTTTCAATATGATTTAAATTACTCCTATGAAAAATCATTTGAGAAAATAGATCAAATTATGCATGAAAATCCAGAAAATGAAATTTGGAAACCTTATGTGGCCCGGCACAAAGCTATCTATGAGTATAAGATTTGCAATAATTATGAAATGGCAGAGCAGATATTACAAGAAACAATGAAATTGTTAGAAGTAACGCAACTGCGGATTAAGTATGACATTTACTTTGAATTGGGTGAAATATATAGAATACGGAATGATAATCCAGAAAATTATGAAAAAAGCATTCATTATTATCAAGAAGCTCTTCAATTTGCGAGTGGGGTAAATGATTACAACCTACAAAGCCTCTCTCAGTTGGGAAGTATGCTTTTAAATATTAAATATGGCTATGCAACAGATAAGGATACTTTAAAATCTATTATTTTCTACACTCAAGATAGTGGCTTAAATATTAACTATAATTATGCCATGTATGTAAAATGTATTATTAGTAATGAAAATGTTCCGAAAGAAATGAGGTATTATTGGGAAAAGATGCATTACTCAGATTTACTTATTTTATCCTCGGAAGATAAATCTGAGAAATGTAATCTTAAATTAACTGTGATGTAAATGGGTATATATGATATCATAGTAATCATTTTCAATAGTATAACATATTCTCTTATCTGTTGAAAGCTTATTTACTCTATCAGAGATATCTGGGGAAAATTCATTATGATTCCGGATATCTCTTAATATTTTAGCAATAAATAACATTTCTTCGTCTTTCCATCCATACCTTGAAATCTCTTGTGTTCCAATACGCAAACCACATGTTTTATACAAATGTTTATCTCTAAGGTTTATGCTTACTCCGTAATCTAAACATTTATTGTAAAAATTTGCTGCCTCTTTCTTTGGCATGGATATAAAAAGCTGATGGGTGTATGTAAATTTAGGCGGAACTTTTAACATATTAAAATTATAATTTAAAAGTGCATCACCGAGGATATTTGCATTATTTATTATTGAGGAACAATATTCATAACCATATATTTCTAGTTCCATTAAGGTAAGTATTAAGCTAAAAATATGATGTAATTGACTGTTTCTCAAATAGTCTGGATTTATCAAAGTATCAAATTGATGGGCAAGTTCTAAGTTATTTGTCATTATCAAACCGCAGGTGGGACCTGGTAAGGTTTTATGGGTTGCTCCCATCAAGATAAACTTTTGCTCCTTTGTAAACCATTCTAGTGGGTTTTCCATTGTCTTTGTTGCTATCAATCCTAATATTTGAGTTGCATCAAAGATTAAAATACAGTCTTTTGGTAAATCAAGATTTTTAAGTTGTGGCATTATAATAATGTCTGATAGACATATTAATATACCATCAATTTTTTCTGATTTTAAAAGTTTGTTTGTTTCTTCATAGTCAAAATCATATATATCATAATTGTAAGGTATTTCAATTGTATTAATGCCCAATCTACGACAAATTTTAGGCATAGAACCATGTCCCCCGCATTCTTCAGAAGAAATGAGAAGAGTGTCACCTGCAGAAAACAAACTCATGAGTAAAGTCATTACTGCGTTTACTCCCGATAATGTTCGTGCATCCGCATATTTGCATCCATAAAGTTTATTGCATTGACGATTCAATAATTCGTATATTTTATATAATTTTTTACTTCCAACAAAGTTACTATGTTCTTGATATTCCATTATGCCTCCCATTATATATTTTTCTTGCAAAAACGTATCCAATGGAATTTTGCTAAATGGAGAAATTACATTTTCAGCAGCACACAATGGTAACAATTTATTCTCTTGTGTAGCAATATCTCTGCATAAATTTATTAAATCTTCAAAATATTCTGGTTTCATAAAAACACCTCTATATCTAAATTATCAATTAAACGAATAATTTTTCCCTTTAACCAATAATTTATAGATAACTTTTAATTATCTTTTACACCCTTTCTCATATTATGATCTTTCACATTTTTAAATTTATGTAAAATTGACTGTCTTTTGTTTTCTCATCAACACAAATCAAAAGCAGCGCATCCAGAGACATCTTTTCCTTATAATGCCCCAATACAACCACGAACAAGACGCCGCAAAAAACTCTCATACATTGTCTTTTATTCATACGGCTTTCCCTCACTGCATTTTTCTCAATTTATCTTAGATGTCCAAACAAATCTATTACCTAGAGAATTGCACTTCATCAGAATAAATTTGCATGTTGGAGTAACAAACCATTCATTATGTCGACCTTCTTCCTTTTTTGTCTGTTAAAGTATTACTTATTAATATAAATTAATCAATGTTAAAATCGAAAAAGTAAGAGAAAAAGGTATTATTGTCATTTTTCGTTTTTTTGAATTTTGCAGGTAAAATATAGAAGAATGATTATTCCCGAGTGAATTACGCCACCGGTGGCTCTCGCCACACCGGACAGACGGATTTGCCGCACCGGAATATTCAACAAGTACATAGCAAAACACTGCCGTGGTATCTCCAAACCTATGTCAAATCCACATATATCTTTTTTCTTTTTCATACTGGCCCATATCTAAATATCCATAAAAGATAATCCGTTTGTCTAAATATACAAATGCCGCCAAAACGATTATTCTCGCTTCAGCGGCAGTTTCATCTTTTCTCTGGTCCTGACTTTCACTCTTCTAATTTTGAATGTCTATAATTCTTCCTATCTCCAATTCGCCTTATCCGCTATTTCCTCGTCATCCCAGTCCGGATGCTCTTTAATCAGAGCGAGGACGCCTTCAAACTGAGGAACTGTTATGTCGACAAATTCTGCCGCATCTTTCATGGGAACTTTTGATTTTCTATCATACCAGCCACGAATCTGCTCAACTATCCCAGAGTATTTCCCGACTACTTTTTGCTCTTCAAGATATATCGACAGTAACATATGCCTCTGCCCCTCTTTTTCACTTGACTTCAATTCCTTCACTGCTTCATCCAGTTCTTCACTATATGAACCTGTGACTTCCTCATGGTACAGATAAAGGATGACCTCCTTCAGCTCAGGACCGATCTCGCCTTTGGGTCCCTTTGTGTTGACCGCAATCTTCACCTCATCATCACCAAAGAGCAGCCCGTAATTCTGATCACAGCGATTTTGGAATGGGAGTGTTCGTTAATAGCCAGATTCCAGGCTAAGCCATCTCCTGCAGTAAGATTCGATCTTCCCCGGTTACCTTTAATGCGTTCAGGGCCTCATCCATGCTCATGTTCAAGGACTCCATTATGGTTTTGACATTATCCTGTAAAGTGTACCCCTTGTCAAGGACATTTTAAGAAGAAGGGATAGCTTTTTTTGCCAGCAGATGGCTATATCATCTTGCTTTACTTCTGTCTTCTTTATCTTTCACGAAAAGAGGAACTCCCTTCAGCGGATAGACCCCTGTCGTTATATATTCATAGTATTCATTCGGGGACAGCTTTGCCAGTTCCCATTGATAGCGATCTTCATTGTAATATTCCATCCAATCATCTAATCTATGATGTCGCGAACCACTTCAAATGATGTGCATTCTTCTAATCTGCTTTTTTGTGTGATCCTTCATCCGACCATAAAAGCTCTCCTGCGGTGCATTGTCCCAGCAATTACCTCGCCTCGACATAGACTGCCGCAGACCTTTATCCTTCACCAGCTGGATAAAACTGCAGCTGGTGTAATGATATCCCTGGTCACTGTGGATGATCGTCTCTGTCTTCAAGGACACCCCATGCTTCTCCACCATCTGATTTACTGTCTCCAGTACAAAATCTACTTCTAATGATTCACTTACTACATATGACAGAATCTGCTTTGTAAAAGCATCCAATATCGTTGACAGATAGCAGAATCTTCCATCATACGGTATATATGTTATGTCAGTCAGCAGTATCTTCCTTGGCCCATATGCTTTGAACTCTCTTTTTACCAGATTATCCGTCACATGGTTCGTTTTTATTGCTTTCGCCATATTTGCCTTCCGGATATTGCAGACCAGACCATATTTCTTCATAAGGCGACGGATCTTCTTCACATTCATAATAACTGGTGGATCCATATGGGCCAGACGCATATATATCCCCTGCGCACCTTTATCATAGCCGCGATATTGATATGCTATCAATATCAGCTCAAAATCGGCCCGATCTTTTTGCTCTTTTTCCTGTCGCTTTGCCTCCGAACCTACCCAATTATAATATCCTGATCGCGATACTCCCGCTATCTCACACAGCATCTTCACAGATAACTGGTTATTCGCCCTGTTCATAGTCTCATGAATGATTTCAAACTTATTATTTGACATCTCCATGATCACTTTTTCCTTTTGGAATTGTCCACTGTAATAATTTTTTTAGAAAATCAACTTCCTGGCGCAGGTATAATAACTCACTTTGCATTCTTTCTAACGACGGAAGATCAGATCCATCCTGAATATTCGGCGCTTTCATGGGCATCCGCCTTGTTCTGTCCACGCCTTCTGAAAATCCTTTCTCCGACAAAGCCTCTTTTTTAATACGCTGCACATAATTATCTATTTGTTTTTGGGTAAACATCTCAAGATCATATCCCAGATCTGACATGATTTTTCTCGGGGTGAATTCTGCCTGATACCGAACCCAAAAATCTTCTTTGAACTTCGCAGTGAAATACAACTTGTACTCCGTCACTTTAAAAGTATAAGGATTTTTTTCTAATTTTTTTATTTCTTTCTCCGTGTATCTTCCCATAACTTCCTCCAGTAGATTAGTCTTATTATATATCATCTACTGGAAAATGTCCCTTTTATTCCTGTCCACATTTAAGGAATTATCCCCTTTTATGCATGTCCATTTTTAAGGAGCCCTTCTTCCTGTCGTGTCCATTCTATGGGGTATATTTTAACGCATACCTTCACGCAATCCTTCACTTTTTCCCGCGCGCAGTCCTTCCTGCCTCGCCCGTTCTGTCATTTGATCTACTGCTTTACACACATCAATCTCCTCCTCATCTTCGTCTACTACAATATATTTATGGTTAATACCCCTTACAGCCAGTAAGGAATTACCCATCTTGTTGCTTAAGCTGTTAGA
>CANRGZ010000025.1 GCA_947630295.1 uncultured Lachnospiraceae bacterium | reverse complement strand
CAAACAATTTTTTACTGTTCCTGTACCATCAGCAGCTTCGCCGCCTGATCCGCGGCAATCAGCCCGTCGATGATCTCGTCCAGATCGCCGCCTAAAATTGCGTCCAGACGGTGGGACGTCAGCTTGATCCTGTGATCCGTGACCCGTCCCTGGGGAAAATTGTAGGTTCTGATTTTCTCGGAGCGGTCGCCCGTCCCCACCTGGCTTTTGCGCAGCTGGGCTTCCGCGTCGTGCTGTTTGGCCTGCTCCAGCTCATAAAGCCTGGACCGGAGAATTTTCAGCGCCTTGTCCTTGTTCTTCAGCTGGCTTTTTTCATCCTGACAGGAAATCACGATGCCCGTAGGAATATGGGTCAGCCGGACCGCCGAATCCGTGGTATTAACGCACTGGCCGCCGTTGCCGCTGGCCCGGAACACATCGAATCTGCAGTCGTTCATATCCAGCTGCACATCCACCTCCTCCGCCTCCGGCATGATGGCCACGGTGATGGTGGAGGTATGAATCCGGCCGCCGGACTCCGTTACCGGGATCCGCTGTACCCGGTGCACCCCGCTTTCATACTTCAGACGGGAATAGGCTCCCTGTCCGTTGATCATGAAAACGATTTCCTTAAATCCGCCGATGCCGTTTTCATTGGAATTCATGGTTTCCACTTTCCAGTGTCTGTTTTCCGCATATTTGGCATACATGCGGAATATATCCGCCGCAAACAGCGCCGCTTCATCGCCGCCGGCCCCGGCCCGGATTTCCACGATAACATTTTTCTCATCATTGGGGTCTTTGGGCAGCAGCAGCACCTTCATCTCATGCTCCAGCCGGCGGATGTCCTCCTTCGCCCCGGCCAGCTCATCTTTGAGCATCTGCCGCATTTCCGCGTCGCTCTCCTCTTCCAGCATCGACAGCGAATCTTCCTCTGTCTGTTTTGCGGTTTTATAGGCTTTATAGGCTTCCACCAGGGGCAGCATGTCGTTCTGCGCCTTCATCAGCTGCCGGAACCGTTCCTGATTGTTGGTCACGTCCGGTTCCGCCAGCGCATTCAGCACTTCTTCAAAGCGCTGCAGTATATCTTCCAGTTTATCAAACATTACAAATTTCACTCCTCATTTCTGCGGACAATACCCGGTCGCAGCCCGCCAGATCCTTTTGGATCTCCACGTCCTTCCATCCGTTTTCCGCTGCCAGCGCCGACACCGCCTGCCCCTGCCCGCAGCCGATTTCCAGCAGCAGCCGGCCCTTCGGATGCAGGCGGCTGCCTGCCGTCCGTAAGATCCTGCGGTAATATGCCAGGCCATCCGCGCCGCCGTCCAAAGCCAGGCGGGGTTCATAGTCCCTGACCTGTACCGCCAGTGTTTCGATCCCGGCAGTTTCGATATAGGGCGGATTCGACACAATCAGGTCAAAGCGCTCCGGAATGTCTTCCAGCAAATCGCTTTGCACAAAACAAATGTCCGCCCCATGATAATCTGCGTTCAGCCGGGCCACGGTCAAAGCCTCTTCCGACAGATCCGAAGCCCAGACCTGCGCATCCGGCCGTAAATGCTTCACCGCCACCGCGATGCAGCCGGAACCAGTACACAGATCCAGCATCCGCCCGCCCCAGGGCAGCTGCTGCAGCGCCCGTTCCGCCAGCACTTCCGTGTCAGCTCTGGGAATCAGCACGTCTTCATTGACGAAAAAATCCAGTCCCATAAAGCTCTGGGTGCCCAGCAGATACTGTACCGGGCAGCCTTCGGCCCTTTTACGCACCAGCGCCATATACACAAACGAAAGAAAATCCGGCGCCGCATCCTGCATCCTGCACATATACTGCGCCCGTTCCATCCGCAGACAGTAGGAAAACAGCAGCCATGCATCGGTTTTGCAGTCCGGATCCCCTGCTTTTTGCAGCAGGTCTTCCCCCTGCCGCAGTATTTCCCGATATGTCATGCCTGTTCCTTTTCCTCCGGCACTGCAACGCCGTTTTCCCGCAGATAGTTCTTCCAGTCAAAAACGCCTTCCACGCTGGCGATGCCCACCTCGATCATCTGATCGTCCGGCTCTGCCGTAGTGATTTTCTGCAGCAGCATCCCCGGCTTGCTTAAAGCCATGACACACTTATTGTCGCTGCTTCCGGCCAGCCGGATAAATTCATAGGAAATGCCTGCGATCACCGGCAGCATCAGCAGGCGAAAGCCCAGTCTGGCAAAGGGATTGCTGATGCGGATCAGCATAAACAAAATCAGGCTCACCAGCATGACGATAAACAGAAAGCTGGTGCCGCAGCGCCTGTGCAGCCGGGAACTTTCCCGGACATTTTCCAGGGTCAGGAGCTTCCCGCTTTCAATACAGTTAATACATTTGTGCTCTGCGCCGTGATACCGGAACACCCGCTGGATATCCTCCAGTCTCGATACCAGAAACAAATACAGCAGGAAAATGGCGATACGGATCAGGCCCTCGATCAGGACGATCAGCGTTTCCCCGGCATGGAAGAACCTCCGCAGCCCCTCGGAAGCCAGCCAGGGCAGAATGATAAACAGGGCAATGGAAAACAGCAGCGATACAATGACGGTGCCCGCCAGCAGTATGCCGTGTCCGCCCTCCTTGTCCTTTGTTTTTTCCTCTTCCGCGCCGCCAATCGTTGTGTCCTTGGTTTCCGGGCTGTCGGTTGCTTCTGCCTGCGCTTCCTTTGCCTCTTCATCCTGCAGCAGTACATTGGCGGAATAGGTCAGGGTCTTCATCCCGATGACCAGAGAATCTACAAAATTAAAGACGCCGCGCAAAAACGGCACTTTCCGGATTTTTTTCAGCCAGTCCGGACGGCTGCAGTCATGAATCGAAACATCGATCTCATTGTTGGCCCGGCGGACGGCGATGGCGTATTTTTCATTGGCCTGCATCATCACGCCTTCCATGACGGCCTGTCCGCCGATATTGGATGATTTCATTGTCTGCTCCTTTCGGGTAAATAGAAAAAGAGCCGGTACATACACAGTACCGGCTCAGATAGACTTACAATATGGCACCGCGAATTCACAATCAGATTTCTGCTGATCCAGCAGCAATACAACTTGCAAAACCCGCCGGTTTTCTAAAGACCATACTTACGGTTGAACTTATCGACTCTGCCGCGGGCAGCCACTGTCTTCTGCTGTCCTGTGTAGAACGAATGGCACGCCGAACAAATCTCCACATGAATATCCGACTTTGTAGAGCCTGTGGTAAAGGTATTGCCGCAGTTGCAGGTTACCGTCGTCTGTTCGTATTTCGGATGGATTCCTTCTTTCATCTTGTTCACCTCATTATTATAATATCCTGCCCTGGCAGGTTCATTTGTTTTCAAAACAGCGGGTTTATTCTAGCACAGCGGAAAACGGAATGCAAGATTTATTTTTATTTTTCCTGCATTTTTACACAGGAGCCTTTTTGCCCTGCGGCCGGTTTGCTGTTTCATGCCCCTTCTTCCACCGGAAAACGCGGGATCAGCTGCGCCGCCTTCTTTAAAATCTGCAGCGCGTCCCCGGCACTTACATTCCTGTCATTATCCACATCGGCCGCCCGTGTCTGCTGATCATCCAGAACAATCAGTTTGGCCGCGGCCTTTAAAACCAGCAGCGCATCAGAAGCACTCACATTCACATCCCCGTCCAGATCTCCATACATAAATACCGACAGTTCAGAGAGCGCAAAGGGATGGACCGCATACATCGTCGTCCGGGCCCCGTCAGACACAAACCATCTTACCCGGCCTTCCCGATCCATAACCGGCTGGCAGTCCGACAGACGCAGGTTGGTGCTGACGATATCGGAAGTACAGGTTCCTTCCCCGTCCAGCGTCACCATTTTCGTCGTTATATGATCCACGGACGCAGTATATTCTTCCCACATCAGCAGGAACTGGTCGTCCCCGATCTTCACCAGCTGGGGCGTACATACCGTAATCCCGCTGCCCTGCAAATAATTGGTCAGCCAGATGGTTTTGGATTCCAGGGACGACTGATCGGTCACGGATACAAAAATATTGCGCTGTTCGTTATAGCCGCCATAGCCGCCGGCGTCCTCCTGCTGCGGCTCGGAATTTCCGGCAATCAGACAGGTATGGGAGCCGAGTTCAAAACCGCCCACAGATACGCCGGTATAGTTGTCTCCCGCATTTCCCGCGATTTCAAAAGGAACCGTATACGCCACATTGGTTATGCTGTCATTCAGCCTGCAGCGTGTCAGGCTGATCCCCCGGGGATAGGCGTCGCCGTGATCCACCCGGTACAGATAAGTCCCGTCCGTCCGGATCAGCTGATTAAAGGAATGGCTGACATAGCCGTAGCTGATATTCATGACGTCATAATAGGAATCTGCTACCATCATGCTGTTTTCATCGATAACAAAGGTCATATTGGCCTGATGATGCAGGCCGTCTCCCTCGTCATACATGGTATGACAGGTATATACGCAGAGCTTCCCGTCTGCTTCCGTCATGCGCAGCGATCCCGCATCAAAAGGCTCATAGGTATTTGCCCCGAATACGGAAACCGACTGCAGCCGGTTGAAATTTTTATCATATTTTACGATCCTCAGCACTTCCGCCTTGTCGTCTTCCGACGGATTGGCCGCGCCGAATACCATATAGTGATTCGCTGCCCCGCTGAAAAAGCCGCCGAAATACGGCAGTTCCCGGGCAATCGATTTGGAGGAAAGAAGCGCCCCCGCCCTGTCATAGGTCTCCGCCAGAATGCTCCCGTCTTCCGCCCCCGCCTGTACCCTGGTCAGGGTTTGGTCGTCATTTTCCGCCAGATAGGACCCCACCACGGAAGACCAGACCGTATAATTGTTCTGCGAAAGATTCTGCAGTGCTTTTCCCTGCAGATCCAGCTGCGTTCTGGCAGGCATATGAAATGCCGGATTCTTCTGCACCGTAAGCATCACGGAGGAGCTGACGCCGTTGGACGCGGTGACCGTAATGACGGCGCTGCCTTCATGCCAGGCAAAGAGGGTTCCGTCCCTCCCCACGGAAAGGACCTTCGGATCCGAGCTCTGCCAGGTAAAGGTTTCCTGCAGCGTTCCGTCCGCGGACAGGGTCAGCGGATAAGACTGCCCCGTATACAACGCATCGGGCACATCCCTGATTTCCAGATTTTTGGAATGCTGCCAGACAATGGTCTCCAGATAAAACTGCTCTTCCTCTTTTTCCACGGCATACAAAACGTCTCCGTCCGTTTCCAGGGAAAAAACCGGATGGGCAGTCCGGTAACTGCCCTGCGCGGTAAAAGTTTCCAGATCATATTCCGTCAGTATCTGATCCTCCGTACAGGAAATCAGGCTTTCTTCCCTTTCCAGACACACGCAGCGCGGGCCAGTGGAAAGCCCATACGTTACATACTTCTCATAATTGCGGTCCAGCGCCGTCAGAAAACCGGCATTCCAGCCCGTATCTACGGCATGGGAATCATACAGAAATACCCCTGCGCCGGCCGGGTTTAACAAATTGCCGCTGACTGACAACGGCGCATCCACGCACAGATATCTGCCGCCCAGAAGGGCTGCGGCCCGCTGCCGCTCAGCGTAATATCGCTGACTGATGGTCTGGGCAATCATTTTACCCACCGTCAGCGTATGATCCTTACACACGCCCATGCCCAGCGCGTTCATATCATGTGATCCCCAATACAGCCAGTTATAATAACATTCGAAATAAAAATTGCCGTTTTGGGCGTCAAAGCCGCTGAAGCGATAAATCTCCGACGGCGCCGTGGCAGAGGAAAGCAGGGTCCCGTCAGAAGCCAGCAGGTAAACCATGGCGGTTTCATCCTCCATGCCTGCCAGATAGATCTGTCCGGCATCGTCAGCGCCGACGGCCGTCAGCTCCGGCATGGAAAGCACGATCTTCTGCTCCGGTGCTTTTTGGTCCAGATCATAGATTTCGAGCTGATTCACATAGCCGCTTCCTGTCAAATAAACTCTTGCCAGCACATACAGTTTATTCTGCGCCGCATAACTGCTGATCACCCAGTCGCACGCAAACCGGTATGCCGTTTCGAAAGACCCGTCCGAGGGCCTGTAAAACATCAGCGTGTCATTGTTCAGAAAATAAATGCCCTGCTGCGCTGTATTTGGTATCTGCCAGCTTTCTTCATAGCCCGAATACGACATGACCTCTGCAGGCAGTTCGGTCACTCCGGCTGCCTCCTGTGCCGGCGTCTCCTGTACTTCTGCAGGACCGGCCGCATAAACGCCGCCAGCCGGACAAACGCAAAGTATAAGGCTCAATACTGCTGCCGGAATTTTCCATTTCTTTTTCATTCCTCGTGCTCTCCCTTTGTAAATTATTTATATTATATCTTATTTTTGCGAAAAGCGAAAGCGCATTTGTCTGTTTTCGGGAAGAAAAGGCCATTTCCCCATGAATTTTCTTGTTTTCCCCGTTTTCTTATGCTATAATCGGCAATAATTATTTGACGATTCGGAGGATATCCATGAACAGCATTACCACGCTTTTGGAACAGGCTGTGAAACAGGCTTTCGCCGCCTGCGGCTATAACGAAACCTACGGGACCCTGACCCTTTCCAAACGGCCGGATCTGTGCGATTATCAGTGCAACGGCGCCATGGCGGCGGCAAAAGAGGCCCATAAAGCACCCATGGTGATTGCCGGGGAAGTCATTGAAAAGCTTTCCGGCGCGGACTGCTTTTCCGAAGTCGGCGCAGCGGCCCCCGGCTTTATCAATTTAAAAATCAGCGAAACGGCGCTGGCGTCTTACGTGGACGAAATGAACCGCAGCGAAAAGCAGGGTCTGGCCCTTCCCGAAACGCCGCTGACCATTCTCGTGGATTATGGCGGCGCCAATGTAGCCAAGCCGCTGCACGTGGGACATCTGCGGCCCGCGATCATCGGTGAATGTTACAAGCGCATTGCAAAATATATGGGACATCACGTCATTGGCGACGTACACCTGGGCGACTGGGGGCTGCAGATGGGCCTGATCATTATGGAGCTGAAACGCAGACAGCCGTCGCTGCCCTATTTCGATCCCGACTATACGGGAGACTATCCGGCGGGAGCGCCTTTTACACTGGCAGATCTGGAAGAAATCTATCCCACTGCCTCCGCCCGTTCCAAAGAGGACGAGGCCTTCAAAGCGGACGCGCTGCAGGCCACCCATGATCTGCAGATGGGGAACCGGGGCTATCAGGCGCTGTGGGAGCATATCATGCGGGTATCTCTGCCGGATGTGAAGCGAAATTATGACCGGCTGAACGTTTCTTTTGAACTTTGGAACAAGGAATCCGACGCAAAGCCTTATATCCGGGATATGGTGGCGGATATGACCCGGCGGGGGATCGCGCACTATGACAACCGGACTTTGGTCGTGGATGTAAAAGAGGAAACGGATACCAAGGAATTTCCGCCCTGCATCATTTTAAAATCCGACGGTTCCTATCTGTACGCCACCACCGATCTGGCGACTCTGGTGCAGCGGATGCAGGATTTTCATCCCGACCGCATCATGTACGTAACCGACAAACGGCAGGAAATGCACTTCGATCAGGTTTTCCGTACCGCCAGAAAGGCCGGTATCGTGGGCGCGGATACTTCACTGGAATTTTACGGCTGCGGTACCATCAACGGCAAAGACGGCAAGCCTTATAAGACACGGAGCGGCCAGACGCCCCGGCTGGAAGCGCTGATCGATGAGATCAACGCCCAGATGCTGAAAAAAATCAATGAAAACGACAATCTGGATACGGCAGAAGCTTCGAAAACCGCCGGTTTGATCGGCCTTTCGGCCATCAAATACGCGGATCTGAGCAATCAGAGCGCCAAGGACTATGTCTTTGATTCGGACCGCTTCACCTCTTTTGAAGGAAATACCGGCCCGTATATCCTCTACACGATTGTACGCATCAAGTCCATTTTACGGAAATACGCCGGGGAGCATCCGGAAAAAACAGCCCACTCGATCCTTCCGGCAGAGGGCGCCGCCCAAAAGGAACTGATGCTGGCTCTCAGCCGGTTTGCGCCCGCGGTCACACAGGCCTACAGCGAGACTGCACCCCATAAAATCTGTACCTATATTTACGAGCTTTCCAATGCGTTTAATAAGTTTTACCATGAAACAAAGATTCTTTCCGAACCGGATCCCGACACACAGTCGTCCTTTATCGGCCTTCTGCAGCTGACAAGAAAAATTCTGGAGGACTGCATCGACATGCTGGGATTTGCAGCTCCGGAACGCATGTAGGAAAGCGGCTTATAAAAACAAAAGAAGGTTTCACCGGTCATTCCCGGCGGAACCTTCTTTCCTTAATTCTTTGTTTCGTCTTTGTCCGGCGCATCTTCAGCCGGCGTCTTTTCCTCCGGCGCATCCTCTTCCGGCGCGTCTTTCTTTTTGGAAGTGACCATCAGCACGATAATCAGTACAATCGCGACTGCGGCAATTCCGACAAAAACACCTGTCTTTGCCGTATCATTGGCAAGCACGCAGGTATCGATCCATGCGTTTAACATCTTTTGCTGTCCCTTCTTTTTCTAGTCTGAAAGTAAGACTGTAAGCCGGGTTATGTCTCGGATGATCATCTATCTAGGATTGCCGTTGCCGGCAACCTCAAGCGACCTACCTAAAGCAGATCGGGCCAATCTGTCGCTTTTGTCTGGTCTTGCTTCGGATGGGGTTTACACTGCCTCAGGCGTTACCGTCTGAGCGGTGGGCTCTTACCCCGCCTTTTCAACCTTACCATGCACTGCATGGCGGTGTGTTTTCTGTTGCACTTTCCTTAGAGTCGCCTCCACCGGACGTTATCCGGCATCCTGCCCTGTGAAGCCCGGACTTTCCTCGTCTGCATCTGCAGCCGCGACCATCCGTCTTACTTTCAAAGGAATGATACTCTCTTTCCGGGAAAAAATCAAGGAATACTTGCCAGAATTCTCTCTTAAAGCATCTTCATCAGCAGTGCCTGATCTTCCTTTGTGACCTTTAAGCCCTTCATAGCTTCCCCCATACTCAGATGGAATGATTCCATGATACTTTTTACATTATCACATAAAGCCTCCAGTCTGCCTTCTTCCCTGCCTTCCTGTCTGCCTTCTTCCCTGCCTTCCTGTCTCGCTTCCTCATTCATTTCCTGTACTGCTTTGCACATATCGACTGCCTCCTCTTCTTCGTCGGCTTTATTTATTCCAGCATAGCATGGGGCGCATCCTGCGTCAATGAATCTGTAGTTCAATTTCGCTGTCAAAAAACCGCCAAAACACAGAAAAACCGCACGTTCTGTTTTGCTGACCGTGCGGTTTTTTGCTGTTTTATATATCTTACTGCCCTTCCTACTTCCGTTTCATCCGCCCCGCCTCAAAGTCCTGCTGCGCCTGCTGCCGGGCGATGTAGTGCTGTTTTTTCCCGGTGGCCGTCTGGGGCAGCCGGTCGACCAATCGATAATACTTCGGCACCTGATAGGCGGACAGATGGGGCGAGCTGCCGCAGTATTCCACCAGCTCGGAAATCGTCAGGGACGCATCCTTCGGGATCACAAACGCCACCACGATTTCCCCCTTTCGTTTGTCGCTGACGCTGGTGACAATGCACTCTTCCACCTTCGGATGCTTGTTAATGACCTCCTCGATGCGGGCAGGGTAAATGTTTTCTCCCATGCAGATAATCATATCGTCCTTGCGCCCGGCGATCTTCACATAATGCGCCGCGTCCCAGGTGCCCAGATCTCCGGTATAGAGCCAGCCCTTATAAAACTTCTCTCTCGTGACTTCGGGATTGCCCGCATAGCAATAGGCGGATTTTGCGGGACATTTGATAATGACCTCGCCAATTTCCTTTCCGTCGGCCGCCGCCACCTCCTCCGGCTCCGCCCGGCGGTCGTCGTAGTATTTGATGATCCGCACTTCATCATCCACGCAGGCCCGGCCCGTATAACCCGACATTTCCGGCAGGTCCCACGGGTACAGGAACAGATTGCAAAGGGATTCCGTGGTGCCGTAGCCATTATAAATATTCGGCGTCAAAAGCCGCATAAAACGGATGCAGGCTTCCTTTTCCAGGGGCGCGCCCATGGACAATATGCCCTTCAGGCAGGACACGTCCGCGGGATAACGCTCCAGCGCCGTACACAAAAGGTGCAGCACCGCCGGCACCGCCGTCAGATATGTGATCTGGTACTCCGTAATATACTTCACCGCCGGATTCGGCGAGAAGGCACGCAAAATCACCGTCGTCCCGCCGATATAAAATATGGTGGCAGGCCCGGTGGTATGGATGCCGCCCCGGTGAAACCAGGGGGTCAGATTCATGGTAATGTCCCGGGAGGTCAGTCCCAGATCGATAATCAGATTGTGAGCGGAAAACACCTCGTTGATCTGATTGAAGGGAACGCCCTTGGGCGTGGCCGTGGTGCCCGAAGTCTGCAGCCGCAGGCTTTCCCTGTAAATATTCGGCTCAAAATCCGTCTCCGGTTCCCTGTCCGGACACCCGCCCACATAGGTTTCATAATCGATATGTCCTTCCGGAAGCGCCGCCGCCCCATGGACGCCGCGCACCGCCAGAATAATTTCCGGCTGATGCCTGCTGATATTTAAAGCCTGACAGGCCGTAGCCATAATGTCCGTATCATAAAGGAACACCTTTGGTTTGTTGTGCTCCATGATCTCCGCCGTTTCTCCCGGCGACAGCTGAAAATTGACGGGGTTACAGACCGCGCCGATCTTATGGGAAGCCAGATAGCCGAAGCAGAACTGGGGCGAATTGAACAGCTGCATCATCACCACGCTGCCGCGGCCGACCCCGTCTTTTTGCAGCGCATGGGCCAGCCGGTTGCTGTCCGCGTTCAGTTCTTCATAGGTCCAGCTTTTTGAAAGCGCCGGATCGATCAATGCAGTTTTTTTGCCGAAGCGCCGCACATTCCGCATAAACCCGGCGATCCATGTAAATTCCCGTTCAAAGGTTTCTTTAAACTGTTCCGCATCGTAAGTGTAATCTGTCATTTCCGTCATGCTGCTCTCCCTGCTTTTTCTCTGTCCGTTCCGGGCGGACTTCTTTATCTTACCGCCTCCCCGATCAGACGTGAGCGGCTGTTTTTGCGTCCTATTACAATCTTTGCCAATTCAGACTCGGTGCAAGTTTGGTGCAAGTTTGGTGCAAGTTTGGTGCAAGTTTAATCAATGGGTGCAACATCACCTGCAGCAAACCATTTGGCTGCGCTTGTCCTGCCCTGACAACAGATACGTTTTTCTTTACGAAGTTCATTGAGCAAGCTTTGTATCTGTCTGCGATTATGCGATGGCAATACTTGCTGCAATTCTCTGAAAGGCGTTCCCTTTTCCCCATTTTCACGAATGTGTTTAAAAAGTAATTCCATATTTGTATTCTTATCCAAACCAGTCACTCGCGTATGAACACCGGTTTCCCCTATGGCCGCATACAATCCTCTGGCAAGGACATACTTATTACGTCCGGCATGCTCCACAATTCCCATCTCTGTCAGTCGTTTGTAGCGTGAACGTAAACTTTCCGAAACAGACATCTCATGGTAAAGGGCATTGATAACAAGGAAATCTTCTGTTGAGAGCGTCTCCATTTGAGCACTCCCGATTTGATTGATGAGTGAAAGCATTTTAACGTCAAGCACCAATCCATGCAAAGTAATGCTGACAAAATTTTCATCTGTGCCGGTAAAATCCGGTAATTCTTTTGCTTCCTTGATGCTCAGTTCATAAATAATGTTCATTCCCTGACCGGAACGCTCCACCAGACCGCAAAGGGCAAGGATCTCCGCAATACGCCGATTGCGGGGCAGCTGACGATTTAAAATATTATCCAGCGAAATACCATTGGGGAACCCACCGGGGCTCTCCACCACCAGTCTGTCTCGATATTGCCGAATAAATACGCTTCCACCCATTTGATAGTTCCTATGGCTGACAGCATTTAAAACCGCCTCTCGAATAACCCTTTCATTAAATGTTGGAATATCATAAACAAAAAATCCCTCTTGATAATGCTGTTTGTCGTTCCGTAGATTGATCAATTCCCACAGACGATTAAAACAGGCAAAAAAGCCGACACGAAATTCTTCCCTCTGGCTTGCCGGTCCGGAAGCATCTGTTGATCGATACTCAAAAATGAGCTCCGCCTGCGGCAAATATTTCCCCAAAGATTGCTTTTTACCAAACAAAATTAAGGCCGCATAGGTAACACCATCATCCGTTATTGCCTCACAATCATGGAGAAGTTGTTCCTTTGACAGACTTAAAATGCGGCGATTCCCACTTTTTTCCACCCACTTTTCACGAAATGCTTCGATCGCAGATTCGTCCAGGTCATCTATATTTGCATAAGGGCAGACACTGCCTGAGAAGTCAAATCCAGCTTCCGCATAGATTTTGCGCCGAATTTCCTCCGGCATCGGAATCAGACTGTCCCCTTCATACCACCATGCCACTCCCTCATATTGTACAGGTAATCCAAGCGGCCGCCCGGCTACATCAAATATTAAAATACGCTTACCCTGATCTATACATACATGGAAATCAATCATTATTTTTAATTTATCAATCAATCCCATACGGGTACGCTCCGGTTGATCAAATGCATTGCTCCCGACAACACTGCGCGGACGTTTATCCGTAATACCAAACACTAACCTTCCGCCTCCACAGTTTGCCAAAGCACAACAACACCGGGCCGCCTCATTAAACGGGAACCGATTCTTTGCCTCTTTAAACTGGATTTGCTCCCCTTCTTTGGCCTCCAGCAGCTCATCTATTCTCATTGAATCGTACAAATCTATCCCCCTGTTTATAAATCATTTTGTTATCGGCATTGATCACACGTGCCCTGTAACTGTAGATAATAGTAATATATTCTGTTTCAAATTATAAGCATTCTTAGTCAGAATATCAAGAACCTATAAATCATTTGGGCAGAAAATGAAAAACCGGACATTATTCAGAATCTTGGTATTGATTCTTTCAATAACATCCGGTTTCATACTGTATCTGATGTTTAAGCTTGTTTCCGGCGGTTCCGTTGCGCAATGGCACATCGAAACGCCTTTTCCATTGCCGGGGAGAGTTCCGGGCAATCCTCGTCAAATACAATAGGACGCTTTGCTACTTCTTTAATTTCCTGTATCTGTTCTTCCGTAGGTTTCTGTCCTTTTTCAATAAAGAAAGTCCTGGTCATAATACAATCTCCTTTCTGCATCTGTCGCAACTCTGGCGGAAATTAAACGTATGCTTTCTTTTCGCTCTGTAAACACTACAAATAGTACTGTACCCACAAGACCTATCGCAATAAATCTGTCTTCTTCTATACTATGTTCAAAATCATACATTTCGATGTAGTTTTCATCAGAAAACACATAGGAAGCCAACTCGAAGGAAATACCATGTTTTTGTTGATTCAGCAAATTTTTTTCTTCATCCCATTCAAATTTCAATGCATATGCTACTTCATCTCACGTTCTTTCACATAAATACTATATCTCAAAATTAATTAAAAGTAAACATAAAAAGCAGAGG
The DNA here is from genome assembly GCA_947630295.1 of uncultured Lachnospiraceae bacterium. Taxonomy (GTDB): domain Bacteria; phylum Bacillota; class Clostridia; order Lachnospirales; family Lachnospiraceae; genus CANRIM01. Next base: position 7,285 of record CANRGZ010000025.1, on the reverse strand, counting down.
ATTTGACGATTGAAGACGGGAAAAATTATTGTACTCTGGCGCAGGAGTGGGTTCAAGAAGAAAATGCTTGAAACCATCAGAAAGTTATGGTATATTAGGCGTAGAAAAGGACACCTGCTTCTAACAGGTGCCCCTCAGGACTACCGATAGACGGTTAGCCTGATTTTAAGTGCTGAAATAGCCGCTTTAGTGATCAGACTGTTGGCGGCTATTTTTGTGTCTTCTGACTATCTTTGCCAAAAGAGTATCCTATTCCGAAACAGGTCAAGCCGAAACTCAACACTGCAATCAGTCCGAGAATATCCATATGGCTTCAACCCTCCTTTCCCAGATTCCCTGACGGGTTTCTATGTAAACGGAGGGGCGCACTGCGTCCGGTGGACGCAGGATCTGCGCCGACCGAAACGGAGTGTAGAACACAGTCCCTCCGGAAGAGGGCTAACCGCCTACCATCCTGGTAGTCCTGAAATCATAGTAACATACTTCGACAAGAATTTCAACTATATTCTTTTTTGATTATTTTTTAGTTATATTTCTTCACTAATATCATTTTTATCATTTGCATATTTTTATCCTGCACATTTACAACCCCCCCCCACAAAAAAACAGACCGGAGGCATCTCCGGTCTGTTTTTCAATATCCGATCCATCGTCAGATCCGCCTGTTCTGTTGCAGCAGTCTCCTGCCAGGTTCCTTACTCCTCCGCAGCTTCAACACTTTCTTCCTCCGGCTCCCCGGCGTACTCGTAAAAGGTCACACTGGCGCTGACTTCCAGCGAACTGCTGTAAAGACTTCCGTCCCCTTCGGGCGTGAAAGAAAAGCTGTTGATCAGGCAGCGGTATCCCATGCCTGTCACGTCCCGCAGCAGGCGGCGGGCTTCCTGATAGCTTGCCGCCGTACACTGAAAACTGATGGAGCGGGCGGCCACGCCCTCGGTAATCTGGGCCTGCCCGAAACTAAACTGGGCATTGGTGCCGGCAAAAATCACATCCAGCCGCTGCATCAGGGTTTCGATGTTGTTGTAAGGCGGCATAATGGTGATCTGATCCGCCGGCTGGGCAAGGATTTCTTCCAGTTCCTGCTGCATCTGCGTATACTCCGCCATCTTGGCCTCCGCTTCGGTCAGCTGGGCGTCCACTGCCTCCGTATCCTGCTCCGCCTGGCTGATGCCCCGGGTCACCGGAAAATGCACGGCGAAAAAGTACAGTCCCACCAGAAGCGCCACGATCAGCACCAGCACCAGGGCTTTTTCCCGGCGGGAAAAACGATGTTTGATGAATTGCGACATTATTGGGCGCCTCCTTCCTCGGCAGCATCCGCCGCCTCCGGGTTGGTAAACACGATGCTCATGGTGGCATAGGGCTGCGTAGAAGGATCCGCATCGTCATATCCGGCGGTGGCCACCGTCACCCCCTCCACCAGGGGATTGGCTTCCAGTCTCGCCATCATGGAAGACACCTGATCCAGGGTCAGTCCCGTCAGCGTCGTGGAAAAGTTATTGCCGCTGATGGAGATGGCCTGGGTCTCACAGTAGGGAATAATCTCCTGCTCCAGCAGGTCCAAAATCGCCTGCCGGTCCGCAATGCTGCGGTCAAATCCCTTGTAAGTGTACTGGTTGTACTGGGCCTTGACCTCGTCAAAGTCCGCATAGGAATCCTCCAGGGCCCACAGCTGTCCCTGTTTGTCCGCCAGCTTGTTTTCCATCTCCTGCAGACGGGCAAAACGATCCACAACAGCAAATTTACTAAACAAAGCGGCAGCCAGTATAATCAGAATGGCAGCCGGGATCCAGCGGCTGGGGGCCAGCTCGCTCTTTTCCCGGATCACCAGGTTCAGCGTAGTTTTTGTCGGCAGTTCCGCATTTCTTCTTTTGCGCACAGCGCGCGGCGCTTCCGCGGTTTGCATACTCATGGCGGCGCCTCCTTTCACTGTAAGGCCGCGCCTACGGCCGAAGCGGCAAGGGACGCGTCCTTTGCGGTATCTTCGGGCAGGCCGGGCCAGAATTCACTCATATCCAGCAGCGGCAGCTCCAGTGCCGACTGCAGCACCTCCAGCAGTTCGGGGTTTAAGACGCCCCCGCCGCAGCAGTGGATGTGTTTCAGTTCCTGTCCGCCAGTGCTGAAGCGCTGGAAGTTGACGGCCTTTAAGACCTCCACCCCAATGGCGTTGTACACGTCGCGGCATTCCGGCAGCGCCAGACAGCCGTCGTGATTGGCTTCCCGGTAGGCCACGGCGATATGGATATCCACGTTGTAGTGCTCCGCAATGGCCTGATCCAGGGCCGAAAGGCCGAAATCCAGGGAACGTAAGTTTTCAAACCGGTCGCCCTCAAACATGTACAGCCGTACCGCGCTGTGTCCCAGATCCAGAATGCAGTGGCTGTGGGCGGTATCCCCCCCGGCCCGGGCCAGATTGATCAGCGCCAGCTCGTCGGGTATGGCCGTCTTCAGCCAGAATCCGCCCCGGTGAAAGGCATCGGCGTAATCGCTGATCACCTGTTTGGGCGCCGCGGCGGCCATCAGGTCCAGTCCTTCCGCCTTTTCCTCTCCGGCGCCGCTGACAAGGGCGTAATCGTAGAAATAATCCTCCCGGGCGCCGCTGATATATTCATGAAACTCATAAGGCAGGTTGAATTTCAGCTGCGCCGCGGACATGACGGCAGTGGTAAACCGCCGGCAATAGCAGACCGACGGCGGCAGCACCAGCGCCGCGTCCCGGGGACGGATATGATAGCGTCTGCGCATATCTTTCAGCATGTCGCTCAAGGCCTCAAAGGAAAGGACCCTTCCGTTCTGCACCAGGCCTTCCGGCAGCGCTTCGGTATAGACCCGGGAGATCTCCCCGCCTTCGTATACCGCGATGTGCAGATCCCGGCTGCCCACCTCAACGCCGACACGTTTTTCTTTTCTTTGGTTCATAGCTATGACCACTCCTTTCAGGACTTGTGGCTAAGTCCGTTACTGACAACGCCTTTTTGCTTTCGGCGCTTATACGCCGGGAAACAGGCTCCGGTACCAGTCTGCGATCTGCCCCCCAAAGAGCAGCACCGGCACAGCCGCCGCCGCAATGGACGGTCCGAAGGGAAAGGGCTTTCCCCGGACGGCAGGCCGCAGGCCGAAGACCAGCCCTACGATACAGGAAAGCAGTACCAGTAGCAGTCCCTGTACCGGGCCCAGATAGAGTCCCAGCACCGCAAACAGCTTGATATCGCCGCCGCCCATGCTCTCCCGTTTCAACAATTTATCCAACAGCAATGTAATAAGCAAAAGTCCGATCCCCAGCGCCCCGGCGCCAATAACGCCCTGCAGGGCGGTATGGAGCACGTCCTCCTGCAGCGGCAGGAATACGGCCCACAGGATGGCGGCCAGCAGCAGCAGCACACCGGGCAGCTCCATGGTATCCAGATCGATCAGCGCCAGCGCCAGCAGCAGCGCAAACAACAAACACAGCTGCAGGGTCCGGAAACTGAGGCCAAACCGCGCCGCCGCCGCCCCAAAGGCAAGGCCGGCGATGAGCTCCGTCAGGGGATACCGGGCCGGCACATGCGCGCCGCAGTAATGGCAGCGCCCCTTTAGCGCCAGCCAGCTTACCAGGGGAAACAGATCCCATACGCGTAAAGTATGCCCGCAGTGGGGGCAATGGCTCCGCCCCCGGAGAAAGCTTTCCCCCTGTACCGTCCGCAGCGCCGCGCAGTTGACAAAGCTGCCGGCACAGGCGCCGCAGACAAAAGCCATAAAAATCAGATATATGTAAGCGGCCGTCTGTATAGAACTGACTGACAAGGCGGCTCCGCCCCCTTTCCGGCGCCCCGAAACGAAGCGCGCTTATCTTCTTAAAATATCACTGTCCACATCGGTGATGACGATCTGTACCGTATACACCTTCTCATAGCCTGCGGCAGGCTTCACGTGGGCGAAAGGATCCGTGAACCGGTCCTTTTTCGGCACGGTGTAAAGGGGCGTTTCGTCCCCTTTTTTAATGGGCGCAGTCACCTTTTCCGGACAAATACCTTCCGGATAATCCTCGATCTCATCCACCGCGTACAGGCGGATATCCCTGATCTGCGCTTCCCGGTCCACCTGGGCCACCGCCACCCAGCCATGCCCTTCTTTCAGGCTCTCGTTGATGATATTGGGTTCCGGAGTGGTACTGTCCATATCCCCCAGGCCGGTCTGGATGCGTGTAAAGGCTTCGGTGCGCACGGTCTGCATGTTGGAAAGATTGATCCGGATCCGGGTCCGGGCTGCGAAATGCAGGCAGACCGGCACCGCCACGGCGATGATGATCACGAATATCGCCGCCAGCAGCCCCGCTTCCACCTTGGTAAAGCCCCGTTCGGGGCTGTCGATTTCAGTTTGCCATGATTGTTTCTGCATGTTGTTTCTTCCTCTTTTGAGGGTCTTTCTTGCGGATGGAAAACGCGGGAAAACAGCCGAGGATTTTCGGCTCCTTTCCCCCGTTCGTTTGCCGGCGCACCCCTCGCCGGTAAACGTAAGGTATCAGAGAACTGTCTCCGATGGGGGTTACATAAATTATTTTGCGGTCAGATCTATATCGTGGATAATGGCCTGAACGGTGTATGTTTCACGTTTTTTGCTTGTCGGTTTTACAGTAGCAAATTTGTTATCTGTATCGACCTTCTTAGGCATCTGATAATAATTCGAATCGTTGTTAGTGCCCGCCTTGACAATATTTCCCACGTTCTTATCAGCTGTGTAGATCGCATCTGCGTAGTAATTCACATTCATCGAATTTTCGTTAGTACCATCACACGCATAAACACGCAGGTTAGTGATATTACCAGCATTGTCCACATCTGCCAGTGCAATCCATCCCTTTCTCTTTGCAACTTGTTCTGTATCATCAGGTTTGATAATTCCAGCATTCATTGATTTAGTGCCTGATGTTCTATCGTCATTTTTGTCCATATTGGTCAGAATCTTCGTGACCGCTGCGGACTTGGTAGAGTGTACATTGGCCTGGTTCACACGCAGGTTTGCCTCTGCTACCATGTGGGAGAATACCGGGATTGCAATAGCGATCAGGATCGCCAGGATCGCGATAACAACAAGCAGCTCAGCCAGGGTGAAGCCTTTGCGCTCTTTTAATTTCTTAAACATATGTTTTTTCCTCCTTAAATCATTTGCTTTGTGACATCTGCTCTCCGGTTTTGCTCCGGGAAAGCATCTATATTCATTTCCGGGCGGGGTGTGCCGGAGAAATGACAAAAAACATTTGGATCCTTAGGCAGGACCTTTTTTTTCGCCCCGGTCATGCGCCGAAGCTGCCGTACATGGTAAACATGGGCATGTAGATGGAAATCACGATGAAGCCTACGAAGACCCCCAGGATGATGGTAATCAGCGGCTCCAGCATAGCCAGCGCCTGGTCGGAAGCCCGCATGGCCTCCCCTTCATAGAAACCGCCCACGGTATTTAAGGTATCCTCCATGGAACCGGATTCCTCGCCTACCCGGGTCATTTCCACCAGCATCCCGGGCAGATTGTCCACGTCCTCTAAGGTATCCGCCAGGGTCGAGCCGGATTCCAGTCCCGGCACGCAGCGCTCCATATCCGCCGCCACCGATCTGGCGTCCAGCACACGGCTGACGATTTCCACCGCCCGGTTCACCGGCAGGCCGGCTCCCAGCAAAGTGGACATGGTATTGGCGATCTGGGCGGCGTTGTTCATCCTGGCGATCTTGCCCAGCACCGGCAGTTTCAGCCGGAGCTTGGAGTAGTTCAGCTTTCCGCTTTCGGTACGGCCGTACATATACAGCCCTGCGCCGATCACGGCAGCCGCGATCAAAAGCAGCGGCCAGAACCGGCCCATGAAATTGGAAAAGCCGATCAGAATCCGGGTGGGCAGCGGCAGCTGCGCCCCCAGGGTTGCAAACGAAGAAATCATCTGGGGCACCAGTACCACCATGACGATGGAGATGGTAATGATGGCCAGAATGATGACGACAATCGGATAAGTCAGGGCGGAACGCACCTTGGCCCGCATCTTGTGGGAACGGTCGTAGTAGTTCTGGAGCCGCTCAAAGCTGTGCTCCAAGGTACCGGATTCCTCTCCGGCCCGGACGGTCTCGATAAAGACCGCAGGTATCTTGGATCCGTTTTTCTCCAGACTGCGTGCCAGGCTGTAGCCGGCCGCCACATCCGCCGCACAGGCAAGCAGGATGCGCTTCATCAGACGGTCGGTGGTCTGGGCGGCAATCAGTTCCACCACCCGGTGCATCGGCAGGCCGGCCCGCAGCATGATGGCGAACTGGCTGGCCACCACGGACAGCGTCCGGTCGGATACCCAGAGCGGTTCGTTGAATCTCAGGCTGGTGCCGCTCTTTTCCTTGACGGGCGCCAGCTGTTCGATGATGGGATAGGTACGACGCAGCTTTTCAATGGCCGCATATTCGTCGTAAGCCTCCACCACGCCGGTGTAGGACTTGCCGTCCTCCGCCTGGGCACGGTATTTATAGGTGGTCAAAAACAAACACCTCCTTCGTTAAAACCTGGTATTTCGTTTTACATATTCGCTGTCCCGGGCTGCGTCGCAGGCGGTTTCCGCCGTAATGGTCCGGTTGCGGTACAGCTGGATCAGGCAGTTGTCCATGGTCAGCGAACCTTCCGACGCCGATGTGGCCAGGGCGGACGCGATCTGCGGGGTCTTTCCTTCCCGGATCAGATTGCGGATGGCCGGTGTGACCATCATCAGTTCGCAGGCCGCCACACGTCCCTTTTCCTTCCGGGGAAGGAGCTGCTGGCTCAAAACCGCCATCAGGGTGGTGGAAAGCTGCAGACGGATCTGCTTCTGCCGTCCTTCCGGGAACACGTCTACCATACGGTCGATGGCTTCGGCGGCGGAATTGGTATGCAGCGTGGCAAATACCAGATGTCCGGTTTCCGCTGCGGTCAGCGCCGTTTCGATGGTGTCCAGGTCACGCATTTCACCGATGAGGATCACGTCCGGGTCCTCACGCAGGGTAGCCCGCAGGCCGTCGGAATAGCAGCGGGTGTCGGTGCCGATTTCCCGCTGGTTGATGATGCAGCGGTCCGGCGTGTAGATATATTCAATCGGGTCTTCCAGTGTTATAATATGCTCATTTGCCGTGTGGTTGATTCGATCCAGCATCGCCGCAAGGGTGGTGGATTTACCGGAACCGGTTTCACCGGTGACCAGCACGATGCCCCGGTTTAAGGAAGGCAGTGTCTGTACTGCCGGGGGCAGGCCCAGATCGTCCAGATTGGGGATGGTTTCGGCCAGCAGACGAATGGCGGCTGATAC
>CANRGZ010000024.1 GCA_947630295.1 uncultured Lachnospiraceae bacterium | reverse complement strand
TTCGCTTTTTGTTTCTCTCTTTGAATGTTTTCAGGGTTGTGTCTCTGTTCTGTTTTCAAGGTGCGCGCTGTCTTTTTGGGGAGACAGCTTATAAATAGTATCACGCTTTTTTTTCTGTGTCAACAAGTTTTTTTCAAATTAAAAATTTTTTTCGACGCTTGTTCATTCTTTTTTCTTTTTTCAAAGTTCAGGAAGATTGACGGATTTTCCCATTTATGGTAAGATTTTAACATATTTATTTTTGGGAAAGGAGACTTCCATGAGTAGATTTTATTCTGATCAGACACAGGAGAAAATAAATGCACTCACAGATGTTTGCATTAAAAATACATATATAGATCCGACCCTTTACACCCAATACGACGTCAAACGCGGACTGCGTGACCTGAATGGTCACGGGGTGCTGACCGGGCTGACGGACATTTCCCGTATGGATGCTTATGAAACCGTCAACGGCAGCTCCGTTCCCTGCGACGGCAAGCTTTTTTATCGTGGTTACAGCATCAATGATCTGGTTGGCGCCTGCATTCGCGAGCAGCGTTTCGGGTTTGAAGAGATCACCTATCTGCTTCTTTTTAACAAGCTGCCCGACAAAAACGAGCTGGCAGATTTTCGCAATATGCTGGCGGATCTGCGTTCTCTCCCCAACAGTTTTGTCCGGGATATTATTATGAAGGCCCCCAGCCAGGATATGATGAACGCCATGTCCCGCTGCGTACTGACGCTCTATTCCTATGATGATGCCCCCAATGACCTGCATCTGGACAATGTCCTCCGGCAATGCCTGCAGCTGATCGCCCAGTTTCCCATGATTGCAGTCTACAGTTATAATACCTTCCTGCATTATTATAAGGATAAGGCGCTGTTTATCGCGCCGCCGGAAGCGGCCCTTTCCACTGCGGAAAACATCCTGCACATGCTCCGGACGGACGGCAAATATACGAAACTGGAAGCGCTGACATTGGATATGGCCCTGATGCTGCACGCAGAGCACGGCGGCGGCAACAACTCCACTTTCACTACCAGAGTTGTTACCTCTTCCGGCACGGATACGTATTCGGCCATTGCTGCTGCGCTGGGTTCACTGAAAGGGCCCCGTCACGGCGGTGCAAATATCAAAGTCGCCCATATGTTCCATGATATGAAGAAACAGGTCACAGACTGGAAGGACGAAGATATGATTTCTTCCTATTTAAGAGATCTGTTGAATAAAAAAGCCTTTGACAAGGCCGGCCTGATTTACGGTATCGGACATGCTGTCTATTCAAAATCGGATCCCCGTGCGGTGATTTTCAAGAAATACGTGAAATCCCTGGCGGAAGAAAAGGGACGCACAGAGGAATATCAGCTGTATACCACCGTGGAACGCCTTGCGCCGGAGATCATCGCTTCCGAACGCAATATGTACAAAGGTGTCAGCGCCAATGTGGATTTCTACAGCGGATTCGTTTATGAAATGCTTAATTTTCCGGAAGAGCTGTTTACGCCGTTCTTTGCGATTTCCAGAATTTCCGGATGGAGCGCCCACCGGATCGAAGAACTGCTTACTGCAAACAAAATCATCCGTCCCGCTTATATGAGCGTAAATAAGCTTCGTGAATATACTGAAATTGATCAAAGATAAATCATAAATGGAGACAATCATGAAGAAGAAAATCCTGATATACACACTGCTGTTTGCCGCTTTGACCTTAACGGCATGTTCCGGGAAAACAAAAGATAAGGAAACGCCTGCACCGTCATTCACGCCGGGCAGTACAAAAACCGCTGCCCCCACCAGTACGCCGACAGAAACGCCTGTGCCCGGCACTGTACCTTCAGAGACGCCCGAGGCAGCTTCCACAGAGGCTCCGTCAGAGAGCACCCCGCAGGCCCCGGTTTTCATTCAAAAAGAAGGCGCGATTTCTCTGGAAGACGCCACCAATTTCTTAAGGACCTATCTGGGTTCTTTCGATGAAAGTGGAAATGCGTTCTCCTTTGATTATGAACGCACGCTGCAAAAAGACGGAAGAGATTTTTATCAATTCCGGATTTCTTCGATGATTCCTGATGCCTCCGGTACTCTGCAGCCGGTTGTATACGGAACCTACCTGATTTCCGCAGACGGCGAGGATATTGAAGAATATCACGAATAAACAAAAATGCGCTCCGGCATGCAAGCCGGAGCGCATTTTTTTGCTTTAATCTTTAATCTTCCAGTTTCAGATCATTTTCCTTAATCCATCCCATCTTCCGGAGAGGGATTGCAATCAGTACGGTGAGTACTGCGGGAAGCACGATGCTGATCAGTCCGAGCCCGATCCAGTCCATCGCGGTGATCGCCGCCTTGCTTCCGTCTGCAATATCCTTCAGCCAGCCGGTATATACGCCGATCTGTCCCACAAATCCACAGGTTCCCATGCCGGAAGAAATCGCCTCCCCATTCATTTTCAGTTTGAACAGGCAGGTGGCCACGGGACCCGTAATTGCCGATGCCAGCGTAGGCGGAATCCAGATGCGCGGATTTTTGATGATGTTGGGAACCTGCAGCATGGATGTGCCGATTCCCTGAGAGAGCAGTCCTCCCACACCGTTTTCCTTAAAACTCATCACCGCAAACCCGACCATCTGCGCACAGCATCCGGCCACTGCTGCGCCGCCTGCAAGTCCCTGCAAAGACAAAGCCGCGCAGATCGCAGCGCTGGAAATCGGAAGCGTCAGGATACATCCCACAACTACCGACACGATGATACCCATCAGGAAGGGTTTCAGATCGGTGGCCCACATAATCAGCGCGCCGCATTTGCTGGCCGCGGTCCCCAGCCAGGGTGCAATCAGCATCGAAAGCAATACGCCGATGGTTACCGTCACAAAGGGCGTTACAATCAGATCAATCTTCGTTTCTTTGGAAACGGCCTTTCCGCATTCCGTTGCGATGATCGCAATGAACAAAACCGCCAGCGGTCCGCCGGCGCCGCCAAGCCCGTTGGCCGCCATTCCCACTGCCACCATGGAAAACATAACCAGCGGAGGCGCCTGCAGCGCATAGCCGATGGCCACCGCCATCGCCGCACCGGAGGCCTGTTTCGCATAATCACCGACGGTGACCAGAAACGGGACATGCAGCTGCGTGCCCAGCGTATTGATGATCGTACCGATCAGCAGTGATACAAAAAGGCCCTGTGCCATGGCGCCGAGGGCGTCAATGCCGTAACGTCTCGCGGAAAACACAATATTTTTCCGCTGCAAAAACTGTTTCACCTTTTGCATAAAATTCGCCTCTTTTTCTTATTGTCCTTCAATGTAATAATCCGCCCGGTCCAGTGAAAAATTTGGATTGTAGTACGGATCCCCGTCCTCAAGCACTTTTTTCCACTTGCTGCGGAATTGCTGCACTTCCTGCCGGAAACGTTCCTTCTTTTTGTCCGTATCTTCACTGCCTCTGGATACGGATTCATAGTGATACATCTCACAGTAGGGTGTAAAGATGTTAAGATACCCTTTTTCCCGCGCTTTCAGGCACAGATCCACGTCATTAAAGGCCACTGCAAACGATTCGTCCAGTCCGCCCAGCTCGTGGTAAATCGAAGTCCGGATCATCATGCAGGCCCCGGTGACTGCCGAAACATCCTGTGCGTAAAACAGTTTGCCCATATATCCCAGATTATCCCGGTCCACACCATAGTGCACATGGCCGGCCGCACGGTCCTGTCCCAGTCCGATGACGATACCGGCGTGCTGCACCGTGTCGTCCGGATAGTACAGTTTCGCGCCTACCGCGGCCACATCCCTGCGCTGCGCATACATCAGCAGTTCTTCCATCCAGTCGGGACTGATGACTTCCGTATCATTGTTCAGCAGCAGCAGAAACTCTCCAGTTGCATAAGAAACGCCCAGATTGTTGATCTTCGAATAATTGAATTCTCCTTCATAGGTGACGACGCGGATATTTTCCTTCCGTTCCAGTGCCGTATAATATTCAAAAATATCGCTCTTATAACTGTTATTTTCTACAATAATAATTTCATAGTTCTTGTAGGTGGACTTTTCCAGAATCGACCCGATACATTTTTTCAGGTCTTTACAATGATTCCGGTTGGGTATCACAATGGAAATCTTCGGTGTCGCGGTCAGCTTATATTTGAAGCGGAAAATCGTCGGGAAGGCACGGCTGCTTTCCACTTCCGCTTCCAGTCCCATCCGCTGCAGATGTTCCTCTACCGCACGTTTTGCGGAATCAATAGCATAAGTTTTCGCGCCGATATCCGCCGCCACGGAAAGGGGATGGGACCGCCAGTAATACAGGATTTTCCGGATATGATATACTTTTTTTGCATTTTCCGTCAGCCGCAGGATCATATCATGGTCCTGGCTGCCGTCAAATTCCGACCGGAATTTCCCGGTTTTTTCCAGCAGTTCTCTGGAAAAGACACTGAAATGGCAGATATAATTGTTCGCCCGCAGGTTGTCGATGGCGAAATCCGGTTTGCAGTGCCGCGTAATAATATTGAAAATATTGGTGCCGCTGAAGGTCGCTTCATCCGTATAAAGATAATCGGCTCCCGACTTGCAGATAGCTTCCATATTTTCATACAAAACGGAAGGATGCAGATAATCGTCGTGATCAAACAAAGCAATATAATTGCCGGCGGCCATGTCAATACAGGCGTTTGTATTGCCGGAAATGCCTTTGTTTTCTTCCAGCATCCGGTATTTGATCCGGCTGTCGCGCGCCGCATATTCCCTGCAGATTTTTTCCACATCCCGATGGCCGCTGTCGCTGCCGTCTGCCAGACACAGTTCCCATTTTTCATAGGTTTGATACTGCACGGATTCGATCATTTCGCGTAAAAACCGTTCCGGCGTATTGTACAGCGGAACCAGGATACTGAAGGTAATGTCCCGGTCAAACTGCACGGCTCTCTGCCGCTTCCATTCGTCCTCCGGGCACAGGATTTTGGTAATTTCCCAGACATCCCGGATTTCCGGCGTACTGTTCGTACCCCTGATCCATCCTTTGATTTTTTTACAGGCCGCATAGGTATAGCGGTTGGATTTCAGAATTTTCTTGAGGAGCTGTTTGCATTTCCGCAACCCTCTTTTGACAAAGCGAAGCGGTTTTGTAATTCTCCATGAAATGGATCTCATGGCATCTTCCCTTTCTTTTGATACCATTGTCAGCTGCCCCCTAACCGCGTCCAGCTGCTGCAGCAGCTGTGCATTCTGTGCCATGGCAGCCTCATAATGTTCCTGATAGGTCAGGCTCTTCTTCAGAACGCGGTAGCTTTCCGGTATCTCTGTTTCAAGGCAGAAAGTCATCTCAATCTCCCGGATAATGGTTCCTGCCACCTGTACTTCGATCCAGGGATCCGCGTCAAACAGATAGACGCCTTCCGCAATACAGGTTCCGCCTGCCCGGTATGCCACCCTCGTGCCGCCGTCTTTCTGCAGAGAGCAGATTTTCAGGAGGCACGCAGTCTCCCCGGGATCGATCCGGTATTTTACCACGCCTTCCTCAGCCGCAAACCGGATGCGCAGGAACTTGCCGCCGGTTTGAAATGCCGGTATCTGCAGCTTGTCCGCTTCGCTGTATCCGGCACCGCGATCCACATAAACCGAGACCATCTGCCGGCTGTTTTCAATCAGTGACAATACATTGACAGCAGGTTTTCCGAAACTGCGGTAAAGTTCCCGCAGCAGATGCCGGTCTCCGCGCACATATTTCTGGAAGTTCTGCTCCATCTGTGCAAAGGCATCCATATCTGCCGGAGGAACCTGCATATAATCCATGCCCCGCAGAACATTTCTGCTGTTATTGCTTTCCAGATAATAATGCATAATACGGTATATGATAAACTCTACCGGAATGGGGAAATCAAAGGTCCACTCGTAATCAATGAGCTTCCAGCCTTCCGGGGTGTTGACCGCATTGTTTAAAACCATGTCGATATTGTTGACTTTTCCGGTGCGATAGCTGCCTTCCAGCTGTACATCTCCGAACACTTCCTGAAATGCCGGCGTCATGACAAACGGTTCAGAGGCATTGTGCAAACGGATTTCCTGCAGATACGCGCTGATCAGCTTTTCGGCTTTGGGGGCCTCCCCATTCTGGATATGGAGATCCGCGATCTCCTCCAGTGTCATGCCTGTCAGGAACGGACAATGAACCTGTTCTCCCTCCAGTACGCTTTCACAAATAGAAATCTTCGACTGCCGGTACTGCTCTGTCAGCAATCGTGACCATTTTTCAATATTTTGAATATGCGCAAGGCTCTTTTGGCCCACCGGGCGTTTGACCACCTCCAAGGCACCCTGCCTGGTCTTCTGTATCCTGGTACAAATGGAAAATTCCTCTGCACGGTCATCCGATATTTTCTCATATACCACCGGAAGCCGGTCCGCGCCGCTTGCCGCCGTCCCCGCAATCAGCAGGAAGGAATTGGCGCATTCCGGAAACAGGCCTTCCCGGATCAGGTTATTGAATACCTTGGATTCATCAAACAGCAGCATCCTTTCTCTGTCAAAATTCTGCATATTGGTATTCAGTTCCCCCACCAGCGGCTGATAGTCGTCGGAATAAATCTTCGTGGCCATCTTATAATCCGGATAGGGATAGTAAAAGGTCATTGCCGTAAGGCCGGCGTCTTCCGCCAGATTTTTCAGTTCCCTGCGGCCGAAGGTTCTGACGCCGCTGGTATTGGAATACCCTTCAAGGCCTTCAAAATAAGTGCCGAAATGATCCTCCCGGCACCCGGCAAAATATTTCAGGCCGAATTTGTTTTCAATGGCAATGGCCACCCGGCCCGTTTCCGTCAGATGGTTTTTCACGATTTTCAGAAAATCCGAATAGGGACTTTCTGAATCAATATAAGCTGCGGCATATTCAAACACGCCGATCAGCGTAATATAGTCATATTTTCCGAGAGAAGACTCGATATCCTGGAAGTTTCCCACGAGGATTTCCACATTGCCATGGGCCTGATTGCGGTACGCATTGATCAGGCTCCGCTTTTCGGAAAGCTCCACACAGGTGACCTGTTTCGCTTTTTCCGCCAGCGCTCCGGTCACCGCACCGCAGCCCGCGCCGATTTCCAGCACCGTCATGTTTTGATCAATATCCAGAATACTGACGATATTCTGCCGGATATGGGAAAAATGATACAGAACTGCCCAGTCCTTCTTTTCTGCAATCATGTCGTTAAGTTCTTCTTCCCTGCAGCGCTTTGCAATGTCCAGCAGCGTATCTTCAACGGTGCCGTCGGTATAGCAATCCTGTCCTTTGTAAAATTCCATATTCAGTTGAACCCGGCCGATCTGCTTGTTTCTGCTCACTTTCCGTCTCCCTGTGCGACCACAATTTTCGAATTCATATCATAAAATCCAACGGTATTTTTCTGCGATACCACCGTAATATTCACCACGTCATACAGCCGGTGATATACCGTAAACTCGCTTTCCTGATAGCCCGTGCAGCCCAGGGAAACCAGATAATCGCCGCCCTGCAGGTCCAATCGCTGCTTAAAAGAAACAATTCGTTCCTCGCCGGCTTCCACAACGCCGGTATCGATTCGTTCAAACATGGTATTGGTACCGGAAATTTCGGTGCCCTTCAGATCTTTGAGGGTAATGGCGAAAATCGGATCCTGTACCCGGGCATGAAAACGGACCTTAAACAGGATCTCGCATTCACTTCCCTTTTCAATGGTATTGGAAAAATTCCCGTCCGCATCCTTTACCGTATAATCATAGATCTGCGCCTGCCCGTTTCCGTATTCGATCACATGCGGATTCACCGACAGCCGGTCTTTCCACAGACCGCTGCCTGCTGCCGGCGCTGCCGGCGTATCGTCCGGCTGTCCGTCCTTTGGTTCTTCCTGCTCCTCTTCCGGCACATACTGATGTACAAGCAGCTTTTTGTAAATGTCTACCATTTCCTTGGGATTGCCCTCATCCAGCTTGATGCCGTCATTGAGCAGAATGACCCGGTCGCAGTATTTACCGATACTGCCCAGATCATGGCTGACAAAAAGGATTGTTTTCCCCAGACGTTTAAATTCTTCAAATTTATGGTAACATTTGGCCTGGAAAAACACATCGCCCACGGAAAGCGCTTCGTCTACGATCAGAATTTCCGGATCGATATTAATGGCAATGGCAAAAGCCAGCCGTACAAACATACCGCTGGAATAGGTCTTCACCGGCTGCCTGACAAAATCCCCGATATCCGCAAATTCCAGAATGTCATTCAGCTTGCTGTCAATCTCCTCCCGGGAAAAGCCGATCATCGTCCCATTCAGGTAGACATTTTCAATCCCGGTATACTCCATATTGAATCCGGCGCCCAGTTCCAGCAATGCGGAAATGCGGCCGTTCACCGTTACGGTGCCGCCGCTGGGATTCAAAACGCCGGTGATAATTTTCAAAATCGTCGATTTGCCGGAACCGTTTGTGCCGATAATGCCGACGGTCTCCCCGCGTCTTATATTAAAAGAAACATTATTCAGGGCAAAATGTTCCTTATACCTTACTTTTCTGGAAAAGCCCATGGCCTCCCGGAAACGATCCGAGGGTTTATCATAGAGCTTGTACATTTTACTGATATGCGAAACACTAATTGCATAGTCCGGCATAATCCACCGCCTTTCGCCTGATTTCCGAAAATATCAAAGACCGACGATTCCGCGCTTTTCATCAAGCATGTTATCGTCGGTTTTCTTTCCTGTCTGCGCGTCCTGACCCGATGCTTCAAGTTTTACTGTATCTCCGCCTGCATATCGCCGGTTTCCCCCAGGGGCGTTGCTTCCGGCCCGCTGTAGAGTTCAAAGGACATGTGTATGTCTTCTACGGTCTCAATTCCTGCTGCTGCCAGGGTATCCTCCGAAAGCACCTGGTGCGACAGCATGACCTTCTGTCCCTGCACCTGGGTCATCATCCGCTGGCCGATATCTTTGCCGTTGACGCTGACATTCCGGCAGACCAGCATCAGTTCCCGGTCCGTATGGTTTTCCACATATACGGTCAGCGCATTTTGATAAATATCGCTTTTCGCCGTATAGATGGCCCGTAGCGTCACATTTTCATCTTCATACAGAACATCTTTTCCCGCAAACTCCATTTTCTTCGGCATATCCGCATAGGCCGAGGTCTGAAATCCGATCACATCCGGCGTCAGATATTTCTCATAGGTCTGCGGGGTATAGAAATCAAACCGGAAACCGACTTCACCGATCACATCGATGCCATATGCTTCCAGTTCCTTCGTATCCAGAAAGACGTCTACCTTCTTGGTTTCGCCTGTGTTCAGCGCTTCTGCAAAGGTATCCTCCACCTCCGCAAATCCGTTGACATAAATGGATTTACAGTCAAATATCAGAATTTTCCCGGAATGATTCTCAAAAGTCAGACGCACGCCTTTTCCGTAAGATGCATCATAAAACATCTGGTTTGCCGTGATTTTCAGTCCGGCTTCATCCAGCAGTACCTGGTCTTCTTCCATCTGCTCCGTCAAACCGGCCGGTGCAGCCGTTTCTTCCGCGGTTGTTTTCTTTTCCTCTGATTTTTTTGATGAACAGCCGGCCGTAAACAGCACGGTCAGTGCGAGAATACAGACCGCACATATCCGGCAAAAGCGCTTTCTTTTCATATCCGCTCCTTCTTGTATAGACACAGATACAGTTATATTAGCATAGCCGGCCGGAAAAAGCAATCTTTCTGCATCTTTCGGGTACAATTTTACAGTACTTTCGCAAGAAAATCCTGCAGTCTGGGGCTTTGGGGATTGGTAAACAGGGTCTGGGGATCGTTTTCCTCCACCACCATGCCGTCTGCCATAAACACCACGCGGCTGCCCACTTCTCTGGCAAAGCCCATCTCATGGGTCACTACCACCATGGTCATGCCGTCCTTCGCCAGTTCTTTCATAACATCCAGCACTTCGCCCACCATTTCCGGATCCAGCGCCGAAGTCGGCTCGTCAAACAGCAGCACCTCCGGCTTCATGCAAAGGGCCCGCACAATGGCGATCCGCTGTTTCTGTCCGCCGGA
The DNA here is from genome assembly GCA_947630295.1 of uncultured Lachnospiraceae bacterium. GTDB lineage: Bacteria > Bacillota > Clostridia > Lachnospirales > Lachnospiraceae > CANRIM01. The sequence goes on along the minus strand of CANRGZ010000024.1, from coordinate 11,407 downwards.
GAGCTGTCCGGGATAGGCTGCCGCCCGGTCTCCCAGGCCGACCCGCTCCAGAAGCTCCATGGCCATCTGCTCCGCCTCTTTTTTCGGCATTTTCAGCAGTTTGATGGGGGCCAGCGTCATGTTGCCGAGGATGGTCATATGGGGAAACAGGTTGAAATGCTGAAATACCATACCCATTTTCTGTCTGTGCCGGTTGAGATTTACCTTCGGATTGGTAATGTCCGCCCCGTCTATGTAAATATGCCCTTCCGTGGGATATTCCAGCAGGTTCAGAGAACGTAAGAACGTGGATTTCCCGCTGCCGGAGGGTCCGATGATAACCACCACTTCCCCCTGACGGATCTCCATGTCGATGCCGTCCAGGGCCTTGATGGCGCCGCCTTTGTAATGTTTTTTCAGTCCTTCTACCTTAATCAGTACATTATCGTTCACTTACTTTCAGTCTCCTTTCGACCTTGCCCACCAGCCAGGTGAGTACCACAACGACGATCAGATAAATCAGCGCCACCATAATCAGCGGCATAAATGCGGAATAGGTCCGTCCCCGGATGATATCGCCGCCCTTGGTCAGATCCTGTATCGAAACGTAACCGGCTACCGAAGTTTCCTTCAGCAGGGCAATGCATTCGTTCAGCAGCGCCGGCAGCACGTTTTTGATCACCTGGGGCACCACGATATGATACATGGTGCGAAAATAGCTGAATCCCAAAGACCTGCCTGCCTCAAACTGGCCGTTGTCGATGGACATAATGCCGCCGCGGAAGATTTCCGCCACATAGGCGCCCGAATTGATACCGAAAGCCAGGACGGCAATCAGAACGCTGTTTGTGGAGCTGGCCATGATGATGAAATACATGATCATCAGCTGTACCACCACAGGCGTGCCGCGGATCACGGTCAGATACACTTTACACACAGTGTTTGCAATTTTCATGACGATATACAGGCCCTTGTTGCGCATGCGCATGGACTCTTCGTTTTTATCAAAGGTGGTTCGTACAGACGCCACGATGATGCCCAGCGCAATACCCAGCAGCGCCGCAAACACGGTAATGATCAGCGTGTTTTTCAGTCCGTTCACCAGATACATATACCGGTCGTCGTCGATAAAATTCAGCTGAAAGGTCGCTTTAAAATCTTCAAACCAAGCACCCGCGTTCGCCTTAAACCCTTCAAACCAAGCACCCACGTTTTTCCCTCCTTATATGCAACAAAGAGGGCCTACAGCCCTCTTTGTCAAAAGTTCCGTTTCTGATTTCTTATTCTTCGGCAGGAATATACTTGTCGATGATTTCCTGTAAAGTGCCGTCCGCTTTCAGTTCCGCCAGCGCCTCGTTGATGTCGTCCAGCAGCTCGCTGTTGTCTTTGGCAACGCAGATTGCGTAATCTTCTACCGTATATTCCGTATCCAGCAGCTTGATGCCTTCATTGGCTGCAACAAACGCCTTGGCAGGCTCATTATCGATGATGACGCAGTCTACCTTGCCGCTGATCAGCGCCTGTACCGCGTCCGCACCTTTGTTGTAGCGCATCACTCTGTCATCGCCGAAATCATCACTGGAGTAAATATCGCCGGTGGTATCCTGCTGTACGCCGACTTTGTAGGCGGCGCCGTCTGCAGAAAGGTCGTCCACAGAAGTGATCGGAGAATCCTCGGTTACGATAATGGACTGGATACCGGTAGCATAGGAATCCGAAAAGTCAACGCTTTTCTGTCTGTCTTCCGTTACGGTCATGCCGGCAGCGCCCACGTCATATTTTCCGGACTGTACGCCCGCAACGATGGAGCCAAACTCAATATCTTCGATCTGCAGCGTCTTGCCCAGCTTTTCGGCAATGGCTTCCATGATCTCCGCGTCGATGCCGACGATTTCATTGTTTTCATAGTATTCATACGGCGGGAAAGCCGCGTTTGTTGCCATGATCAGCGTATCTTCACTTCCGCTGTTGTCCTGGCTGTTGTCCTGGCTGTTATCTGCAGCCTGCTCTGTATCCTTGTCTGCAGCCTTGTCGCTGGAGCATGCAGTAAATGCAAATGCAAAAATCAGGCAAAGTGCAAGCGCCATCAGACGTTTTGTCATCTTTTTCATATCTGTTCCTTTCTGATATCTGAAATATCGCCGTGCAAAAGCGCACGGAAACTGATTTTGGAAAATTTTAGCACTATTCCCCCGGACATGTCAAGCGCTGCCGCGGGAAATTTTGCATACGCCGGGTTTATTATGCATTTTCCCGGCTTGAAATTCCGGTTTATACATTTTTTTATGCATTTTCTTTCCGGGGCGCGGAGGTCAGCTGCGCCAGGACGATGGCGGCGAACATAATCAGGCAGCCGATACATTCCCGCACAGAAAGCCGCTCATGCAGAATCAGCGCGCCGCCGATGGCGGCAAACACGGATTCCAGACTCATGATAATGGAAGCCACCGCCGGATTTTCGGCGTATTTCTGTCCCAGGATCTGCAGCGTATAGGCAATGCCGCTGGAAAGCACGCCGGTATAGAGAATGGGTTTCCATGCAGAGAGAATGTCTGTCCATACGGGATGATCAAAGATGGCCATCAGCACCAGCGACAAAATCCCACAGACGGTAAACTGCAGCGCGGAAAGCCGGATGCTGTCCAGGGCGTCGCCGTACCGGTCGATACACAGAATCTGAAAGCTGAAAGCCACCGCGCAGCAGACGACGATGATATCTCCCGGATAAATACCGGAAACCCCCTGCCCGAAGCACAGCAGATACATGCCGCCCACCGCCATCAGCACGCTGATCCAAAGGCCCGCGCCGGTCCGTTTTTTCTGAAACAGCCCAAACAGCGGCACCAGAATCACGTACAGGGCGGTAATAAAACCGCTTCTGCCGGAGGCCGCCGCCTCGGCCGGATAGATGGCGATGCCGAACTGCTGGAAATTCACCGCGATGCAAAGCAGGACGCCGCAGAGGACGCCTGCCTTCAGCAGGGTTTTGTTTTCTTTTGTTTTTGCAAACAAAGGCTTCTGATTTCTTTTTGCACCGGCCAGGATAAAGGGCAGCAGCACCAGTGCGCCGATGATAAACCGGATGCCGTTCAGGGTGAAAGGTTCCACCGCTTCCGCCGCCTGATCCTGCGCCACGAAGGCAAAGCCCCAGATAAAGGCTGCCAGCAGCAAAATCAGATTACCCTTCAGATTTTTCAAATTGCGTTTCGTTTCTTTCATGGTCAAACAATAACCCCATTTCCGCCGGAGACGGAAACGGGGCTTTTCATCCTTCCTGTCAGGTTATGGATTCTTTTTACTTTGTCATAATCTCTTTTGCCTTGTTGGCTGCGCTGGTGGCGTCCTCGGTATAATAGTCCGCGCCGATCTGATCCGCAAAGCTCTGGTTCACCGGCGCGCCGCCTACCATAACAATGTATTTGTCCCGCAGACCGCGTTCTTCCAAACGGTCGATGACTTCCTTCATGGCCGGCATCGTCGTGGTCAGCAGCGCGCTCATGGCGATGATGTCCGCGCCGACTTCCTCCGCCTTGTCAATGAATTTATCCGCATCCGCGTCTACGCCGATATCATAAATCTCAAATCCGGCGCCTTTGATCATCATGCTGACAATATTTTTGCCGATGTCATGCAGATCGCCTTTGACTGTACCGATAACCACCCGGCCGATGGGTTCGTTGCCCACCTTCACCAGCTCCGGCTCCAGAATGGAAAGGCCGGCGTTCATAGCCCTGGCCGCAACCAGGACTTCCGGAACAAAGACTTCATTTTTCTTGAATTTATCGCCGATGATCATCATGCCGCCCAGCAGTCCGTCGTTTAAGATCTCCTTGGGATCCATGCCCTCGTCCAGCGCCTGCTGTACCAGCGTTTTTACATTTTTTGCTCTGCCCTTCTGCAGAAATTCGGAAATTTCCTGTATCAATGACATACCCATGCTCTCCTTATCATTTATATATTTTTCATTTGCATTTCGTGTTCTTTTACGAACCTGCATGAATTTTCCTGTTTTTGGGTGACTTTTTTAAAATCCTGTGTTACAATAGGTTTTGATTGGGATAAATCTATTTATCGTCCCTTCAAAAAATACCAATATTTATTCATAATTACAAGTAAATTTTTAAAAAAATTTTTAAATTTTTCAGGCGGAGGTTATCACATGAACAGAAATATGACAAAATGGGTGGCGGATATGATCGCCGAACCCAAAAAGAAAGCCTTTCCGGTACTTTCCTTTCCTGCCATCTCCAAGATGGGTATCACGGTCAAAGAGCTGATTTCCAGCGCCGACTACCAGGCCCAGGGCATGAAGCTGGTGGCGGACGAAGTCCCCACCGCCGCATCGGTGAGCCTGATGGATCTTTCCATTGAAGCTGAATGCTTCGGCTCCACGATCCATGTTTCCGACGATGAGGTTCCCACCGTAGTGGGCAGTATCGTTTCTTCCGAAGAAGAAGCGGACGCACTGGAAATTCCTGCCGTCGGTTCCGGCAGAACCGGCATTTACATCGAAGCCATCAAAAAAGCCTGCGCGCTGATCACCGACCGTCCGGTCTTCGCCGGCATTATCGGGCCTTTCTCTCTGGCAGGCCGTCTGATGGAAGTCACGGAAGCCATGATTTACTGCTATGAGGAACCGGATATGGTGGAGACGCTGCTGGACAAGGTCACAACCTTCCTGATCGACTATGCGAAGGCCTACAAAGAGGCAGGTGCAGACGGCATCGTCATGGCAGAACCTCTGGCCGGACTGTTGAGTCCCTCTCTGGCGGCGGAATTTTCCGCGCCTTATGTGAAAAAAATCGTAGAGGCCGTACAGGATGATTCCTTCCTGGTGGTTTACCACAACTGCGGCAACGCCACCGTACAGATGATCGACTCCATCATTGATACCGGCGCAAAAGCCTTCCATTTCGGCAACGCCATCCGCATGGCGGATATGATGCCCCACATTCCGGCCGACCGCATTGCCTTCGGCAATGTAGATCCCGCCGGGCAGCTGCGCAACGGCACGCCGGAATCTGTGAAAGAAGCTACCAAAGCGGTCATGAGCGAGTGCTGCCAATACCCCAACTTCGGTATTTCCACCGGCTGCGATGTGCCGCCCATGTCCAAATGGGAAAATATCCACGCGTTCTTTGATGCGGTGGAGGAATTTTATCAGGGCAAATAAAAAACAACTATGAACAAAAAGGGCATCCGCGTGGGTTTCCTCCTGCGCAGATGCCCTTTCTGTATGCCTTGTTTCGTTTTTAAAATCTCGTCTGATCGATCCACAGTCCCAGGGCGGGATTGGGAATGAAGTAGATTTCTTCGCCGTTTTCCATGATATTCCAGCCGTAAGCCAGCTTCTTCGGATCGTAGATTTTCGTCATCTCGTCATAGTCGGCCGCTTTGAAATGCACGCTTTCGATTTCTTCCTTGCTGATGTCCTTTACCGCGTAGGTGATGGAAAACCGTCCGTCAGAAGACCCGTGAATCAGATGCGCCGCCGTACCCATGTTTTCCTGCAGATCGGCGTTTTCCTTAAACAGCTCCAGCACTTTCAGCCTGCCGCAGTAGCCATACTTGCGGATCAGCTGGTCGTTGGTTGCGTCCTCGCCGAATTTCGTGATGCCGGGCGCCAGCACAATCAGCTCGCCGCCGTCGGCAATGGCCATACGGGTCCGGTAAACCGCCTTGTTGCCCAGCCATGTGCTCTTGAACTCCTTCGGGTCCAGATATACCACGCATTTTTTGATGCCTTTTTCCACAAAATCGATATTGCATTTCTGGGCCAGTGAAATCGCCGCTTCCAGTGCGTTTCTCTTCTCTCCGATGAAAAGCCCGTGGGTGTGGATCTTGCCCCCCGGCGCCGTGGTTACGGTGAGCACAAACAGGATCGGCCGGTCTTTTAAGAAATGCTCCAGACCGTAATCAAAGATCCGGCGCACCGGCGTAAAATCCTTGCCCATCATGCGTTCCATGCCATAGACCGCGCCCACCATGTGGGATTTGTTGATCATATCGGACCCGCCGCAGCCTACAAACAGGTTTTTGGAATGATTGGCCATACCGATCACTTCATGGGGCACCACCTGTCCGATGGAAATGATCAGATCATAGGAAGGATCCATAATGCGTTTGTTGACCTCCACGCTGACCGGATCATTCCAGAGGCCTTCCGTGATCTCCGTCAGAAATTCCGCCGGAACCGTGCCGATGTTGACCACGTCCGTGCGCCAGTTATGATAAATAAACTTCTCAAAGGGAATGTCCCCGTACATTTCCGCGCACTGCTCTTTTGTCATGGCTTCGTGGGTCCCCAGCGCCGGCAGAATATCCACTTCACAGCTGTCCTTCAGCGCATGATAATAAGTATTGGTAATCAATCCGGCATTGGAATGATATCTGGTAAAATCCGGCGGAATCAACAATACCTTTTTTAAACTTCTGCCCTCCAGAGACGCAAGCACGGCCGATTTGATTTTCTCTGCAGACAGACCCTCTTTTCCTTTTTCCGTAATAAAAATATCCATCTTTTCTCCTTGCTCAGCTGAAAGGAGAGCGGCCCTTTGCCAAAAAAGACCGCTCCCGTAAATTGTTCTGTATTTATACGCCCGAATATGCGCTGAATCCGCCGTCTACCGGTACTACTACGCCGGTCACAAAGCCGGATGCTTCATTGTCCAGCAGCCACATCAGGGTGCCCAGCAGTTCTTCCGGTTCGCCGAAACGTCCCATAGGGGTCTGGCTTAAGATCTTATGGGTTCTGGCCGTAGGCGAGCCGTCCGGATTCCAGAGCAGCGCCTTGTTCTGCGCCGTGGAGAAGAATCCCGGTGCAATGGCGTTGACACGAATGCCGGTCTTTGCGAAATGTACTGCCAGCCACTGGGTGAAATTGGAAATCGCCGCTTTGGCTGCAGAGTATGCCGGGATCTTGGTCAGCGGCGTGAAAGCGTTCATGGAGCTGACGTTTAAGATCACCGCACCCGGATTTTCAATCATATCCAGTGCAAATTCCTGGGTGGGCAGCAGCGTGCCGGTAAAGTTCAGTCCGAACACAAAGCTGACGCCTGCCGGGTCCAGATCGAAAAAGCTCTTCTTTTCGGCGTCCGCCAGGGTCGCCGGATCAAAAAACTCATCGTCCGTAGTGGCTCTGGGATTATTGCCGCCTGCGCCGTTGATCAGGATGTCGCAGGGGCCGTAGGCTTTCCTGATGGCCTCATGGGCTGCCTTTAAGCTGTCCTTTTCCAGTACATTGGTGCCGACCGCCATGGCCTCGCCGCCCTCTGCGCGGATTTCTTCCACTACGCGCTGCGCGTTTTCCTCGGAAAGATCAAGAATCGCTACTTTTGCGCCGCAGGCTGCGATGACCTTGGCAAACGCGCCGCACAAAATGCCCGCGCCGCCGGTAACAACTGCAACTTTTCCTGCCAGATCAGGTTTATATGATAATTTCATTTTCATCATTCCTCCTATTAAGCGGCACGCGCGCTTAAAGAGCGCACCTGCCATGTCGTCGGATCAGGCTGTGGCCGGATTAAACCGTATAGGTCGAAGATGCGGTATCTCCGCCGTGGCCGGTCCAGTTGGTGTGGAAAAATTCTCCTCTCGGGGAATCCAGTCTCTCATAGGTGTGCGCGCCGAAATAGTCACGCTGTGCCTGCAGCAGGTTGGCCGGCAGGCATTCGGTCTTGTAGCCGTCGAAATAATTCAGGGCGGAACTCATGGCCGGTGTGGGAACGCCGTTGGTCACTGCTGTGGCGATGACCCTTCTCCAGCTGTCGGTCAGGGTTTCCATTTTGCCCTTGAAATAAGGATCCAGCAACAGGTTGGTCAGGCCCGGATCATTGTCATAGGCTTCCTTGATCTTGCCCAGGAAGACGCTGCGGATAATGCAGCCGCCTCTCCACATCAGGGCAATGCCGCCGTAGTTTAAGTTCCAGCCGTAGGTATTGGCGGCGGAACGCATCAGGGTATAGCCCTGGGCGTAGGAAACGATCTTGGAAGCGAACAGCGCTTTGCGGATATCTTCGATAAAGGCTTCCTTGTCTCCATTAAATGTCACCGGGGTCTTTGCATAAACCCTGGAAGCGTGCACACGTTCTTCTTTCATGGCAGACAGGCATCTGGAATAAACCGCCTCGCCGATCAGTGTCAGCGGAACGCCCTCATCCATAGAAGCAATGCCGGTCCATTTGCCGGTACCCTTCTGGCCTGCCGTATCCAGAATCTTGTCAACCAGGGGCTTTCCGTCGGTATCCTTTACCGCCAGAATGTCTCTGGTGATCTCGATGAGATAGCTGTCCAGTTCGGTCTTGTTCCATTCCGCGAAAATGTCATGCATTTCGTCTGCGGAAAGTCCCAGAATATCACGCATCAGCTGATACGCCTCGCAGATCAGCTGCATATCGCCGTATTCGATGCCGTTATGTACCATTTTTACAAAGTGGCCTGCGCCGTTTTCGCCGACCCAGTCACAGCAGGGCGATCCGTCTTCCACATGGGCGCAGATGCTCTGGAAAATCGGCTGTACCGCTTCCCAGGCCTCCGGCGTGCCGCCGGGCATCAGAGAAGGACCGTTCAGGGCGCCTTCTTCGCCGCCGGATACGCCGCAGCCGATGTAAAGCAGTCCCTTGCTCTCTACATAGGCGGTTCTTCTGGCTGTATCAGGGAAATGGGAATTGCCGCCGTCGATAATGATATCGCCCGGCTCCAGATACGGAATCAGCATATCGATAAAATCATCTACCGGCTGTCCGGCTTTTACCATCATCATGACTTTTCTGGGTTTTTCCAGATTGTCCACCAGTTCCTGCAGAGAGTAGGTGCCGATGATGTTTTTGCCTTTGGCGCGTCCCTCTATAAATTTTGTTACTTTTGATGTAGTACGGTTGAATACGGCAACGGTAAAGCCTTTCGACTCCATATTCATAACCAGGTTTTCACCCATAACCGCAAGTCCGATCAACCCGATGTCTGCTTTTTTCATACTTTCCTCCTGACTCTTTTTTATCGTTTTACCCTTGCATTGCCTTCCCAGATGCTCCAGATCTGCTCCTCATCCGCAGCCAGGCCGAAATCATCCAGAAGGGTTGCCACAAACGCGCCGCTGGCCCAGCCGAACTGCGCGCATTTTTCCGCTTCCCAGCCTTTCAGGAAGCCGTAAAGAAGACCGCCTACAAAGCCGTCGCCGCCGCCGATACGGTCCACCACCTGAATGGGTCTGGGATCGATCACGGTCCAGTCGTCGCCGTTCAATACCAGCGCGCCCCAGAGATGCTCGTTGGCGCTGACCACCTGACGCAGTGTATTTGCAAATACAGAAGCATTGGGATATGCCTTCTTTACATTCATGATCATGCTCTTGAAGCTTTCGATCTTCGCGCCGATGTCCTTGCCGCCGGCCTCCGGTCCCTGAATGCCTAAGCACAGCTGGAAGTCTTCCTCATTGCCGATCAGGATATCCGAAACCCCTGCGATTTCCGAGAAAATCGCCGCCAGCTCCTCTTCTCTGCCCTTCCAGAAGGACGCGCGGTAATTCAGATCAAAGGAAATCTTTGTGCCGTATTTTTTGGCAGCTCTGGCCAGTTCCAGACAGAACACGCCGGTGTCCGGAGACAGGGCCGCGATCAGGCCGGACAGATGCAGGATACCCACGCCCTCTTCTCCGAAAATACGATCCACGTCAAAATCCTTGATATTTAAGGTTCTTCCGACCTCGCCCGCACGGTCGTTGGTCACACGGGGCGCCCGCAGGCCGAAGCCGCTGTCCGCGATATTGAACTGGTGCCGGTAGCCCCAGGGGCTGCCCTGCTCCACTTCTTTGCCTTCATAATCCATATTTCTTCTGCGCAGATCTCCTTTGATCAGCTGGGAAATGGGGCTGTCCTTGACGAAGGTGGTCAGTACCTTGACCGGAAGTCCCAGTCCGGAAGAAATGCTGGCTACATTGGTTTCCGCGCTGGTCGCCTGCATACGAAAGGTGTCGCTGATATGTACCGGCTGCCGAAACAGCGGGGTGATACGCACACCCATACTGGTGGGAACTACAAGCGCATACTTATAATCTTTTTTTATCTGCATACAATCTCCTCCATTGCTCATTGTTTCTTGTGTAATATAACGCACCGGCGGCTTGTCTTATGCTTCGCCCTGCGTTTACTGACCGAAGCCTTCATAAAGAAGGGCCAGATGCCTGCCGATGTGGGCTTCCAGCATGGACGCATAGACGTCTTCCTCGTCTCTCCATATCTGATACAGACGATCCCGGAACAGGAATTTGCCCTGCTCGTCCTTTGCGTTCAGAATAAATCCGTAGGTGATATGGATCAGCTGGCGGGCGTCGTTCTGTTTGAACAGATCCACCAGTTCCGCATCCGAAAGGGTGTCCACATCCGGAATTTTGGAAAGGTCGGTGGTAACATGATAGAATTTTTTCGCTTCCTCAAACATGGTCAGCGCATATTTATGTACTGCCCGGTACAGCGCGGGATCCGTCGCCGCCGCGGCGCGCATAGCCTCCAGCCAGTTGGTGCCGGCGGTCTTGAGATGGAATCTGCCCTTCGTATATTTTCCGATCAGCTTGAAGGTAGAGAACTTGTCTGATCCGGAATGAATGGACAGCTTGTATCCGAAATGCTCTGCGATGGCGGCGTGTACCTTCAGTTCCTGCTCGAACTGCGCCAGATCGCCGATATAATCGATGCCCTTCTGGAATTCCCCGCAGAACCGGGGCGCCATAGTCGCGATCTTTACTCCCTGCCTGGTCAGCTCCGACGCAACATAGAAATGCTGCGAAGGCTTGGTCGGGGTTTCCGTCTCGTCGATGGAGATTTCAAAATCCGCATTGACTTCCCCGTTTTTGAAACAGGTCCTGTAAATATGTACCGCAAAGTCTACGGCTTCTTTATAGATCAGGATATTGCGTTTTAATTCTTCCTCCGTAAATTCCAGAACAACGCCGTTTCCGATCTCAAATTTTTTGCCCAGATAACGGGATTTTTCCTCTTCGCTCAGCGTCAGCGCCGCGTCCACTTCTTCTTTGGACATGGCGTCTACGTCATTTCTGATATGATCGCTGCAGTCCAGCGTAATCATCGTAAATCCCAGGGAAAGCGCGTATTCCACATCCTCCGGCTTTTTCAGATGATCGCCGTCCGCGCCGAAACCATCCTTATAACCGTCACGGAATACATAGAAGCTGGCGCTGTCCAGTACGTCCTCATAGGTACGGTTGGTGAGATTCAGCTCCCTGATGGACTGCTGTGCAAATACCGGATACGCGTCATACTTGTTGAATACCCGGATATGACCGGGCGCTGCGATTCCCAGACGGTCGCCCACACCCACGGAGCGTGTCTTGCGAAGTACCGGAACCGGCGCCGTAAACGGAAACAGTTTCCGAAGCACACATCCGTTTTCAAAAGTCTTCGGTGCCTTGACG
>CANRGZ010000023.1 GCA_947630295.1 uncultured Lachnospiraceae bacterium | reverse complement strand
ATATCCTTTCCTGCAACACTAACGTCAACTTTTTTGCCGGAGGCTTTAGAAGTGGAAGTTAACTTTTCACTTCACCATGTAAAAAAATCTTAGAGCCGAGAGATCTTCCCCCGGCTCTTTTGTTTCCTCTACAACGTATCTATCAATTTTGCCGCGTATTTTAAGATCTGCAGAGCGTCCTCTGCTGTTAATTTTCCATCCCGATCTGCGTCTGCAAGTGAACGCTGCTGATCGGATGGCTGCAGCAGTTTTGCTGCCGCCTGCAAGACAAACAACGCATCTTCTGCGGTAATCTTCCCGTCCATATCCGGATCTCCAACGCGGTACGCCGGTGCCGGTGTTTCATTTTCCCCTGGTTTCGGTGTTTCACTTTCTCCCGGTTTCGGTGTTTCACTTTCTCCCGGTTTCGGTGTTTCGCTTTCCGCAGGTACTTCACTTTCTGACGGTACCGGTGTTTCACTTTCTGCCGGTTCCGGTGATTTTGTAGGTACAGGCGGCACATCCGGTTCTGTTCCCTGCATCAGATCTTTGATCTGCTGCGTTGTCAATATCTGACCATATCCGCTGACATCACTGATCCGGATTCCTTTCGGTGTTGTAAAATCATTCATGGCAAGGGTTTCCCAAAGGCCGGCCTTTCCGCCGATGCTCAGTCTGGTATTCTCATCGGTCAGGAAATCCAGCAGCAGGATCCCATGGCTGAAGGTGTCCGACGTATGATCGGCCCGATATTTTTCTTTCCAGCCATACCCGAGATTGAAAGCCTGACCACCAACATACATGCCCGATTTATCAATGCTGGTGCCATTGCCCCACACATTATACTGGCTGTTCGTAGTCTTTGTCCCATCGATATAGGTATCTATGCCGTCATTCTGAATCACCAGCGCCACAAAATGCCATGCGCCTTTTTTCGATACCAGCGGGTTTGTGGTACCGCTTTTATTCGCAAATATATAATAGTAATTCTTTTGCTGAAACTCCAGTTGCTGCCCGTATTCATTGGAATAATTGTTGACGTTCCAGCCGGATACGCAGTCGTCCTCGGAAAAACCGATACTGCCGAAGGTACTGATCTGCAGGCCGCTGTGCACATCTCCTTCCCGCACCAGGCTGTATGTCCCGCCATTATCCTCAAAACGGTGCTCATACCCCGGCTCCTGCTCCACATATAAAGGCCAGTCGTGATCTTTCACAGCCCGATGGGTTCCCGTAAAGGAAAGTGCCACGCCTTCCGCGCTGACCTTGGAGGGGATATACTCCCAATAGGTAATGGTTGCGCCCTTTTTCCAAACCGGATATTTGCCGGAATATGACGGCGTTTCCGACAAATCCATGCCCGCCAGCGGATTTTTTACCACTGCCTCGCCGTTGGTTTTGTCAGAATTCTGTCCCTGTAGCTCCCATACTTTTCCCTGTTCGCTGTCATCCACCTTTTTCGGCGCCGCATCCGTGGCATGGGGCTTCGGCGTGGCCGTCGGCTTCAGGGTGGGCTGCGACGTCGGTATCGCCGTGGGCTCTACCGACGGCAGAGGTTCTGCCGTGGGAACCGGCGTGGCGTTCGGATCTATGTCCTGAGGTCCCGCATATTTCTGCACGAGATCAGGAATGGTTTTTGCATCATCCAGCAGATAAGGATAGGGCGCCTGATCAAAGGACGCAGCCGGTGACGATGCTTTCGGATGCTGTCCCGTTTCCTTTTTACCGGACGTATTATCATACTCGTTTCCCCGGGCCGTAATGGCGCAGGGATAGGTCTGATCCGCATAAGAGAATTGGTGCGGATTCTTTACATCTTTAAAATAATTATTCTCAACCAGCACGGTTCCGTAACAACCTACGCCGATACAATAATCGTTGCCTTTACAGCTGTAATAATTGTTGTAAATATGGCCCATACCATACATGACACGCGGCATCCGTTCCTTGCAGAAGTCCGAGAACCAGTTATGGTGGAAAGTGACCTTCAGGCGCCCGTAGTCCGTGTCATCGTGATCCCCTGCGCCGGATCCCACCAGGCAGGAAAGGCGGTGATCATTCTTCGAGTTCTTATACCAAATCTTACACCAGGACACCGTAATGTAATTGGATCCCAGCTTAATATCAATATTTCCGTCGGAAGCGTCATGGGTGTTCAGGTGATTGAGCCAGACATGATGACTGCCCTGTATGTTGATACAGTCATCCGGCGTATTCTTTTCTCCATAACCGCCTTCGATGGTGAGATTGCTGATAATAATGTTGCTTTCATCGCTGATATTCAGACCACCTTTTAATGTGGCATCTTTGTCGATTCCCACAATGGTCTTATTACTGCCGATGTTAATGGCGCCTCCACTGGAGGATATGGCACGTACACGTCCTGACACAATAACCACCCGGGGCGTGTCGTCACTCACGGCCTTGACAAACGCCGTGTCTGTTGTGACTGTAACCAGCTCGCCGGCATTGCCGCCGGTGACACCGCCCGGAAGGGTCTGTTTGCCGCTGCCGTCTGTGGCAGCAAACCCGGTCAGTGCATTCATATCCAGCAGACCATCTGCAGCTTTGCCGTTTTGTCCTGTCTGCTCCGCAGCTTCTGCATCCATCATCGAATCTGCCGGGCTTATGGATCTGTGCAGGAATAAATCCTGGTGCAGACATCCGATAAGCGCCAGTACAATGACGAGGATAACAGCTGATATCTTCTTTTTCATGTGCCAATCCTCCTTTTTGACTTCTTTGTTTCCTCTACAGCGTATCTATCAATTTTGCCGCGTATTTTAATATCTGCAGAGCGTCCTCTGCTGTTAATGCACCATCCCGATCCGTATCTGCAAGTGAATACTGCTGATTGGATGGCTGGATCAGTTTTGCTGCCGCCTGCAAGACATACAATGCATCCTCTGCGGTAATCTTACCGTCCATATTCGGATCTCCTGTACGATAATCAGGTGCCGCACTCTCGGACGGTTCCGGGCTCTGACTTGCCTCTTTTACAGTAATTCGTGCAGTTACGCTTATTTTCGGGTCATCCTCCAACTTACAGGTAATGTTGACCGTTCCTTTTTTCAAGGCAGTTACAAGACCGTTTTCATCCACATTTGCCACTGACGGATTGGAAGAACTCCACAGCAACGTCTGATTGTCTGCATTTTCCGGAATCACCTGCGCCGTCATCTGCAGATTGTCTCCTGCGCTTATGGTTTTCGATGATGGACTGATTCTGATTTTTTCCACCGCGATTTTCGATTGCAGCCGTATTTCATCCGATGCGCCGCTGCCATCCTGGGCAACAGCGGTCACAACTGCCTCACCACGGCCATGAACGATTACCAGACCACTGTCTTTGACTTCCATGATTTCCGGATTGGAAGAAGTCCAAGTCACATTTCGGTTGCTTACATTACCGGGCTTGACATCCGCATTCAGCTGAAGACATGTATCCACGGCTACTGTCTGATCTTCTTCCCGGATATGAATGCGCTCTGCCAATACCTCCTGATCCGTTGGAACCGGCTGTATCGATTCTTCTGCGCTATACGTCACACGCAGCCAGTCCCTGGCTTCCAGATCATAGGTATACGCCCCCGAATACTTTGTTACAACATTTTTTACATCTTCTAACGGCACAACCTGATAATCATAACCCAGTGTTGCATCCGTATCATCTTCAAATACAAAGGGCTCCGCAGGGGGATTTCCCCTGGACATGTCCTCCACACCGACGATATTACTTGCCCACGCCCAGTTTCCGATGGTAGATTTTGGTGTACCTGAAACCGTCTGCCCGCTGTCTATCTTCCAATAGGAAGAGTCAATCAGCGGATTCTCTCCCTGATTATCCCAACTGCTACCGGTATAACTCTCTCCGGAAGTTGTCGTAACACTGGAATGAATGATCAATTCTCTGTTTTTCGCATCCCTCCAGCAATGGGAAAGCACCGGATCCGCTGCCAGACCTGTCCCGCCATATTCGCCCTGATATTCCCGGCCAACTGCCGGTTTGTCCACGCCATAAAACACACAGGTATCCGCAGCACAGGATCCGGAAGTATGTACATCAATACACTGATTCGCATTCAAACCGCCGTCTGCAAGACTTTTATTATTTTTTTTGAGTTCCGCATGGCTCATATTGTCAATATACAGATTGAACAAATGCGCTCTTCCGACACTCAATCTTGGAATTCGCTGTCCCACATTGGTCAGATAATTATATGCCATCGTCAGTCTGACCCGCTGTGCGGAATCCTCCGGCATCGAGCCGCTTCCCATATCCTTAAACTGCTTTTCATTCCCCACGCCGAAACATTTTGAATGAAACTTTTCATACTGCATCAGCAATTCAGGAGTGGCCCCCTTCATTTCTCATTTTGGCATATCTGCCGGATGCTTTTGCCTGCCCATGCTGATACAGATATTCCATATAAGTCACCGTTTTATATACCGGTTCATAAGGCTGTGCCGCTTCGGCTGCCTTTCCAAATCTGCACCAGGAATACGTAACGCCGGAAGAAGCATTTTCCAGATCAATCAATGCGTCTGCTGCAAAAGAAAAGGTGCAGTGATCAATCCAGACATTTTTTGCGCCATTGATCTTAAAAAACGACCAACCCACTTCTTTGTGATTTCCTGCTTCATCCCACTGCCACATATCATCAAATTCCAGATTTCGGAAAATAATATCCTTGCTGGTATACTGCAGCTTGATTTCCGTATGACGGATGCAGTTTCCGGATTTTGAAAAAACGGTCAGTCCATCTGTGTCATCAATCGACAGTTTGGTCACACCGGACTGCAGGATGGTCGGATTTGTAATTCCGGCCGTGGGATCCTCATACTTGTCAACACCGGGCAGTTTTCTGGTTTCTTCGGATAACTCATAGTATCCCAGATTAATGTCGTCGGTGACCTCAATCACTTTTACCTTACCCTCTCTGGCATCTGCCAGTGCCTGAACAAATTCATCTCCGCTGCTGACGGTTCTGTAGTAAGGGGTTCCGATATATTCCGTCCGATCCTTAACATTGCCTTTGGCATAACCGCAGACGGAAAGGAACCCCGGATGAAAAGCTGATTCCGTCCTTGTGGTTTTTAATGTCTGATTGACATCGATTTCATACCTGCCATCATCTGCAGAAACAGTACATGTACTGATTCCACCCGCAGACAGGCACAGCATCAGTAAAAAAGTCAGTATTTTTCTGAACATTACGCATAACCTCCCCTGTATCATATCATGTTTTGATTTCATTATACAAAATTAATCTTTTTTTGCATAGTAGTAAAATGCCGGATAATATCAGGACAGTGCCTTTTTCATTTATCATGGAAACCTGCTTTTTCCAAAACATTTTCAGTGCTCCGTATTGTTCCTCTATGTTGCCAAGTTCCCATGAATGATATATAATTTTTCAGATAACGAAAGCGAACGGCCGAAGCTTCTGACTTCGGCAGTTTCCCATGATTAAGTACGTAAAGAGGATGCAGACCATGGCGCAAATCATTATTCATGTAGATATGGATGCGTTTTTCGCTTCCGTGGAGACGCGGGACAACCCCTCCTTACGCGGAAAACCGCTGATCATCGGCTCGCTGCCCCAGGAACGGGGTGTGGTGGCCACCTGCAGCTATGAAGCGCGCAAGTACGGCGTCCACTCCGCCATGAATATCAAGGAAGCCTATCGGCGCTGCCCCAACGGCATCTACATGCATCCGAATATGGACAAATACAAAGCCGTCTCCGCCCGGCTGCATGAGATCTGGAACACCTATGCTTCCGCCGCCGAAGCCATTGCACTGGACGAAGCCTATCTGGACGTCACCGAACAGGCAAAATCCATGGAAGGCGCCAGGGAAATTGCCATGACCATCAAGCAGCGCATCAAAGCCGAGCTGGGCCTGACCTGCTCCGTCGGCGTGGCTTATTCCAAAACGGCGGCCAAGACCGCCAGCGAAGAAAAAAAGCCCGACGGCTATTTTGAAATTCCGACGCCGCAGGACTTTGTAAATCTGATGCTGGACCGGGATGTACGCTCCCTGTATACCGTGGGGGAAATGACGGCGGAAAAGCTGTACGCTTCCGGTATTCGTACCGTCCGGGATCTTCGGGAAAAGAAAGATACGGTCATCCGGCTGCTGGGAAAACAGGGGAAATGGATTTGCGATCTTGCCTTCGGCATAGACAACCGAAAGGTGACGCCTTATCGCCCGCAGGATGCAAAATCCATCAGCCGGGAAGTCACATTTCAGGAAGATGTGAACAACGACACCCTTTTGAAAGATGTGCTGACGCTGCTGGCGCTCTGTGTGGAGCACAGAGCAAAGCGTTATCATCTATATGGAAACGGGGTCACACTGAAACTTACCTATTTTGACATGAAGGGAATTACCCGCTCCCGGCTGACTGCAGACTGTAATTCTGCTGTGATGATCCGACGGGAGGCGGTCAGACTGCTGGATCATGTAGAAAAACGCCCGGTGCGCCTGATCGGCGTCGGCATTTACAATCTGTCCGGCGAAGAATGCCGGCAGCTGACATTGGATGATTTTTTAAACGACAAAAAACAGCAGCGGGAAACCGAACTGGCAGCGCTGCTGCAGGATCTGCAGGCGCGGTATCACCTGGATTTTGCAGGGCATCTGACCCAGCTGTATCAATCGGATATCCTTTACAAAACCGTGGAATACATGCGAAAACACAGTTAAGGGACGGCGTCTCCGATCTTCATTACTGAAAGGAAATCGTCTTGAGATACTTCATTTTTTATGATACCATGGATTCAGTGATCAGAGAGGAACCGTATCAATATGAATGATGAAAAAAAATGGGGCGCAGTGAATCTGCAGGACATGGATATTGCGGCATCCGAAGATTATTCCGGAGAAAAACTGCAATTCGCTGTATTTTGCATTGAAAATGTCGCTGTACGCCTGCACGTCGATGCATCTGTTATCTATGATGCATTTACGAAGCAAAGCGATATTCTGGATGGTTATATCATTCCCTGCTATGATGCGCTTCACACGCAGGGGAAAGATTATATTGTCAATGATCTGGTTGATCTGATGACGGAAAAAGGGGTGTCTATATGATCTTATTTCACGGCTCTGACAGACCGATCAAAAGGCCGGATGTTTTTCATTCTCGCAAAGAAGTTGATTTTGGACCCGGTTTTTATGTGACACCACTCGAACAACAGGCACAAAACTGGTGTAAAAAATTTCTTCGAAAAGGAAACTCCGGCGTCGTTTCCGTATACAACTTTGACGAAGCCGCATTGGAACAATACTCTGTCAAAAAATTTGATACCTATTCCGATGAATGGCTGGATTTTATTGCGCAATGCCGTTCCGGAAATCATTTCCCGACATATGATATTATCATTGGCGGTATAGCCAATGATCGTGTATTTGATACAGTCGAACTTTACTTTGAACAGCTGATCAGCAAATCCGAAGCCATTGGCCGATTGGCTATGCAAACACCCAATTTACAGATTTGTTTCAGAAGGCAGGAAATTTTGGATCAGTTCCTGATATTCGAAAGGAGTTTTGAAGTATGAACGCAAATCCCACATTACTGCATATGAAATATGGCCGTGTCATACAGCGATTTGCCGAGCTTGCGCATATCAGTATTCGGGATGCAATGGATTTCTTCTATCACTCGGTCGAAAGGGAATTGATTCGAGACGGTGTTTCCGATTTACACTGTATGAGCGACACCTATCTGGCCCGGGATTTGCTGGAAGAATACCAATCCTACAATGTATGATAATAAGGGCAGATGTTTTCATAGTGCCCGTCTTTCATGCGGAAACCGCCCGGAATGTTTCCCAGCTGCTGAAAACCCAGCCGCCGGTACAGATGCCGCGCGTGCGTATTGCTCTCTACCACCGCATTAAACTGCAGAACGCGAAAGCCGTGCGCTTTTCCCTGCTTCAAACTGTCTGATACCAGCTGTTCGCCGATGTGCAGCCCCCGGGCTTCTGACGCCACCGCGTAGCTCGCATTGCAGATATGGCCGCATCTGCCGATATTATTGGGATGCAAAATGTACAGGCCCTTCACTTCTCCATGGATCTCGGCAACGCCGGTATAGGTCTGGGAGGCGAAAAAGGCGGCGCCGCTTTCCGCATCCAGATCGTCTTCCTGGGGAAAGGCAACGCCTTCCTCCACCACTTCGTTCCAGATACGGATCATATCCTTAAGATCTTCCGGGGCATATGCTCTGATGATCATTTCCATTTTTTACGCCTCCAATTTCATTGCTTCATCCCGTTTTTCATTTTCAAGTACCTGCCGCACCAGCTGCCAGGCAATACTGCCCTCCCGCAGAAGAGACAGGGCATCCGCATATTTCACCCAGACGGCGTCGTCCACTTCCTGCGACAGTACCAACGGCTGTTTTTTCACCTTTGCCTGAAAGCCCAGCATCAGCATTTCTTTTTTCTCATAGGGATAACTTTTGATAAACTTCAGACTTTCGACCTGCTGCCCGATTTCTTCCCACACTTCCCGTACCACGGTTTCTTCCGCCGATTCGCCGGGTTTCATAATACCGGCAATGCAGACGTGCTTTGTGGCCGAGACATAATTCTGCCGCAGCAGCGCCACTTCCCTTTCTTCATTGACCACCGCCGCAATGATGCTCGTGGTAAACATGTCCCACAAAGGCACATTGCAGTGGGTACAAAAGGGAATTTTTCCCTCGTCTCCGATTTCTTTTTTGATCAGCTTTTGTCCGCAGTGGGGACAATAAGAGAAACGCATATGAATCACCTTTTCAACTTTTCCGATTTCGTTTTATCCTATCACAAAGGTCTGTGTTCTGCAATTCATTGTATGAACAAATAAAATCATTGACATAAATTATGCTCATACGTATAATAATAAATAAGAGTAGCGATACTCAAAAAGCGGAGTACCCTGCCACAAGTGGGAGCTAAAAAAGCGGTGTACCCTACCACAAGTGGGAGCTAAAAAAGCGGTGTACCCTACCACAAGTGGGAGCTGAAAAAGCGAAGGGCCGGGTTGAAAACCCCGGCTCTTTAACCTTTAAGGAGTATTTGTATGAATTTTTCTTTTTATACTGTTGAATCGGCATATTGTGATTATCTGCGAAAAGCTGATCCGTGCGTTCCATATACAATGGACAAAAAGTCTATTCGACCTTTTGTAGGCATCGTCTTTTCTGTCAATCACTTTCAGTACTATGCTCCGCTTACTTCGCCGAAGCCTAAGCATTTACATATGAAAAACCAAATCGATTTTCTTAAAATTCAAGGTGGTAAATGGGGTGCAATCAATTTTAACAACATGATTCCTGTACAACCAGCTTGCCTGAAAAAAGTTGAACTAAGAATTTTTGAAGATGATTCGAAGGCTGATACAGACTACAAAAATTTATTGTCTAATCAGCTTTCATGGTGTAATTCCAACAAAGAAACTATCTTGAAGCAAGCAAAAAAACTCTACCATACAATTGTGAATGGAGAGGCTTGGGAGAATCTTCAGAATCGCTGCTGTAATTTTTCGCTGGATGAAAAATTATGTACAGAATACCCCCTCACGCCTTCAGATTCCCTTTCCGGATGTTTTCCTGAATGATCCGGTCGGTCAGCTGGTACAGGGTTTCGGACCCTTCCCGCGTCATCCGGTGCCGTCCGTAAACCTGCGCCGCCGACACCTGATGCGCCTTCCAGTCGCCGCCATCGTTGCTGTTGTTGAGCAGCAGCGGCTGCAGATTGTCCATAGCGTGGGCAAATTTTGCTTCCGCCGTTTGATTTTCCTCAAACTCATCGAACAGCCCGCAAAGCATCTGCCGCTGATCCTCCGGCAGCAGCGCATAAATCCGCTCTTTGGCCGCATCCTCTCTAGCCTTCTGCGTCTTTCTCAGCTCCGGATCATAGGCATAGGTATCTCCCGCGTCGATTTCCACCACATCATGAATCAGACACATCAGCATCACTTTCAGGATATCCACGTCTTCGTTTGCATACTCCCGCAGAAGATAGGCCATAATCGCCATGTGCCAGGCGTGCTCCGCGTCATTTTCATTTCTTCCGTGTCCCGATAAATGGGTCTGGCGGAAAATATTTTTCTCCTGATCGATTTCCAGAATAAAAGACAGCTGTTGTTCCAGTCGCTGGTTCATGGCTGTATTCCTCCTTTTTTTGATAAAAGCAATTGACAGTTTGTACCAAAAAGTGTAATATTACACTGTAAGAGTTAAATGTAAATAAACGATTTCATATGAAGGACAATATACATGGATCGGGCCACATTTATCAAAGAAACCGATCAGCTGGAAAAGCTGATTCGCACGGAATTTGAATTTACCCAGCAGAAGATGGCGTTGCTTCTGGGCATTTCAAAAAAGACGCTGGTGGAAATCGAAAAGGGACGGGCCAGCCTCGGATGGGGCGGCGCCGTGACACTTTGCACACTGTTTTCCGACAGTCAGGTACTGCAGAATGCCTTTGGCGGCGAGCTGTCGGATATGCTGCGGGCACTGGCCTTTACCGGATCCATACAGACGCCCAGACCCACCATGGGCGGCCGCGTCTGGTGGCGGACCCTGCGTGATGAAAACGGATACCGCATACAGCAGAACCTGGTCTCCCAGCATTACCGGATTCTGGATGCAAAAGACCGGCGCCTGTTTTCCTCGTTTTCCAGGGACGAAACCGAAGATTTCTGGAACCTGTACTGCCATTGACCCCACAGAAAGGAGCCTGTTATGAACCCCTCAAAAAATTATGCATGGGATATCTCGCTTTTTCTTTTATTTGTGTTTTCTTTTTACATAAATCTGACACTTTCAAGATCCGACTCGATCGTGACATTTATCACTACCCTGATTTATATCATCGCATGGGTTCTGTATGTCCTTGTTGGAGACTGTCTTCAATTTAAGTTTTCAAGATGCTTCTTTTTCATCTATTTTGCCTGCATCGCGCTGCTTTACCTGGTGGATAAATTCCCTTACCCCGTAGTTGCAAGCCGGGTGCTGATGGGCCTGTATTTCATATTGGCGCTCCCTTTTGCCGGATGTGCCTATTCTCGTCTGCCGGATAATTTTCTTGTGATATTCTTCGTATCTGTCGGTCTGCTGGCGATAGGAATCTTCAAATGCCTGTATGCCCGTTTTCAAGTAAAAAAATGAAGGCATGCTTAATCCTGATGCATCGTGAGATATTCCAGCGTCAGCAGCGCGCTTTTGCGCTGCAGTCCGCCGGCATAGCCTGTCAGGCTGCCGTCGCTGCCGATGACCCGGTGACAGGGGATGATAATACTGATAGGATTATGGCCGACTGCGGCGCCAACCGCCTGGGCGGCCATTTTTTGCAGTCCCCGTTCCGCGGCGATTTCGTCGGCAATGACGCCGTAGGTGCAGGTCTGTCCGTAAGCAATGCCGGACAGCTTTTCCCAGACAGAACGCTGAAACTGTGTACCCCGGGGCGCGCAAGCAGGCAGAAAATCCGGAATCTTTCCGGAAAAATACAGATCCAGCCAGCGGCGCGTCATATCAAAAACCGGAAGCTGTTCTGTTCTGCCGGAAGATACCTCGTCTGCAGGATAATATTTTTGATTTTCGAAATATAAGCCGGTCAGCCGGCTGCCGTCACTGGTCATGACGATCAATCCCAGCGGCGACGGATAAAACTGTATATAACTCATAAAACGACCCTGCTTTTTCGTCATATCTTTTCCATTTTTCTATTGTTATAGCATAAATCAAAGCAGCTGAGAAGATGCATCTTCAAGATAACGACAGAAAATGAATATACTCAGAAGAACAGAGCCGAATTTGACAATGGAAAGGTCGGACAGTATAATAAAGATAGGCATGGTTTTCAGCAATTGTTTAAAATAATATTAAAAAGGACGGTGAATGAATGCCAGAAGAATTACTCCAAGATAAAAAAACCGTAGATCAGATTATTGACGATTTTACGTTGTTTGACGATGATCTGATGGCAATGGTTTTTGATGATAATAAAGATGCCACCGAGTTTCTGTTAAAAATCATTCTAAAACGAAACGATATTATAATCATTAATGTCACGGGCCAGCGAGAACTTCAAAATCCGATTGTGAGTGGACGGAATATTCGTCTGGATATCCTGGCAAAAGACACTTTGGGAAAATACTATAATGTTGAAGTACAGAAAAATCCAGAAGGTGCCCATATACGCCGAGCCAGATTTAACAGTAGTATGATGGATGCCCGAATGTTGAAAGAAGGACAGGAATTTAAAGAATTACGGGATTCCTATATGGTATTTTTTACCCAGACAGATTTGTTTGGACATGATATTCCGATTTATACTATAAACAGACATTTTGAGGAAATTGATGATCCGTTTGATGATGGCTCGCACATTATATATGTAAATGGCAGTTATAAGGGAACGGATCCTATCGGTAAATTGATACATGACTTTGGCTGCAAAAAATCAGCAGACATGTATTCTTCTGAATTAGCAAAAGGCGTGAAGCATTTTAAGGAGGAGGACGGTCGAAAACTTATGAGCGAAGCAGTTGAAAAATATGCAAAAGCATATGCAGAAAAGTATGCAGAACAATATGGAGAAAAGAAAAAACTGGATACTTTGTACGGGGCGGTATTGCATTTAATGGAGACATTGAAACTTACCGCAGAACAGGCCATGGATGCACTTTGTGTATCCCCAGAAGAAAGAGTTGCAATTTTAAAAAGACTGTAAACATACAGGCTTCTCTAATTAATACTTCAAAGGCGGCGATCCTAAGGCACAGGGAATCGCCGCTTTTTTCATAGCATTTTGTTCATCCGGATGCAGGCAAATACGCCGCTTTTTACAACGGTATCGTCTACGATCTGATATCCCAGTTTTTCATAAAACCTGATTGCTTCCGTTCTGCTTTCGATCTCGATTTCCCGGTATTTCAGCTCCCGGATCCAGTCTTCCGCTTCCCGGATCACCTGACGGCCAAGGCCGGTCCCGCGATAATCCGGCAAAACCACCACGCGGCCTATCGTTACCGTTTCCGGTGCCGTTTCATAAAACCGGCAGGTCGCTACCGGATAGCCGTCGTCCAGCAGCACGATATATTTTGTGCCTTCTTTGTCGTGTTCGTCAAATTCCTCCCGCAAAGAAATATGATGCTGCCGGTTCATTCCCTGAATCCGCACGGAATAGGCTCCTGCTCTCTGCCATTCGCTTTCTGCGCGAAGCACTTCCATTTTTCTGTTTCCTTTCCATTGCGATACTACACCAGAAAAAGGGCATGACCCAGGCCACACCCTTTCCTGTCATTCTTATTATTTGTAGGCGTTGCGGAAAATCGTCAGATAATCCGCGTCGGAAAGCGGCAGCGGATCTGCCGTAATATCTCCGCCCATCACTTCATGCACCTTTGCGGGATACTGTTCCAGTTCCTCCAGGGTAATGCCTTCCCGGCTCATCTTCAGATCCCCGCAGCCGATATCTTCAATCAGCTGGTCCAGTGCCCGGATGAAATCCTGTCCGGAAGCGGGGTGTTCCACGCCCATGGCTTTCGCCATCTTGATCATCGGTTCCTCCGCCGCTTTGCGGTCCGCAAAGAAGCCGTAATATGCATGGGCGATTTCGATGAGGCCTGCGCCATGGGGCAGATCCTTGTGAAAGCTGCCCATGACGTGCTCCATGGTATGGGGCGAAACGCACATCATATAATAACCGGCAAAGGTGTTGGCATAGGCCATCATCTCCCGTGCTTCCCGGTCATTGCCGTCTGCCACGGCCCGCGGCAGATATTTTGCAATCAGTTCAATGGTCTTCAGTGCAAACATTTCCGCCATGGGATGTACTTTGGTGTTGACCACCGTTTCTGAAGCATGGAAAAAGGCGTCCATGCCCTGATAAGCCGTAAACTTCGGCGGCACGGAAAGCATCAGATTGCTGTCCACGATGGAAAGCGTGGGAAACATGGAATCAAAAAAGATACCGGTCTTTTCCTGCGTCGCATCATTGGTGATAACGGAAGCGATATCCACCTCGCTGGCCGTGCCTGCCGAGGTGGTGATGCAGACAATGGGAATGGCAGGATGCGCCGGTATCTTCTTTCCGCCGGCGGCGCTTAATGCGTAATCCCAGATATTGCCTTCATTGGCTGCCATCAGGGCAATGCACTTGGCGCAGTCCATCACCGAACCGCCGCCCAGCGCCAGGACAAAATCACAGCCATTGTCCCGTACCATTTTCGCGCCGTCCATGACATTGATATCCGTCGGATTGGGACGGATCTGATCAAACAGCACATGGGCCACGCCTGCCTGATCCAATTCTTTTTCCACGCTGGCCAGATAGCCGTACTTTTTGGTCGATGTCCCGTTTGAAGTGGCGATCAGCGCCTTTTTACCGGGAAGTGTTTCTTTGTGCAGATCCTGCAGTCTGCCCGGTCCGAACAATACCCTGACCGGATTATCAAACGTCCACTGATACATGTTTGTTACCTCCATAAGATATGATTTCCTTCTAAAATGCCCGACAGGTTTTCCATGTCCGGCCTGTAACTCATATTATATATCATATCTGGTAAATTTTCCATGAAATCCTTACGTTTGATCCATTCTTTTACTGCTTTTCTGCTCCTTCCGTTGCCAAACGGATCATTTCTATGTTCTCCGGCGTAATTTCACTGACATGATCCTGGTTGACATAATCTGTGTATGTTACTGCTATCACATCCCCCGGCTGCAGCGCCTCGTACACCGCATTCCTGCGTTCATACTGAAATTCAGACTTGATTGACGCGATATTCCCGCCTTCCCCGTCCTGTGCTTCTTTATCTGATGCTGCCCGGATCGCTACAAGGCTGCCCTTTGCAAAATGATCATCTTCTTCAAGGACCTTCAGCTGATACTGCCCGCTGTCCGTTACTTCGATCACTTCTGCGCGTATGCAAAAATCGGTTGTATTCGATTTTGATTTGATTTTATCGAAACAAAATACTGCAAACAATAAAAGAACGCAAAAACAGGCCGCAATCCCCGCCGTTCGCATCCCTGTGCTTTTTGGTTTTGACGGACTGTACGCCTCTGCTGCGGCAATGAGATCCCTGTCCAGATCATTCAGGGCTTCTGCAATTCTCGGCGTCTTCATATATCAATACCTTCCTTCTTCAAAAACTTTTTCAGCCTGCTGCGGGAGTGATACAGCATGTTTTTCACTTTGCTTTCGGAAAATGCGTATCGCGCCGCAATATCCCTGACGGAATCAAAAAACCAGTATTTCCGGATAAATACATTTCGTGCATCCTCCTTTTCCTGCCGGAGAAATTCACTGATTTTCTCTGCGATTTCTTCATTCTCTGCCGCAGGCCGGATATGGCTGTCCGGTAAAACATTCTCCAGTTCCGCAAAAGATACCAGTATATCCGGACTTCGTTTTTTTGCTTTGTTGTAATCCAGTTTTTTGAGAGATAGGTATCTTGTGACCTGACATAGAAATGCCATCAGGTTATCCGGCCTGGCGGGCGGAATCCGGTTCCACACGCCCAGATATGCGTCATTGACGCATTCTTCCGCATCTTCCGTATTGCCCAAAATGTTCATGGCGATATGAAAGCATAAGCGGCCATATTTGTGTTCGGTTTCCGTGATGGCCTTCTCATTTCGCGCAAAGAATAGTTCGATAATGCTTTCATCGTCCATGTGGCCGGTCCTCTTTTAGTTTTCCTTTCTGTTTCTTTCGGTATTATCATGCTGCTTGTCAGACGCGGAATCATCTGCAGGCAGTTCAATCCTGTTGTGATTTTCATCATAATAGATTTCATTTCCAGCGCCTTTCGTTGCATCAATGTAAAGTACCGCACCCACTTTCTCATATTCGCGCAAAAAAGTGTCCCGTTCTTCTCTCATCGTTTCTTCAAATTCAGAGATTGACATATCTTTATAGGCAGCATAGATTCGTTCTTTGTTTTCTTCCGGAAACACAAGATCTATGTCGCTGTCTGATTCTGCATTGATTTTATCAATCACTTCCTGATATGGCTGCAGCAGCGTATCTATATCCGTTTTTATGTCAACTTTATTGGCCGTAAAATGATGTATGAAAACCCCAATGACGATCATACCTGCGACAGCGACAGGTAATATGACTTTTTTCATGATCCATACCTCCTTCGTATAATTTCGAATTGCATCCGTAACTTGCCTTCCTGTCAGATAAGTACGCTTTTTTCATCACTGGTCGCAGTTTTATCTTAAATTTTTAAAATTTTTATCCCGCAAACCCTTCCAGATATTTTCCGGTCAGGCTTTCTTTTGTATGACGGATTTCCTCCGGCGTTCCCTTCGCGATGATCCGGCCGCCGTAAATCCCGCCGCCGGGTCCCATATCGATCACATAATCCGCGTTCCGGATCACATCCGTATCGTGTTCGATGACGATTAATGTGGCGCCGTGATCGATCAGACGGCGAAAAACCTCCAGCAGCTGTTCCACATCCAGCGGATGCAGTCCGATGGTGGGTTCGTCAAAAACAAAGACGGCGTCTGCCTGCTCTTTGCCCAGTTCTCCCGCCAGCTTCAGCCGCTGCGCCTCTCCGCCGGACAGACTGGGGGTTTCCTCTCCCAGGGTCAGATATCCCAGTCCCAGCTCTTTCAGAGTCTGCAGCCGTCTGGACACCAAAGGAAGATCTCCGCAGGCAGCAAGGGCCTCCGACACGCTCATATCCATCAGTTCCGGCAGCGTATTGGCGCTGCCGCCTTTCTTCGGCACCCGGCGGATGCGGCCTGCTTCCTTTGCATACCGGCTGCCGCCGCAGTCCGGACAGGGAATCTCCACATCCGGCAAAAACTGCACGTCCAGACTGATACTGCCTGTGCCGTCACAGACCGGGCAGCGCAGTTTCCCTGTATTGTAAGAGAAATCGCCTGCTTTGTAGCCCTTTTCCTTTGCGGCAGGGGTTCTGCCAAAGGCCTTGCGCAGCTCGTCATGCACATCCGCATAGGTGGCCACGGTGGAGCGGACGTTGATGCCGATGGGCGTGGCGTCGATGAGCTTCACCTGCCGGATGCCCTCCGCCGTAACTGCTTTCACATGGGGCGGGAGCGGGCGCCCTTTGATATTGGCCTCCAGCGCCGGGATCAGGCTTTCCAGAATCAAAGTCGTCTTTCCGGAGCCGGAGACGCCGGTAACCGCAATCAGCCTGCCTTTCGGAAAATCCGCTTCCAAAGGCTGTACCGTATGGATCTGCTCCGTGGACAAATGGATGCATCCATTGGCAAACATTTCCTCCGGTGCCAGGGCCGGTCTGCTGTAAATACTTTTCTTTCCGCTGAAAAACGCGCCGATTTTGGAGTCCGGCCACATACTTAGTTCTTCCGGGCTTCCCTGGGCCAGAATCCGTCCTCCCTCCGATCCGGCGCCGGGTCCCATTTCGATCAGATGATCCGCCTGTTTCAGCAGGCGAATTTCATGATCCACCAGCACGATACTGTTGCCGTCCGCCAGAAGATCCTGCATCACGCCGTTTAAGCCTTCCAGATTGGCCGGATGCAGCCCGATGGAGGGTTCATCCAGTACATACAGCACGCCGGTGGTACGGTTCCTGACCGCCCGGGCTAACTGCATCCGCTGCCGTTCTCCCGTGGAAAGGGTGGATGCCGCACGATCCAGCGTCAGATAGTCCAGTCCCAGATCCAGCAATCGTTTTGCTGCCCCGAAGAAGGATTCACAGATGCTTTGGGCCATGGGCCGCATCTCCTCCGGCAGAGAATCCGGCACACTTTTTACCCAGTCCACCAGCTCTGCCAGGGACATCTGACAGGCTTCTGCCAGCGTGATACCTTTCAGCTTCGGCGCCCGGGCGGCTTCGGAGAGCCGGCTGCCGCCGCAGGCGGGACAGATACCGGTTTTTAAAAATTTTTCCACCCGCTTCATACCCTTTTCATCCTTGACCTTTGCCAGGGCATTTTCCACGGTATACACCGCGTTGTAGTAGGTAAAATCCAGATCGCCGGAAGTTCCGCTGTTTTTGTTCTGGTATAAAATATGTTTCTTTACCGCGGGACCATGGAATACCAGATCCCGTTCTTTATCACTCAATTCCCGGAAAGGGACATGGGTTCGAATCCCCATTTCCCGGGCGATATCTTTCATCAGCGACCACATCAGGGTCTGCCACGGCGCCACCGCCCCCTCATCGATGGAAAGGGACTCGTCCGGCACCAGCGTGCTTTCATCTACCGTCCGCACCATACCCGTGCCGTCACAGTCGGGACAGGCGCCCTGGCTGTTAAAAGCCAGTTCTTCCGCGGAAGGCGCAAAAAATTTCACCCCGCAGACGGGACAGCAAAGTTCCAGTCCCGCCGCCACATTCAGGGAAGGCGCCGCATAATGTCCGTTGGGACAGCGATGATTTGCCAGACGGGAAAACATGAGACGCAGGCTGTTCAGCAATTCCGTGCCGGTGCCGAAAGTGGACCGAATGCCCGGGACCCCTGGGCGTTGGCGCAGGGCCAGTGCTGCCGGCACATAGAGGATCTCATCCACTTGAGCCTTTTCCGCCTGGGTCATCCGGCGCCTGGTATAGGTTGAGAGGGATTCCAGATATCTTCTGGATCCTTCCGCGTACAGAATACCCAGCGCCAGGGACGATTTGCCGGAACCGGATACGCCGGCAATGCCTACCACCTGATGCAGCGGAATATCCACATCAATATTTTTCAGATTGTGTACCCGGCCGCCCCGCACTTCGATGTGCTGCGGCGGGATCTTCGTTTCCTTCATACTTTTTCCTCTTATATAAAACAGACGGCAGGCTGCCCTGCCGTCCGTCATCCCTTTTCTTTCAAAATCAAACGACGCCGTTCGGATGGTTCCGAATGTTTGCTTCCGGCATCATAAGATATCGATATATTCACCCGCCAGCGCTTTGTTCATGCTGCGCACCGCGCAGAATTTACCGCACATGCTGCAGGTATCGCTGTGATCGTCTTCCGGCAGCCGGTCGTCTCTGATTCTTTTCGCGGTCTCCGGATCCAGCGCACAGGCAAACTGCGCGTCCCAGTCCAGATTTCTTCTGGCATCCGCCATCTGATCATCAATGTCTCTGGCATGGGGAATGCCCTTGGCGATGTCCGCCGCATGGGCCGCAATCTTCGAAGCGATAATGCCCTGCTTCACATCCTCCACGTTGGGCAGCGCCAGATGCTCCGCAGGCGTCACATAACAGAGAAATGCCGCGCCGCTCATAGCCGCCACCGCGCCGCCGATGGCCGATGTAATATGATCATAGCCGGGGGCAATGTCTGTGACCAAAGGCCCCAGTACATAGAAAGGCGCACCCATACAGATACTCTTCTGCACTTCCATGTTGGCGGCCACCTGATTTAAGGGTACATGCCCGGGGCCCTCCACCATCACCTGTACATTATGGGCCCAGGCCCGTTTGGTCAGCTCTCCTAAACGTACCAGTTCTTCGATCTGACACACATCCGTGGCATCCGCCAGACAGCCGGGACGGCAGGCGTCGCCCAGGGAAATGGTCACATCATACTGCTCACAGATATCCAGAATCTCATCAAAATATTCATAAAAGGGATTTTCCTCCCCGGTCATACTCATCCATGCGAATACCAGACTGCCGCCGCGGCTGACGATATTCATTTTCCGTTTATGTTTGCGGATCTGCTCGATGGTTTTACGGGTGATGCCGCAGTGCAGCGTCACAAAATCCACGCCGTCTTCCGCATGCAGCCGCACCACGTCCACGAAATCCTTTGCGGTCAGCTCTGCCAGATCCCGCTGATAATGGATCACACTGTCATACACCGGTACGGTGCCGATCATCACCGGGCACTCCCGGGTCAGCTTCTGCCGGAAGGGCTGGGTATTGCCGTGGCTGGATAGATCCATAATGGCTTCCGCTCCCAGATTGACGGCGCTCATGACCTTCTGCATCTCAATGTCATAATCCTTGCAGTCTCTGGACACGCCGAGATTCACATTGACCTTGGTGCGCAGCATGCTGCCCACACCCTCCGGGCTCAGGCAGGTATGGCGCCTGTTTGCGCAGATTGCCACCTTGCCTTCCGCTACCAGCCGCATCAGCTGTTCCACCGGCATATGTTCCTTTTCCGCCACGGTTTTGATCTGCGGCGTTACAATTCCTTTTCTTGCAGCATCCATTTGTGTTGTATACTGATTCATCTTTTACCTCCATTGATCCTTTCTTGATGAATTGCTAATCATTTGATTCAGGCGTCAAAGCAAACGCGTGATTTAACGGGCCGGATCCTTTTCCCAGATCCAGCTGCGCCGCCAGCGCGCCGCTGATGTAAGCCTTGGCTCTGCGCACCGCTTCCGAAAGTCCCCGCCCTGCGGCCAGATTGGCGGCAATGGCGCTGGATAAGGTACAGCCGGTGCCGTGGGTATTGGGATTGTCAATGCGTTCTCCGTAAATCCACTGCAGGGTCCCGTCTATGCAAAGCAGATCGTTTGCATCGTTAATGCGGTGTCCCCCTTTCAGCAGTACCGCACAGCCAAACCTTTGATACAGGGCTTTGCAGGCCTCCTCCATAGCTTCCGCGTCTGCAATGGACTGTTCCAGAAGCAGTTCCGCCTCCGGAATATTGGGCGTGATCAGCTCCGCCAGCGGAAACAATTCCCCGCACAGCGTGTTTCTGGCCGATGCCTCCATCAGCGAAGATCCACTGGTGGATACCATCACCGGATCCAGCACGATGTGTTTTGCCTTGTACTGTTTCAGCTTTTCCGCCGTTACCTGCATAATCGCACCTGAGGAAAGCATCCCGATTTTCACCGCGTCAGGATCAATATCCGTAAAAATGCAATCCAGCTGTGCAGCCAGAAACTCCGGTGGGACTTCAAAAATACCATAAACGCCGGTCGTATTCTGGGCAGTCAGGGCGGTGATCGCGCTCATGGCGTAAATGCCATGGGCAGTCATCGTCTTGATATCTGCCTGGATGCCGGCGCCTCCGCTGGAATCACTTCCGGCGATTGTCAGTGCTGTGTTCATACCATCTCTCCCTTCAGACAATGCCTGTCTTCGCACTCACTGATTTTATATAGCGATAAAAGGTGGTGCCCCCGGTTTACCGCAGGAGGAAGGCTTTGCGAAGCAAATTTTAATGCCTTCCGACGTCTTGGCAGGTGCGCCCTAAGGGCGCGCGTGCCGATACCTTAATATCTTTGTATGATCAAAACCGTTTTAAAAATGCTTTGGCCGCTGCCCTTTTGTCCGCTGCCGCAAACAGGGCGCTGACCACGGCCACCCCGCTGATGCCGGTGTCTTTGATACGGAGGACATTTTCCGTATCAATACCGCCGATGGCCACTACCGGTATAGATACCGCGCTGCAGATGGCCTTCAGTTCCGTAATGGAAAGGGGCTGCACATTCTGCTTCGTCCGGCTTCCGAACACCGCGCCGCAGCCCAGGTAATCCGCCCCTGCTTCCTGGGCCGCCAGGGCCTCCGCCACGTTGTGGGCGCTGCCGCCGATGATATAAGACGGCCCCAGCAGTTTTCGGGCCGCCGCAATCGCCATATCGGACTGCCCCACATGCACGCCGTCCGCCTGCACCTGCAGTGCCAGATCCGGCCGGTCGTTGATAATGAGGGGCACGTGGTACCGTCTGCAGCAGTCCTGCAGCGCATACGCTTCCTCAATGATTGTTTCATCCGTGACATGCTTTTCCCGCAGCTGCACACAGGTCACCCCGGCCGCCAGCAGTTCTTCCACTGCCTGCGCCAGCGTTTCTCCCGGCCGCAGCCAGCTTCG
>CANRGZ010000022.1 GCA_947630295.1 uncultured Lachnospiraceae bacterium | reverse complement strand
GGTGCGCTTCCCGAGCGCGCGTGCCGTTACCTTAGGAGGAAGGCTTTGCGAAGCAAACTTTAAATGCCTTCCGACGACTTGGCAGGTGCGCTTCCCGAGCGCGCGTGCCGTTACCTTAGGACATCTGTGACATGTAGTTTTCAAAAAGACTGCGCTGCTCCGGCGTCAGCATATTTTTCAGCTGACTGACGGGATCGCCGGAGGCGTCCATGCCGGACATGGCCTGGCTGTATGTATTGTACAGATTGTACATGTTGATGAAGTTCAGCATGGAATCAATCGTTTCCTGATCCCGTTTCGGACAGAAACGTTTGATATCCGAAAGCATTTCCAGAGTGGAAAGATTCCGCTTTTCCGTAGAGCAGGCATGCAGCGGGCCTTCTGTTTCCTGAAACAGCAGAAAGGTATTGCGCAGCTCCTGCACCTTGACCAGCAGGGAAATCAGTTTCTGACCGGCAGGCTGTATATAGGGCAGGGCCGCTTTTAGAAGCTGGTGATGCTCGTTTTGGATCATTCCGTCAAATTCGGTAAGGATGGGTTCGTCATTCATATGAAACCTCTTTTTGTTTATCATAAAAAGTATATGATCCCATTTCGTTTTTTATGACAGAATATGGTTTCAGACATATATTTATTTTGTAGGATAAAAAGGAGATCGGGGAAATGAAGTACAGACTTGTGGTAGACGGAAACGCGGTCTATGAGATCGACGAAGAATGTATCCGTCAGAAAGAGGAAGAAGAACGAAAAAAAAACTATGAAGCAAACCGCCGGGAGGCTCCGGCAAGGCACAGACGCCGCCGTCCTTTTCCGATGTAGGCGGATGGCAAAAAGAAAGCCGGGGAAAATATTCCCGGCTTCCTTTTTACGGTTCTTTAGCAAATGGAATTTCCGCCGCATCCGCCGCAGAACAGCAGAAGGAGGATGATCAGGCAGCAGTTGTTATCGCCGCAGCCGCTGTTTCCCAATAAACCGGAATCATTGTTATTGCAAAGGCAGAGCAATAACAGGATCCAGATAATGGAATTGCATCCATTGTTTGATTCGCCACAGGTACATCCGCAATTTGTTGCTGCTAAGTCACTCATTTTTTGTTCCTCCATAAGGATATGTTTACAGTGATATCATATGTGGGCGGAAAGAAATGGTGACAGAAAAATCGTTTGCAAATTTGGGAGGTACTTTTGCAGCCGCAGCCACAACAATCCGTAATCGCTTTTGATACCCGAATCATAAAATAAGAAAAAAGGGATTTTCTGGCAGAATGGACAGAGTAAGAAAAAAAGTGGGCTGCGACGGTTTTATTGCCGAGCAGTACGGCGGCCGGGGCGTGGGCATTGCAGTGCTGGATACCGGAATCAGCCCCCACATAGATCTGAAGGGCAGAGTGCTGACCTTTGTGGATATGATTGGCGGCAGCCGGACCATGTATGACGATAACGGGCACGGAACCCATATTTCAGGTATTATCTGCGGCAGCGGCGCGGATTCTCTGGGCAAATACCGGGGCATCGCGCCCTTTGCCCATTTAATTGTACTGAAGGTACTGGATCAGAGAGGCGACGGCAATACGACGGACGTACTGAAAGGACTGGACTATGTGATACGAAATAAAGACCGGCTGGGCATCCGGATCGTCAACATTTCCATCGGTTCGATTCCGAAATCAAACGTAAAAGAAAAGACAAGGCTGATCAAGGGCGTGGAGGAGGCCTGGGATAACGGCCTCTGCGTGGTGGTGGCCGCCGGAAACAACGGCCCCATGCCCATGTCGGTCACCACCCCCGGCATCAGCCGGAAAGTGATTACGGTGGGATCCGGAGAAACGGGGATCCCCAGCGGAGAAAACAGCCGCCGCAGCTTTTCCGGCAGAGGCCCCACGCCCTATTGTATTGTCAAGCCGGAAGTGATTGCCCCCGGCGTGCAGATCAGAAGCTGTGCGGCAGCGAAAGACGGCTATACCGTAAAAAGCGGCTCATCTATGGCCACGGCAGTGGCAAGCGGCTGTATTGCCCTTTGCATGGAGAAATATCCCCGCCTGAGCAATGCGGAAATGAAGCTGCGGCTCTACGAACGCTGCGTCCGGATGGATATGCCGAAAAATCAGCAGGGCTGGGGTATGATTCATTTACACAGCTTGTTGTGATTTTTTGTGTTTTGTGTTATACTAATCAATACTTATGATTTTTTACAGCATCCGTTTGTTTTGAAGGAGAAAAACATGTCGGTGGAGACAAATCCGTACAACGGACTGACTGCGGAAGAAGTCAGACAAAAAACTGAACAGGGGCTGGTCAACGGAGAAGAGCGGGTTTCGACCAAGACGGTGAAGCAGATCGTTCTGGGCAATCTGATCACGCTGTTTAATGTGCTGAATATTGCCCTGGCGATCCTGGTGCTGTGTATGGGCTCCGTGAAAAACATTATGTTTCTGGGTACGGTGTTCTGCAATCTGGCCATCGGCATTTATCAGGAGATCAAAGCAAAGCGGATCATTGACAGGCTGAAAATCGTTTCATCCCAAAACGCGGTGGTGGTCCGGGACGGCATCGAACAGGAAATCCGGATCGCGGATCTGGTGCTGGACGATCTGGTACTGCTGAAGTCGGGGGAGCAGATCGGCGCGGACTGCCGCGTACTGTCCGGCAGCTGCTATGTCAACGAAAGCCTGGTCACCGGCGAATCCGACGCCATTTTAAAAACAGAGGGCATGGAGCTGCGCTCCGGCAGTTTCGTGGTTTCCGGCTTTGTCAGATGCAGGGTGATCCGGATCGGAAATGACAATTATGTCAACCAGATTTCCGACGGCGCCCGTTATATCAAGAAACCAAATTCCGAAATCTTAAAAACCACCCGGATGCTGGTGCGGATCGCGACAGTCTATCTGCTGGTGATTTCCTATTTCCTGTTTGAGAACCAGCTTTCCATCGATGGGAATACGTTTCGAACGGCTGTGCTCAATACGGTGGCGGCCATCGTCGGTATGATTCCCAGCGGGCTGATCCTGCTGATTACCACGGTGCTTGCAACCAGTGTGGTGCGTCTGAGCAAGTATCAGACCCTGGTGCAGGAATTGTACTGCATCGAGACCCTGGCCCGCTGCGACAGTATTTGTCTGGACAAAACCGGTACGATTACCAGCGGGGAAATGCGCGTGGAGGACGTTTATTATGTGAAGGACGACTGCGCTGCCTGGATTCGCCGGTTCATTCTGGCCCAGGAGGACGAAAATCAGACGCTGCGGGCGCTGCGGAGGCATTTTACCGGCGGGCAGAAGGAAAAGCCGAAGTTTGTCACCGCCTTTTCTTCCGACAAAAAGTACAGTGCCGCCGGTTTTTCGGACGGCAGCTTTTATCTGGGCGCGCCGGAATTTCTGTTCCAGGAGATTCCGGAAAGTATCCGTTCGCTGCAGCAGGAGTACATGGATGAGGGCTTGCGGGTGCTGCTATTTGCCCGGTCGGCAAAGACAGAGGAATCTGAAACGGTACCGGAGGATTTAAAGCCGCTGGCGCTGGTTGCCCTTTCCGATGAGCTTAGAAAAAATATCAAAGATACGATCCTTTATTTTGTCCGGCAGGAGGTAAAACTCTTTGTGATTTCAGGCGATCATCCCAAGACCGCAGGCGCTGTTGCGAAAGCCGCGGGGATTCCGGAGGCCGAAAAAGTCATCGATATGTCCGGCGTCAAATCAGAGGATATCGACGCCATTGCCGGGGAATATACCGTCTACGGCAGAGTGAAGCCGCAGCAGAAACTGGCGCTGATCAAGGCGCTGAAAAAGAAGGGGCACACCGTAGCCATGACCGGCGACGGCGTCAATGACGTACTGGCGCTGAAGGAGGCGGACTGTTCCATTGCCATGCAGTCGGGCAGCAGCGCCGCCCGTTGTGTTTCCCAAATCGTGCTGCTGGATTCCGATTTTTCTTCCATGCCGAAGATCGTGGGAGAAGGCCGGCGCAGCATTAACAATATCCAGCGATCCTCGTCGCTGTTTCTGGTAAAGACCATTTACGCCTGTATTCTGGGATTTTTATTCGCGGTGATTTCCAAGACCTATCCCTTTGAACCGGTGCAGCTGACGCTGATCACTACTTTCTTTATCGGCCTGCCCTCGCTGCTGCTGGGCTTTGAGCCCAATTACAAACGCATCAGCGGCAAATTCTTTTCCACGATTATGGCTGCGGCCGCCCCCGGCGGACTGCTGGTGGCCATCAATGTTTTGCTGACCGTATTCGGCGCGGACTGGATCAAAGCCACTACGGGCGAAATGAGTACCATGGCCCTATATACCACGGCTTTCTGCATGACCATGGTGCTGCTGAAAAACTGTTATCCCTTCAACACCTGGCGGAAAATCATTGCGGTGGGGATGCCGATGCTGTTTATTGCCACGGCCATCTGCTTTCCGTCCTTCTTCAACTTAAAAATTTTAAGTATCTGGAAGATGCTTCTGCTGCTGATCTGGATGGCTATCGATTCGCTGCTGTTTGTGCTGCTGGTGCGGCTGACCTCCTACCTGAGCAGCTTCCATATCAGCATCCGGCGGAATAAAACTTGACTTTTCCCGCAGGGAGTGTGAAAATAGAGAAAAATTTTTGAGGGGGATAAAGAAACTATGGAAAAAATTCAGATGCCGGTGCCTCTGGTAGAGATGGACGGCGATGAAATGACAAGGATTCTGTGGAAGATGATCAAGGAGGAGCTGCTGCTTCCCTACATTGATCTGAACACGGAATACTACGATCTGGGCCTGGAGCACAGAAATGAAACCGATGATCAGGTGACCATCGACGCGGCAAATGCCACCAAAAAATACAAAGTGGCGGTGAAATGCGCCACCATTACGCCCAATGCCGCCCGGATGCCGGAATATCACCTGAAGGAGATGTGGAAGAGTCCCAATGGGACGATTCGTGCCATGCTGGACGGCACGGTATTTCGCGCACCCATTATCGTGAAAGGCATTGAACCCTATGTGAAAACATGGAAAAAGCCCATTACCATTGCCAGACATGCCTACGGCGATATTTATAAAAACGTGGAAATGAAGGTCAAAGGCCCTGGAAAAGCCCAGCTGGTCTATACGGATGCGGCGGGAAATGAAACCCGGGAAACCATTCACGACTTTACGGGAGACGGTATCATTCAGGGGGTACATAATACCGAATCGTCCATCCGAAGCTTTGCGAGAAGCTGTTTCTCCTATGCGCTGGACACAAAGCAGGATCTGTGGTTTTCCTCCAAGGATACCATTTCCAAGAAGTATGACCACACCTTTAAGGATATCTTTGCGGAGATTTACGAAACGGAATTTAAAGAAAAATTCGAAGCGGCCGGCATCACCTATTTTTATACGCTGATCGATGATGCGGTGGCCCGGGTCATCAAATCGGAGGGCGGCTATATCTGGGCCTGCAAAAACTATGACGGCGACGTCATGAGCGATATGGTGGCTACGGCCTTCGGTTCTCTGGCAATGATGACCAGCGTTCTGGTTTCTCCGTCGGGATATTATGAATATGAGGCGGCCCACGGGACGGTGCAGCGGCATTATTATAAATACCTGAAGGGAGAGGAAACCTCCACCAATTCGGTGGCAACCATTTTCGCCTGGACCGGCGCCCTTAACAAGAGAGGCGAGCTGGATAAAAATGCGGCGCTGCAGCGCTTTGCGAAGTGTCTGGAGCAGGCTACCATTCAGACCATTGAAGAAGGGAAAATGACAAAAGATCTGGCGCTGATGACCACGTTAAAAGACGTGCAGGTCTGCAGCAGCGAGCAGTTTATTGCGGAGATCAGAAAAACGCTGGAAACGCTCCTTTAGGAATTTTTCCCGTAAAAAAACACGGATCAAAACGGTCCGTGTTTTTTCTTTACTCTGCAGAGGGTTCTTCGCTTGCTTCCGGCCGGGACTGTGCGTCCAGCCAGTCCAGATCCGCGCCTTCCGCAAGGGAAAAACGCAGCCGCAAA
Source organism: uncultured Lachnospiraceae bacterium (assembly GCA_947630295.1). Taxonomy (GTDB): domain Bacteria; phylum Bacillota; class Clostridia; order Lachnospirales; family Lachnospiraceae; genus CANRIM01. The sequence continues at coordinate 16,238 of CANRGZ010000022.1, read as the reverse complement.
ACATCGCCTTCCATCAGCAGATAATCGGACAGGCTGTCGCTGTGCCGTTCGCCGTTGATTTCAAACATCCAGGCGGAAATCGGGGAAAAATAAGTGTTCCGGATAAAATCCGTATAGTAGTTTTCCGAAGAAAGCTGCAAATCCGGTATGGTGCTGTTTAAGTGTTCCGCAAGCAGCGGGTCAATCTGCGAAAAATGGGCATATAATCCCGGCTTGTAAAGGCCTTTGAACCGGTAATTCCAGCTGGTGCTTCCACTGGAAAAAGAGGTAAATCCCTGCTTTTTCAGTAAAGTCCGGACATAATATGCCAGCGTGTCAATGCGGTCCAGCGGAACCACTGTCGGCTCAATGATATATCCCAGGCCGATACTGTCGGCAGCCACACTGATAATGGCATGGGGATTTGCAGGCTTTGTATAGAAAACATGAAACTGATAGTCTTTGCTGACCTGATTGTCATCCGTTACTGTAATTGCCAGGGTATTTTCACCTGGCTGGTAGTTCAGGTCGTAGCAGACGGACTGATTGTAAGTCATGGAAGCCGGCAGCGGGACGTCATTCAGCAGAACCCGGAAATGATCCGCCGACAGCTTGTCTCCGGCGGAATTGTAGCCGGTCAGTTTCAGACATTCCATAAAGGACTGGGTCTGGTACATATCGCTGATGTTGGAAACCATCACCGGGCCGAAGGGATCCAGCTCCACCTGGGGCTCCGGTTCCTCGGTTTCTTCCGGAGAAACCGTAACGTCCGGCTGTTCTTCAATGACCGGTTCCTCTGTCGGCTGTTCTGTTGCCGCCGGCGGTTCTGTCAGCGCAGAAGGCTGTTCGGTAACAGGGGTACCCGGCGTCTGGGGCGCGCCTGCCGTATGGCGGCTGCCGGAGGACAAAACAGAAGAAGTTCCGATTTCAGACAGAGAGTCGCCCCGGACAAGAAAATCGGATTCGCCGGAATCTGCTTCCTCTTCCGAATCAGGATCCTCTTCTTCATTTGGATAAAGCAGGGAAACGGATTTATTGCGTACATCATCAAGTTTTGCCGAAAATACCTGCTTTTCTTTCCCGCTGACCGAAACAATGACAATGACGGCGGAAACACAGAAAGCGATACAGAGTACGGGAAACAGAAGATTGTTTCGGCGGCTGATATAAAATTTAAGATATTTTTTTATTTTTTTTAATTGCAAAATCAGTGTATTCATGATAACCTCTTTTAGTGAACCGTGCGATACATCATTTACATGTTATATCGTACAGAAAAATCTTTCAAGCCAAAATTGCAGATTGGAAGATATTTCAGAGAAAAAGAGGTACAAAGTATGAAAGGAATGAAAAAAATGAAAAGAGGCATGGCACTGCTTCTGGCGCTGATTATGATCTTTGGCGTTTCGTTTGTATCCACAGCTTCCGTACAGGAAGTGCAGGCGGACACGGTGAAGGGTATTTTCAGCAAGCCGGAGGATATCGTCAACTATGGAAATGAACTGAGAGACATGGAAGATCAGACTGCGTTTAAAATCTATCAGGCGCTGCGGACGATTACCACAGAAACCAAAACGTTGGAAGTCAAATTTGATCAGCCGCTGAAGATTCAGGACGAAATAGCTTCGGCTGAAATGTCAAAGAGGGTTCAGATGGCGCTGGATGCATTTTGGATGGACTATCCGGAAATTTTCTGGATTGATGATATTAAGCCCAGTATCGAAGGCTCATCGAAGGCAGGTGTCACTACGGTCGAGAAAGTCAGTTTCGAAATCAATGTACCGGAAAACCTGGATGCGGCCTACGATGCGGTATACAATAAACTGACGGAATGTGTCAGCAGCGGGGAAGGTTTACCGGTTGATGAAAAGCTGAAGCTGTATCATGATTTCCTCTGTGAACAGCTGACCTATCAGATAGATGCTCCGAATGCCCATAATATGTACGGCGCGCTGATCGGCGGAAAATGTGTCTGCGAGGGATATGCGGAAAGCTTTAAGGCGCTTTGTGATCTTTCTGATATTCCCTGCGTGCTGGTGGTCGGAACGGGCGTATCCGGCGAAAAACCGGAAGCGCACAAGTGGGCTTACTGCCTGGTCGATGACAAGTGGTACGCAGTGGATGTAACCTGGGACGATCAGGATAAAACGTCACAGATCATGGATGATTATTTCCTGGCAGGATCTGATACGAAGACGCCCCATTTCCGCCCTGATGTGTTTAGCGAATCGCATCTGCCCAACGGTGATTTTTCACAGAAAGGATACTATACCTTTACATACCCGAAACTGAACGGCACTGCTTATGGCAGCAGTGAGGAGCCGTCAGACCCTGTTGATCCGGGACCTGCGGATCCCTCCGAAATCAAAGAGGGAGATGTGAATGGTGACGGTTCGATCGGCGCTGCGGATGCGCTGATGGTTCTGCAGGCAGCCGCGCAGATTACAAAGCTGGAAGATATCAGTTACGCGGATGTCAACAAGGATGGCAGCGTTACAGCTGCGGATGCGCTGCAGATTCTGCAGTATGCTGCAAAGATAATTCAGCAGTTTGAAGCTGTAAAATAAATAATTCAGAAAAAGACCGGTGGTTTACACCGGTCTTTTGCAAACAGGAGGAATGGAATATGGCAGGACAGTATCCGACACCGCACATCAACGCCGCACCGTCGGATTTTGCAAAAACCGTACTGATGCCGGGGGATCCGCTGCGTGCCGCATATATTGCGGAGCATTTTCTGGAAAACGCGGTACTGGTCAACAATGTCAGAGGGGTACAGGGATACACCGGATATTACAAAGGAGAACGGGTCAGCGTCATGGCCAGCGGCATGGGCATGCCCTCCATGGGCATCTATTCTTATGAACTGTTTCATATCTTTGATGTGGATCATATCATCCGCATCGGTTCAGCCGGAGCGATCCAGCCGGATATCCATGTGCGGGATATCGTCATCGGTATGGGGACTTCCACAGATTCTTCTTTTGCGGAAGGGTTCCGGCTTCCGGGCCGCCTGGCGCCGGTCTGCAGTTATCCCCTGCTTTCCTGCTGTACCCGGACTGCGGATGCCCTGGGACTTAAATATCACGTGGGAAATATTTTAAGTTCAGATCATTTTTATAACGATGAGGAAATGATTCCGGAAGGGCTGCAGGCGGTGAACGCCTGGCGGAAGGTGGGCGTGATGGCCATTGAAATGGAATCGGCTGCCCTTTATATGAATGCGGCCCGCTGCGGAAAGCACGCGCTTTCCATCTGCACCGTATCCGATCACATCCTGACAGGGGAGGCGACCACGGCGGAAGAACGCCAGACCTCCTTTACCGATATGATGACGCTGGCACTGGAAACCGTAAAAAATCTGACGGCAAAGAGAGAGAATTGATATGCGGAGAGTTTTTATCATTGTTCTGGATTCCTGCGGCATCGGTGAAATGCCGGATGCCGCGGCTTTTGGAGATCACGACTGCAATACGCTGAAGCGGATTGCAGGATCGTCCGATTTTGACGCAGTGAATATGTTGAAAATGGGACTGGGCAATATTGACGGCGTGGATTATCTGCAGTACTGCCCGGCGCCTCTGGCCGCTGTGGGCAGGCTGCGGGAAAAATCCGCGGGAAAGGACACCACCATCGGACACTGGGAAATCGCAGGGGTGGTTTCCGAAACGCCGCTGCCGGTGTATCCGCAGGGGTTTCCGCCGGAAATTATGGAGGCTTTCGAAAAGGAAACCGGCAGAAAGGCTCTCTGCAACAGGCCCTATTCAGGAACACAGGTGATTGCGGATTACGGCAGGCAGCATGTGGAAACCGGATCGCTGATCGTCTATACCTCCGCCGACAGCGTATTTCAGATTGCGGCCCATGAGGATGTGGTACCGCTGGAGGAGCTCTACCGGGACTGCAGGATTGCGCGAAAACTGCTCTGCGGAAAACATGCGGTGGGCAGGGTCATCGCAAGGCCCTTTACCGGAACAGCGCCGCCCTATTGTCGTACCGCCAACCGGCGGGATTTTTCGCTGGAAGCGCCGAAGCCGACCCTGACGGACGCAGTGGCGGCGGCGGGGCAGACCGTATATGCAGTGGGCAAGATCCGGGATATTTTCGCGGGCAGAGGCATTACCAAAGCGGTGCTGACCCATTCCAATGCCGAAGGCATGGAAGCGGCTTTTGCCGCGGCCCGGGAATCTTTTGCGGGGCTTTGCTTTGTGAATCTGGTGGACTTTGATATGCTTTACGGACACCGGCAGGACATTGACGGCTATGCCGCAGCCTTTGCGGCCTTTGACCGGTGGCTTCCGGGCTTTTTAAAAGAACTGAAAGACGGGGATATCCTGATGATTACGGCGGATCACGGCTGCGATCCCGGGGATGCGCATACCGATCACACAAGAGAGTATACGCCGCTGATGGTTTACGGCAGGGCGGTTGCCCCTGTGAATTTGGGCACCAGAGGGACCTATGCCGACATTGCGGCCACGGCGGCAGAGTATCTTGGGCTTGCCTGGCGGGGCGACGGAACCAGTTTTCTGTCCGATATACTGCGCTGAAAAACAATAATTGCAGAAGATAACAAAAGCGGATGAACCAATGCGAGGATTCATCCGCTTTCCTTTTCTCGGACAGACATAAATTTCGGACCGGTTCATTATGATTAAATAGATCAATTCCGGGAGGAATAAAAATGCGTCTGAAAAAAATAATTTACAGACTGCTGGCGGCGTTTCTGGCTTTTGTCTTTGGGATGGGAACGGGCGGCAGCCTTGTATTCGCGGAAGGCATGGAAGATACGATTACTTCGAAAGCAGCGGTGCTGATGGAGGCGGAAACAGGAACGGTGATTCTGGAAAAGAATGCAGATGAGGTGCTGCGCCCGGCCAGCATTACCAAAATCATGACGCTGCTTCTGATTTTTGACGCGCTGAAAGCAGGGAAAATTCAACTGGATCAGGAAGTGACCACCAGCGAATATGCGGCAAGCATGGGCGGATCCCAGGTGTTTCTGGAGCCGGGAGAAGTACAGACGGTGGAGACCCTGATCAAGTGCATTGCAGTGGCGTCGGCCAACGACGCCTGTGTCGCCATGGCGGAGTGCATCAGCGGCAGCGAAACAGAGTTTGTGGCGCAGATGAATCAACGGGCTAAAGGGTTGGGCATGAACAATACGCATTTTGTCAACTGCAATGGTCTGGATACCGAGGAACACTATTCTTCGGCCCGGGACGTGGCGCTGATGTCCAGAGAGCTGATCACCCATTATCCGGAAATATTCAATTATTCTTCCATCTGGATGGAAAATATTACCCACAAAACCGCAAAGGGAGAATCTACCTTCGGGCTGGCCAATACAAATAAGCTGATCCGGCAGTATGCGTATGCCACGGGACTGAAAACCGGCTCCACTTCCCTTGCGAAATACTGTGTATCCGCCACAGCGGAAAAAGACGGGGTCAAGCTGATTGCGGTCATTATGGCGGCGCCGGATTATAAGGCACGGTTTTCGGAAGCGTCGGCGCTGCTGGATTACGGATTTTCGGTCTGCCGTATGTATCACGATACCGGTCTGGAAACACCTGCGCCGGTGCCGGTGGAAAAAGGGGTTGCGGAGGAATGTCCCGTGACTTTCGCCAATGAATTTACCTATCTGGATATGGAGGGACTGGATTTTTCAAAGATTGAAAAACAGCTTGTTATGAACGAGAGCCACAAGGCGCCCATCGAAGCCGGCACCATCGCCGGAAATCTGATTTACAGCGTAGACGGAAAGGAGATCGGCAGGGTGCCGGTGCTTTACGGAGACTCGGTCCGGAAGGCTACCTTACTGGACTGCATCAGGAAATCCTTTGTCAGCGGCTTTTCGATATAAAGCTTGTTTGCGCGGATTTCCTGTGTTATACTGGCAGCGGTGTGCGAAAAAGCAGCCGGATTTTTGCATCCGGAGGGTGGCGGACGTGATAACGGCAATTCAGATTGCGGCGGCACTGGCTGTGTTTTTTCTGGGAATGTCCTGTTATGAAGTCCGGCATTTCCGTGTGAAAAAATATTGCCTGTCTGCGGAAAAACAAAAAGGGAAACCAGTAAAGCTCCTGTTTCTGTCGGATCTGCACAATTGCGCTTACGGTCAGGAAAATGAGGCGCTGCTGCGGGCGGCGGTACAGGAAGCGCCGGATCTGGTGCTGATCGGCGGCGATATGTTTACGGCGAAAGACGATGCCCATGCAGGCAGAACGGAAGCCTTTTTGCGGCCCCTTTCCGAAATGTATCCCTGCTTTTATGCGCTGGGCAATCATGAGCAGCGCCGGGCAGCCGATCCGGAACATGGGGGTGAATGGTACGCCCGTTTTCAGACTTTCCTGCAGAATTGCGGGATCGTGCTGCTGGACAATACAAGCTGCAGCGTGGATATCAAAGGAAACCGGATCCATCTGTATGGACTGACACTGGAAAAGGCATATTATCAGGCGGTACACGCGCCAAAACTGAAAACCGGGGATATTGCGAAGAAAATCGGCAGGGCAAAACCGGAAGGCTACTCGATTCTGCTGGCGCATCATCCCGCCTATGCAAAAGCCTATGCTGACTGGGGCGCAGATCTGGTTTTGTCGGGACATTACCACGGCGGCATGGTCAGAATCGGCCGGCAGGGCGTGATCTCGCCGGCGGCCCGTCTGTTTCCCCGCTGGTCTTACGGCCGGTTCCGGGAAAATAATACGGATCTGATCGTATCCGGAGGACTGGGACAGCATACGATTCCCTTACGCCTGTGGAATCCGCCGGAACTGCTGGTGATTGAGATAAATACAAACGAGTAAAGGGCAGAACATGAGTATTGACATAAAACTGGAAGCGTTTGAAGGACCGCTGGATCTGCTGCTGCATCTGATCGAGAAAAACAAAGTGGATATTTATGACATTCCCATTGCGGAAATCACGGATCAGTATATGGCGTATATTCAGAAAATGCAGGAACAGGATCTGGACATTGTCAGCGAGTTCCTGGTGATGGCCGCTACGCTGCTTGCCATCAAGGCGAAGCTGCTGCTTCCGCCGGAGGTGGATGAAGAAGGCGAGGAGATCGATCCGAGAGAAGATCTGGTCAGACAGCTGCTGGAATATAAAATGTATAAATATATGTCCAATGAGCTGCGGGAGAAGCAGGTGTACGCCGGCAAGTCTATGTACCGTAATCCTTCTCTGCCGGAGGAAGTCAGTGCTTACAAAGAACCTGTTGACTATGACAGCCTCTTTGCCGGGGTGGATATGCAGCTGCTGGGCAGACTCTTTGAGGAAACCATGAAACGGCTGGCTTTCCGGGAGGACGTGAAACATGCGGGATTCGGGACCATCGAGCTGGAACAGGTCAGCGTTGAGGAAAAAATGAGTTATATTTCGGATTATGCAAAGAAAAACCGGTCCTTTTCTTTCCGGCATGTGCTGCAGAAATCCAAAAGCAAAGCGGAAGTGATCGTGACCTTTTTATCTATTCTGGAGCTGATGAAGACCGGAGAGATCCATGTAAGGCAGGACCACATCTTTGATGATATTATGATTACTTCAGAAATAGCGGAGGTTTGACCCATGTACACAAAGGAAGAAGCGGTAATTGAGGCGGTTTTATTTACCATGGGCGATTCGGTGGAGGCATCGAAGCTGGCCGCGGCCTTAGACTGCCCCGAGATCCAGGTGATCCAGACCGTGCGGGGACTGCAGCAGAAATATAAAGAAGAGGGCAGAGGCCTGAAAATTATTGAACTGGACGGCGCGTTTCAGATGTGTACCCGAGCGGAAATGTACGAATCGATTATACGGGTGGCAAAACAGCCGAAAAAGCAGGTGCTGACGGAAGTGGTGCTGGAGACGCTGTCGATCATTGCTTACAGACAGCCGGTGACCCGGCTGGATATCGAGCGGATCCGCGGGGTGAAAAGCGACCACGCGGTGAATAAGCTGATCGAGTTCAATCTTGTGGAGGAAAAGGGCAGACTGGAGGCCCCGGGCCGTCCGGTATTGTTTGGAACCACAGAGGAATTCTTAAGATGCTTCGGACTATCATCGCTGAGCGAGCTGCCGGAGCTGTCTGTGGAAGCCAGAGAGGAAATGGAGAAAGAGGCGGAAGAGGAAGTCAATATGAAAATCAAAGCGTAGAATGGAGTCTGTATGATCAATGGTTTGAAATATCTGAGAAAAAGATGCCGGCTGTATCTTGCATTCAGCATCTTTTTTTGCGCCCTTTTTTCGGACTGCGTAAGCGGAGCAGTGCAGCCTGCGCCGGAGGGCGGCGCGCTGTATGCAAAAGCCGCGGTTTTAATGGATGGAAAGACCGGACGGATCTTATATGAGAAAAATGCCCATGAAAAACTGCCTATGGCAAGTACCACAAAGATCATGACCTGTATCATCGCCCTGGAAAATGCAGATCCGGATACCGTGGTGACCGCATCTGCCTATGCCGCCTCCATGCCGAAGGTACATCTGGGCATGCGGGAGGGAGAGCAGTTTTATCTGAAAGATCTGCTGTATTCCCTGATGCTGGAGTCCCACAATGATACGGCAGTGGCGGTGGCGGAAGGCGCCGGCGGCGATCTGGAATCCTTTCTGGGACTGATGAATCAAAAAGCGCAGGAACTGGGTTGTGAAAATACCTGTTTTCTGACCCCCAACGGGCTGGACCGGGAAGAAACGGACGAAGCAGGCAATGTCCGTTCCCACGGCACAACCGCGGCGGATCTGGCGCGCATTATGTGCTACTGCATCAATGAATCGCCAAAGGCGGCGGAATTTTTAAAGATTACCCGGACGCTGTCCTATACCTTCACCGATCTGTCGGGAAAATACAGTTATTCCTGTCAGAATCAGAATGCGCTGCTTTCCATGCGGGAGGATGCCCTGACTGGAAAAACCGGATTTACCAATGCCGCGGGGTACTGCTATGTGGGCGCGGTGCGCCGGGATGACAGAGATCTTGTGGTGGCGCTGCTGGCCTGCGGATGGCCCAGTCACCGGGATCAGAAATGGAAGGATACGAAACTGCTGATGCAGTACGGACTGGACAATTATCAGACAATGCCGCTGCCGCAGCCGAAGGAGCAGCTGCAGTTTTCGGTGGCGGACGGCGTTTACGATGCCGGAAAAGAAGCAGGCGCGATTGTTTCCGGGAAGACGGAAGTACTATACCGGACGGCGCTGCTGTCAGAAACGGATACGGTGCGGTACGCTTATGAAACGGAGGCGGGAATTGCAGCGCCGGTACAGAAAGGCGCGGTGCTGGGATGTGTGAAATGCTATATCAACGACACTTTGTTTTATGAGGGAAGCATCCGGGCGGAAAGCGCGGTTGCGAAAAAAAGCCTGGGCTGGGCGCTGCGGGAAGTGCTTTCTGTGGTCACAGACTGATAATCCGCCGTATTTCGGAGATATTTTATAAAAGTGATTACGGATTGTTACGCTGCTTCGCAGCTTTCACAATCCTGCCCAACATTCGGAATCCATGGGGCCCTAAGCCCCACTTCTTCCTCATGTTGGGGCGCGTCATAAAGCTTCTCACCCAACGGTATGCAAGCATACCGTGGATTCGAGCTTTTGACGCTGTAATCATTTAATAAATTTTACGAAATAATTAAAATGACTTGCAATTTTTGGGGGAAGCTTTATAATAAAATCGGCGAAAATTGGAACTTTAAGTTTCTATAATATAATGGAGGAAAAAACATGAGTAACGCGAAGAACATTGCGAAACAGAGAATCGAATCTTTGTTGGATGCAAACAGCTTTGTCGAAATCGGCAGCGCGGTTACGGCCAGAAGCACCGATTTTAATCCCGGCAAAGCAGACGCAGCCGGCGATGGAGTAGTTACAGGCTACGGACTGATTGAAGGCAAACTGGTGTATGTTTACAGTCAGGATCCGGAGAGCTTAAACGGTTCCATCGGCGAGATGCATGCAAAGAAAATCATCCGGATCTATCAGGACGCCATTAAGACGGGATCGCCTGTCGTCGGGTGCATTGACTGCTCCGGCGTTCGTCTGCAGGAGGCCGGCGATGCACTGCACGGTTTCGGAGAACTGTATGCGGCAAAAGCAAAGGCATCCGGCGTGATCCTTTCCGTGGATCTGGTATTCGGAAACTGCGGCGGCGGTATGGCGGTTGCGTCATCCTTAAGTGACTTTACATTCATGTCGAAGGATGCGAAGTTTTATGTTACAAGCCCGGACGCCATCGATCAGAACCGTTCCGAAAAATGCGATACGTCAGAAGCAGAGTATGTAAACTGCCATTCGGACGCTGTGGATATGATCGGTTCGGAAGAGGAAATCATTACCGAAGCCAGAAGACTGATCGCAATCCTGCCAGGAAACAACGAGGAAGAAGCCGTCGATGTCTGCACAGACGATATCAACCGTGACTGCGACGGCATAGAGCGGTTCGGCAAAGATAAGCTTTCCATGATCCGCAGCCTGGCAGACGACGCATTATTTGTGGAAGTCAAGGCAAATTACGGGAAATCCATGATTACCGGATTTATGCGGATGAACGGTGCCTGCGTCGGCGTTGTGGCCAATGCGTACGGCAGACATGACAAGGCGCTGCTGTGCCCTGTGTGCGCAAACAAAGCAGCCCGCTTTATCCGTTTCTGCGACGCATACTCCATTCCGGTGCTGACCTTAGCTGAAATCAGCGGTTTTGCAAGCTCCAAAGAAGCGGAAAGCAAAATGGCAAAAGCGGCGGCCAATCTGGTGGCAGCCTATGCGGAGAGTACGGTACCGAAGGTGACCTGCGTGGTCGGCAATGTATACGGCTCGGCGGCAGTGATTATGAACTCCGGCGCCATCGGCGCAGATTTCGTTTACGCATGGCCGGGACTGGATATGGGTATGATGGATGCAAAGTCCGCTGTAAAGATTATTTATGCGGATGAAATCGAAGCATCCAAAGACAAGGTTAAACTGATGAATGAAAAGACAGCCGAATACAAGGCGGCGATGTGCAGCGTGGAAGGCGCGGCAAAGAGAGGTTATGTCGATACGGTGATTGCGCCTGCGGAAACCAGAAAATATGTGATCGCGGCATTGGAGATGCTTTATACCAAACGGGCGGAACCTTCGTTCAAGAAGCACTCCATCATCGGTTAAGCAGTTATAAATCAATGGATGAAGAGGTAAGAATATGAAAAAACTTCTAACGACATGCTGCCTTTCGCTGCTGCTGATTTTTGCGCTGAGCATGTCCGTATTTGCGGAGGATCTGCAGGAAATCGACAGCTACAGCGATTACGGCATTGATGCGTTCCTGGATACCGCCCAGGGCTATTTCCAGCAGATGATTACAGCAGATGACGAGCTCTATGCCCAGTATATGGAACAGTATGCGGACAATGCAGAGGTACAGCAGGGTTTCGAGGCAGTGGATCAGCTCAGGCAGCTGGATGAGGAATTTGTTGACTTCGGTGCCTACAATATGTATCAGACGGAAAAAGATGAACCGAGATTCTATCAGATCCTGCATTTTGATAAAAATGATTATGTATTTATCATCGGTTTTGATTCCAGCCTGTCATGGAATTACTGCAATGTACAGAAAGTCACCTATCAGTCCGATCAGGACGACGATGCGCCGCTGGATCTTTCCAACTGCAAACTGAAAGATGTGGGCAACAGCGGAGGCTTTACCTTTACATTTGACGGGGAAACATTAAAGGGCGCCCTCAGAAACGCCATCACAGGTATTCTGGTGGTATTCTGTATGCTGGTGTTCATTTCCCTGATCATCTCGCTGTTTAAATATCTTCCTTCCCCGGAAAAGCGGGAAATGGAGAAAAAGGCCGCCCAGGCGGCAGCAGCCGCACCGGCCAGCCCGGTGAAAGAAGCGCCGGCACCGGTACAGAAAACAGAGGACGTCAGCGACGATACGCAGCTTGCGGCAGTGATCGCGGCGGCCATAGCGGCGTATGAAGGCAAGAGTGCCGATTCCTTTATCGTAAGAACAATCAACAAACGGACATGGAAATAACAGGAGGATTAAGATGAAAAATTATGCAATTACAGTAAACGGCGTTGTATATGATGTTACAGTAGAAGAAAAAGGTGCTGCAGCTCCCGCACCGGCAGTTCCCGCACCGAAGGCACCGGCCGCCCCCGCTCCCAAGGCGCCGGCAGCTCCCGCACCCGCACCGGCAGCTCCTGCAGGCGCAGCCGGCAGCGTAAATGTAGAAAGCCAGATTCAGGGCAAGGTTCTGCGGGTCGAAGCACCGGCAGGTACGGCGGTGAAAGCCGGCGACAACATCATTATCATTGAATCCATGAAGATGGAAATCCCGATTGTTGCGCCGCAGGACGGTACGATTGCCAGCGTCAATGTCAAAGAAGGAGATATGATCGATTCCGGCACACTGATTGCTACGATGGATTAATACATTTTGTAAACTTGGAGGTTCACACATGTCAAATATACTGGAGACATTAAATAATCTGGTACATCAGACGGCATTTTTCAATCTGACGGTCGGAAACTACATCATGATCCTGGTTGCCTGCGTCTTTCTTTATCTGGCAATCAAAAAGGAATATGAGCCTTTGCTTCTGGTTCCGATCGCCTTCGGTATGCTGCTGGTAAATATTTATCCGGATATTATGCTCAGAATCGAAGATTCATCCAACGGGGTAGGCGGTCTGCTGCATTACTTCTATCTGATGGACGAATGGTCGATTCTGCCTTCCCTGATCTTCCTCGGCGTCGGCGCGATGACGGATTTCGGACCTTTGATCGCCAATCCCATCAGCTTTGTCATGGGCGCGGCAGCACAGCTGGGTATTTATGTTGCATATTTCCTTGCGATCATTCTCGGCTTTTCGGACAAATCCGCAGCGGCCATTTCCATTATCGGCGGCGCGGACGGACCGACGTCCATCTTCCTGGCCGGCAAGCTGGGACAGACCGCCATCATGGGACCCATCGCGGTTGCGGCGTATTCCTATATGTCGCTGGTACCCATCATTCAGCCGCCGATCATGAAGCTGCTGACCACCGACAAGGAAAAGAAAATCCATATGGGACAGCTTCGCCCCGTATCCAAACTGGAAAAGATTCTCTTCCCCATCATCGTAACGATTGTGGTCTGCGTACTGCTTCCCACGACAGCGCCCCTGGTTGGTATGCTGATGCTGGGAAACCTGTTCAAAGAGTGCGGCGTGGTTCGCCAGCTGACGGAAACCGCTTCCAACGCGCTGATGTACATCGTCGTTATCATGCTGGGTACTTCCGTAGGCGCTACCACAAGCGCGGAAGCCTTCCTGAACTGGAGCACCATCAAGATCGTTATTCTGGGACTGTTTGCCTTTGCCTTTGGTACGGCAGGCGGCGTTTTGCTCGGCAAGCTGCTGTGTAAGGTGACACACGGCAAGATCAATCCGCTGATCGGTTCGGCGGGTGTTTCGGCCGTGCCCATGGCAGCCCGTGTATCTCAGAAGGTGGGCGCGGAATACGATCCTTCCAACTTCCTGCTCATGCATGCCATGGGACCGAATGTGGCCGGCGTTATCGGAACAGCGGTAGCCGCCGGAACATTCATGGCTATATTCGGCATCTGATGATTCCAGGGTCGAAAGTCCGAATTTTTCGATATGCTTGCATATAGAAAAAATGAGGACCTTATGACCCGCCCCGACATACGGAACAATCCGTGGGAATCATCAGACCATGATGCATGGATTGTGAGAGCGCGAAGCACGGAACAATCCGTAGGCATCATTGATCCAACATTTAAATTGAACGAGGAGAGAATAAAATGGCGAAAAATATTCAGGCAAAGCCTTTGAAAATTACAGAAACCGTCCTGCGTGACGCACATCAGTCTCTGATTGCCACCCGTATGACGACGGAACAGATGCTGCCCATCGTAGACAAGATGGATCAGGTCGGCTACAATGCGGTAGAGTGCTGGGGCGGCGCGACATTTGACGCTTCTTTGCGTTTCCTGAAGGAAGACCCCTGGGACAGACTCCGCAAACTGAAAGACGGATTCAAAAATACGAAGCTGCAAATGCTGTTCCGCGGACAGAATATTTTGGGATACCGGCATTATGCAGATGACGTAGTTACCTATTTCGTACAGAAATCCGTGGCCAACGGCATCGACATCGTCCGTATCTTTGACTGTCTGAATGATATCCGGAACCTGCAGTGTGCGGTGGACGCCACCAAGAAAGAAAAGGCCCACGCACAGGTAGCCCTTTCCTATACGCTGGGAGACGCCTATACTCTGGATTACTGGAAAGATATTGCAAAGAAAATTGAAAATATGGGCGCGGATTCCCTCTGTATCAAGGATATGGCGGGCCTGCTGGTGCCCTATGAAGCTACCAAACTGATTACCGCTCTGAAAGAGTCGGTAAAGATTCCGATTGAACTGCATACCCATTATACATCAGGCGTCGCTTCCATGACCTGTCTGAAGGCAGTGGAAGCCGGCTGCGATATCATCGATACCGCCATGAGCCCCTTCTCCATGGGTACCAGCCAGCCGGCGACGGAGGTTATGGTAGAAACCTTTAAGGGAACTCCCTATGACACCGGACTGGATCAGAAACTGCTGGCGGAAATCGCGGATTACTTCCGTCCCATGCGGGAGGAAGCGCTGGAGAGCGGCCTGATGAATCCGAAAGTACTGGGCGTCAATATCAAGACGCTGCTGTATCAGGTACCGGGCGGTATGCTTTCCAATCTGGTTTCCCAGCTGAAAGAAATGCATGCAGAAGACAAATACGAAGAGGTTCTGGCAGAGGTACCCAGAGTGCGGAAAGATCTGGGCGAGCCGCCGCTGGTAACGCCTTCTTCACAGATCGTCGGTACCCAGGCCGTTATGAATGTGCTGCAGGGTGAGCGTTATAAGATCGCCACGGATCAGACGAAGTCGATCCTGCGAGGCGAATACGGTCAGACGGTGAAACCTTTCAACAAGGAAATCCAGAAGAAAGTCATCGGTAACGATAAGATCATTACCTGCAGGCCGGCGGACAACATTCCAAACGAACTTTCCAAACTGGAATCCGAAATGGCACAGTGGAAGCAGCAGGATGAAGATGTTCTTTCCTATGCGCTGTTCCCGCAGGTGGCTGTGGAATATTTTAAATACAGAGAAGCACAGCAGACAAAAGTGGATCCCGGAAAAGCAGATCAGAAAAACAAAGCCTATCCGGTTTAAACTACAAACAGCAAATAAATAAGGTGCCGGTGTCTTGCAAAAGACATCGACACCTGTTTGTTCAGGACCAAAAAAGATTTTTTGGAGCGGAATATGAAACAGTATTGGGTAGAAAGTAAAAAATTTCTTTCATATCTGAAAAAAAACAGGGCGGACGCCTATGCGGCGCAGATCGCCTTTTTTACGTTAATGTCGATCATTCCCATGTGTATTCTGTTTATTTCGTTTACACAGTATATTCCCACGATCAAAACTGCATACCGCGGCATCTTAAACGACTATATTCCGGAAAGCTTTATGCCGCTGGTCAATGAAGTGATTACCGACGCCGCACGAAGTGCCAGTGCGGCCATCCCTATTTCCTTGGTTTTTACCGCATGGACGGCGGGGAAAAGCATTATGGCCATGACCAACGGGCTGAATGCGGTTTATGACCAGCCGGGCAGAGGTTCCTGGTTTTTACTGCGGGGAAAGGCGGCGCTGCATACCATTCTGTATATTCTGCTGATTATCGTTATGCTGTTTGCGGTGATGTCCGGCAACAAAGTGCAGGCCTTTATTTTCAGCTATATCCCGGCGGCGCAGAAATATATAGATGGGATTATTGACCGGCGGTTCTGGATCGGCGTATTGTTTATTTTCGTGTCCTGTATGAGTTTTTATAAATTTCTGCCGGATCACAAGGTGCGGCTGAACAGCCAGCTGCCCGGCGCGCTGCTGGCCAGCCTGTCTACCATCGTGCTTTCCTACGGACTGGGCGTTTATGTGGATCGGTTTAACGGATTTTCCATGTACGGTTCCATTACATCCCTGATCCTTTTGATGTGCTGGCTGTATTTTGTCATGTATATTATACTGGTCTGCGGTGCTTTTAATCATTATTTCGAGGAACGAATCGAAAGCAGACGAAAGGAAAAATCGGATGAAGAGTCTGATCGTCACAGGCGGCGGAGCGGCAGGCATGATGGCAGCATATACGGCCGCTGCAAACGGATGCAGCGTCACGCTGCTGGAGAAAAATGAAAAACTGGGGAAAAAGCTGTACATTACCGGAAAAGGACG
>CANRGZ010000021.1 GCA_947630295.1 uncultured Lachnospiraceae bacterium | reverse complement strand
ATGGCCAGCATATCTTCGAAAATGCCCAGCAGCTCTTCTTTCGTAAATTCGTCTTTGACATCTTTGACCTTCTTGTCATAAGCGCAGACCGGAATATCATTGAACTTAATCGTACGCTTTTTAAAATTCTCTTTCGGGTCTACAAATTGTGATTTTGGCATAATCTATCTCTCCTTCTTTATTTAACATCGAACAGCGCTTCGCGGATGACTTCGCAAACGGTGGGATGCGGGAATACGATTTCCTTCAGGTCGTCTACCTGCATCTCGGTTTCCACCATCATAGCCGCGCCGTAAATAATTTCGGAAGCATAGTTTCCGATCATATGTACGCCCAGCACTCTTCTGTATTTCTTGTCTACGATCAGCTTTAAGATACCGTCGCCGTCGGGATTTTCCGCCAGATAACGGCCGCTCATCTTCAGGCTCATCTTCACAACTTCCACATCCAGGCCTTTGGCCTTCGCGTCGTCCTCGGTAATGCCGACCGCGCCGACTTCCGGATTGGTGTAAATAACGCTGGGAATGGCGTCATAACGCATCCGGTCTTTGATACCCAAAATGGTATTGATGGCCACTTCGCCTTCCCGGTACGCCGTATGGGCCAGCATGATCTTTCCATTGACGTCGCCTGCGGCATACAGACCTGCGATATTGGTCCGCATCTGCTCGTCGGTAACGATGGCGCCCCGTTCCATAACGACATTTAAGTTTTCCAGTCCGTAGCCGGTGGTCACCGCACGTCTGCCGATAGAGCAAAGTACCTTGTCTGCAGCCACTTCCTGGGCCTTGCCATCGGGATCTTCATAGCAAACCGAATGATCCGTCACAGCCGTTACCTTGCAGCCCAGTTTGAAGTCGATGCCCTTATTGGCATAGTTCTTCATCAGAATACCGGAAATTTCCCGATCTGTGGGGCCTGCGATATGATCCAGCATTTCAATGACCGTGACCTTACACCCTACCGTACAGTAGTAAGAAGCCATTTCCAGTCCGATGACGCCGCCGCCGATGACGGTCATCTGTGCCGGAATCTGTTCCAGATCCAGTACTTCCCGATTGGTCATGACAAATCCCGATGCTACGCCCTCGCGCAGTCCCGGAATAGGCGGGATCACAGGTTCGCTGCCCGCTGCGATCAGCAGGTTCTTTCCTGTATAAACCTCGCCGCCGGCTTCCACCTGAAAACCGTCCGCGGCCTTGCCCTGAATCATGCCTTCCGCATCAACGACCTTGACTTTGGCCTTGCGCATCTTCATGCCGATGCCGGAAACCAGCGTCTTTACGACTTTATTCTTTCTGTCTACCACATACTTCTGATCGATGGTTACGTCCTTTGCCGTCACGCCGTAATGCTCGCCGTTTTTCGCATAGTCATATGCCTTTGCGCAGTACAGCAGTGATTTGGAAGGAATACAGCCTTCGTTCAGGCAGACGCCGCCCAGTGCGCGCTTTTCAATGACCAGGGTCTTTAACCCGGCATTTCCTGCGCGTTCCGCCGCATTATATCCGGCAGGGCCGCCGCCTAAAATAATTAAATCAAAAAGCTCCATGTTTCATTCTCCCTTCTATTTGCTGAGCAGGATACTGAAGTTTTCCAGCGCATTCTTCATCGCAGCCAGGAAGCGGGATGCAGGCGCGCCGTCCAGTGCTCTGTGGTCGTAGGTCAGAGACAGACCCATGGCCTTGTAGGCTTCCAGCCCGTTTTCTGTTTCCCGTACTCTGGTGACGATGCCGTCTACGCCCAGAATACCGGTCTGGGGCGGATTGATGACAGGCGTGAAATGTTCGATGCCGAAACCGCCTACATTGCTGACTGTAAAGCTGGCGCCATGTAAAAGGTCAGGGCTGATATTGCCCTTCTTGCAGGCTGCAAACAGTTCTTTGGACTTCTCTGAAATTTCGCTCAGGCTCATCTGATCCGCGTTGAACAGTGTGGGTACCATCAGGCCGCGCTCGGTATCGGTGGCAATGCCCAGATGTACGCCGTTAAAGTAACGCATGGTATCGCCGTCTATCAGGTTTGCATTCAATGCTTTGTACTCCGGATCCTTCAAAACACGTGAAACCGCAAACAGAACCATATCGTTCAATGTGATCTTGCCAAGGCCTAAGCTCTCTGCGCCGGCTTTTAATTTCGCGCGGAAGCCCATCATATCGGTAGCGTCGAAATAAATCGTATGGGTCAGCTGCGGGATCGTAGTCAGTGACAGGGTCATGGACTTGGCGATCACCTTGCGGATATTGGGCATCTTCTCGTCATAGAAGTCTGCCGCCGGTGCTGCCGGTGCGGCTGTTTGGGCAGCAGCAGGCGCAGCGCCAATATCCTGAACGGAGAATTTTCCACCCAAACCGGAACCTGCCTGTCCTTCAAAGGCGCCTGACGCTGCCTTGGTAGCCATGGGACCGTTTTCAGCCAGCGCTCTCACGTCACTTTCTACAACTCTGCCTTCTGCGCCGGTGGGAACTGCGAAACGAATGTCTGCACCCAGCTTCGCCGCCAGATTTTTGGCTCTCGGCGACGCTTTGACAAATCCTTCCGTAGGAACTGTCTTTGTCTCTGCTTTTGCTTCTTCCGCCTGGGGCGCTTCTGCTGCCGCAGGCGCAGCGGCTGTCTCCTCTGCAGGCGCTTCTGCGGTATCGCTGCTTAAGAATGCGGAAATGTCCTCGCCTTCTTCTCCGATGACACAGACATTCTGCATGGTAGGGACGTCGTCGCCTTCTTCTTTGAGAATCGCAAGAACCGTACCTTCAACCTGAGATGCTTCGTCATTGGTGGCTTTGTCCGTTTCGTATGAAAACAGCACATCACCGACTTTGACATGATCTCCTTTTTTGACATGCCATTCCGTCAGGATACAGCTTTCGACTGAAATACCGACATTAGGCATCATAACAGGTGTTGCCATAAAAAATCCTCCTATATTGATTATTTATATATGATTTTTATATCATGCGTTTCTGCAAAGCGCATAACATCCTCTTCCGGCTTCGTATCGGTAATCAGAATCTGGATTTCCGAAAACGAAGCAAATGTAAATGGCATGGATTTTCCGAACTTTCCGGAATCCACCAGCGCGATCTTCATGCTCGCATTCTGAATAATATAGCGTTTCAGTTCACACTCGGAATCATTGCCGCAGGAAAGGCCGTTTTCCAGAGAAAAGGCGCTGGGCACCACAAATGCCACGTCAAAATTGTAGCCCTTCACAAAGTCCATGGCCTGAGAACCGCAGACTGTGGCGTTTAAACGATTCAGCTGGCCCCCGATGATATTCACGGTAGGCAGATATTTTTTCAGAACCGTCAGCGCCACATGGGGACAGCTGGTCAAAATAGACAGATTGGTGTCCGGCAGCAGTCTGGCCAGCGCCAGCATCGTGGTCCCGGAGTCCATAAAAATAGAGCGGCCGGTTTCAATAAACGGAACAGCCAACGCCGCAATCTTGGCCTTTGCCTCGGCGTTGACAGCCAGACGGCGGTCATAGACATCCTCCTGTCTGCCGCCCTCTAAACTTTTCACCGAACGCACGCCGCCCTTGATGCGAATCGCCTGTCCCATTGCTTCCAGTCCGCTCAGGTCTCGTCGTAAAGTCATGGTGGAAACTTCCGGAAATTCCGTTTCCAGTTCCCTTAAATATAATGTATTTTTTTGATCCAGTAATTCAAGAATACGCTGTTTTCTGTCCAAGGTAAATGATCCTCAAAAATGTTAAAAAATGTTAAAAAATCACAAACCTTGTTAATAATACATTGAAATTCACATACTGTCAAGCTCTGCTTGCAATTTATTCCGGGAAATGATAGGATTTTGAAAAAGTAATATGCAGGGGCGCCCCTGAAGGCGCGCGTACAGATATAAAACAAGAGGAGAAGAAAATGAGAAAACGTATTTACAGACTGCTTCTGATCCTTGCCGCCGCAGCTATGCTGGCCGGATGCGGCAAAGAAAACAGTATCTCCATTGAAGAAAAAGACGGGAAAGTCACTTTGAAGGTTCCCCCGTCTTTGGAAAACACCTTCAGCCTGTCCCGGCCTATGTTAGATGCCGGCTTTGCAGAAAATGAAGCAGACCATTCCTATCAGATTGAAAAAAAGGATTATGACGCTTTCTTACAGACGCTGCGGGATAAAATCGATACCAACCTTGCAAATGCAAACGAAAGCAAGGACTACCCCTCTATTTCCGGCATCCAGCTCAATAAAAAAATGGAGAAGCTGGAAGTTTCCATCGATCCTGCCGCCTATGAAGCCTCCGACGACGGCACCATCGTCCACGCCCTCGGCACCCAGATTTTACTGTACCGGATATACGCAGGGGAATCGCCGAAGCTGGAAATCCGCTATGTAGACGCGGAAAGCAAAAGCGTTTACGATACCGAAAAAATCAGCTATTGATTACGTGCTGGTTTTTCCCACAAAAAAGTTTTCTCCCATATGCTTTTCTGTCATGGCGCAAATGCAGCAGATACATCAGGAGCAGCAGAAACGCCAGTATGCCGCTGCCGATGTACAGGCTGCATATACCGCTGCCCCAGCGCACCGTATTGGCAATACAGTTTTTCCAGTCCACGAGGCCAAACTGTACGAACGGTGCATAATACGTATCTTCACAGGCTTTTCCGATAAAAACAAGCCCCAGCAAACAACCGGAAGAAATCATCACAGTGTCTTTTACCGATTTTCTGATTTCCGCAATCCATTTCGTCAGCAGAAACAACGCCAGCAGATTGAAAATGCGGCCGCAGAACATCCACAGGAGCACTGCGCCGATGGACTGATTCATTTGTGTGAAACAAAAAGGGGTGTAGCTTTGTACGGAGGCACGTATCAACGCTCCATCCTGCAGGACGCCGCTGTATAACAACCGGATGGCTTCCTCACATATCAGAAGCACAAAACAGGTCATCAGGAGTATGCCTGTCATTGCTTTTTCATACTTTCTTCCTCCGCGAACCGTTCTGACATACCGCTCCATTCCCGTTTCGTAATACATACCATACACATATGCCGCCAACAGTATACACAGAATCGCCGTGCAGGATAACTGCTCCATGGCAAAATACAGATCCAGCGCCCGTTCGTTGATGATCTGCGGCGCTTTCAGGCTGCGGTAAAAAGAAAGCTGCTGCAGATAATGATACGGCAGGGGATTTGGCAGTTCTCCGGCTCCTGTTTTGGCAAATGCGATCAGCCGTTCCACCGTTTCCACATTCTGCAGGGAATGCAGCAGATTTCCGGGCAGACGCATTTCCGAAACCTGATTTTCGGGATTTCGAAAATATGCCCCGGCTGACTGGGAAGCCAGCGCCTGTATAGCGGCTTTGCTATGATCTTCACTCTGCTCCAGTTTTTCTGCAACCGCCTGCTGCTCCAGCCGGATTCCCTTTGTCGAAACAAGAGCCAGCGCCTGCATTCCGAAAAACAGAACAAGCAGAACCGGTAAAAAAATTCTGTGTCTTCTGAAAATAAAATAAAGTGCCGTCTTCATCTTCAAAGCACCCGTCTTTCCGCAATCTGTTTCGCCAGCAGCACCATGATAAACCCTAAACCCAAAGTACCTGCGATCATGGCTGCCGCAATACAAAAATAGCACGGAACCACTGCATTTCCGACCATCAAAAACGGATGTTCCGAAAGCAGCGCCCTACAGCTTCCAATCAACAGATCTCCCGCAAAAGCTCCCTGTCCTGACAGCAAATGGTACAGAAACAACAGCACACCACAATATGCGGAAACCAAAAGGGCTGAAACAATCGTATTTCTGCTGAGCAAAGACAACAGCAGCACTGCAAACACATGCAACAGACAGCAAATCAGTTTAAAAGCCAGCAAAAGCGCCAGATAACCGCCGACAGATACTGCAAATGTCACGGTTTCATATCCGTTGACTGCCTGCAGCGGCAAGGCCCACGGAATATGATCCGGCGTTCCGCCGAAAATCAAAAGGAGTAAACCCATATAGATCAAAACCGCCGCTATAGTGACGCATGCTGCTGCAGCCAGCTGCTTTTTTACATATTTGCGGATGCCCATGGACGATAATACAATTTGATTGACAACTCCGATCTGGGCTGTATTGGAAAATGCTGCGAAGAAGGTCAGGGCCAGCAGCAGAATCAGATAAAAATCCTTTTCAAGATACGAAAGGATTTGTTCCGCATATACGGGGTCTTGCAGCGGAAAATCGGAATTGATTTTCTTCAGTTCTTTTTCTGCAGCCGCATATTTGAGATAACTGCCGTCATTGCGCCGCATTCCCCGTCTGGCAAGTTCCAGCTGATTATCCAGATGAAACTGAAATTTTCTTTCATTTTCAAATCGCTGCAGCAGCTGGCGAAGCATCCGTGCATCATTCTCGATACTGTCCGTATAGGTTCCCGGCATCTGCAGCATCTTTTCTTTCCACACCAGCATGTCATAATCCGCAGCATTCTCGATGCCTGCCGCAGCCAGCACCGGGTCCTGCATTTCCGTGAACATATCTCCTTCATATGCCTCATAATTCTCAATGCTGTCCACCCTGCTTTGGGCCGCATCCAGATTCGCATCCGCCGTATCAAAAAATCCCGTAAGATCCTGGTCTGAAAAATGGCTCAGATAGGCCGTCTGCGCCGGCAAAAAGCGCAGCCCGGTTTTTGATTCCAGTCCGACGGAAAACAACAACGCTACGGCAAAGAATCCCAGCAGCGATATCACCGTCTTCCACTGACTTTTCCACAATATCCGAACCATGATTCACCTCATTGAAAGACTGCTGAAATAAACATCCGTCAGATCCGCTAACTTTCTGCGTGCCTCCGGATGGGGTTTTTCCTCTGCAATACAAAGGGGTTTTCCGCCGGCATGATAAACATGGATTTCCGGCGGCAAATCCACATCCTGCGGCAGTTCCCAGACAAGGTTTTCCAGTCCCCCGGTAAGCGCCTGCTGCGTACCTGCAGCGTATACACTTCCACCGCGCAGCATCACAATCTGATCGGCGATGTTTTCCACATCTGAAACGATATGGGTCGATATGATGATCATACGCTCCTTCTTCATGGAGCAAAGCAGGTTTTTCAGCTCTTCCCGCTCATAAATATCCAGTCCCGCACTGGGTTCATCCAGAAACAGGATTTCGGGATTGCCCAGAAAGGTGCCGCACAGCGCCAGTCTCTGCCGCATACCGCCGGAAAATGTTTTGATTTTCTTCTTTCTGCTGTCTTCCAGTCCAAAACCTTTCAGCAGCTGCGCCGCCTCGGATGCGGTCTGCTTTTTCGGCAATTCCTTTAAAGCGCCGCAAAACTGCAGATATTCCTCCGCCGTGTAATTTTTGTACATCGGCTGATTTTGAAACTGGATGGCAATTTTGGCAAGATATTCCCTTTTGTCTTTCTGTACGTCTGTCCCGTCGCAGAGCACGCGCCCGTCATCCGGCCGCAGCAAAGTACTCATAATGTGCATCAGCGTGCTTTTCCCCGCGCCGTTTTGCCCCAGAAGCGCAGTAATTCCACAGGAAAAATCACAGGTAATATCATGCAAAACTTTTTTATTCCGAAAAGATTTTGAAATATGTTCCAGCGACAGTTTTTGTATCATTCCTCTTCTCCTGTATCATACATCAATGTCGTTGTGCCGGTGCTGATGTCATATAAATTGTATTTTTCAAAAGTTTCATAGGGGCACTGCATACAAACATATTTGTCGTCCAGTATACAAAAATCATATACAGCCTCGCCGATCCGCGTTTGTTCCCCCGTTTCCATATCATACTGCATCAAAGGACAGCTGCCGTTTTCATTCGCATCCAGATAATACAGCTTCTGCCCTGCCGCCTGATAATGCAGCGAAAATACGGGCAGTTTTTCTTCTTTCTCCGAAGAATATTTGATAACCTGGTACGTGCCTCTTTCTGCAAGATACGCTGCTCCATCGTCTGCCATTACGGTGATCGGCGAAAAAGAAAGTTCCTGCCCTGCAAATGAGATTTTCTCTTTATCACTGATCTGGAAGACCGGAACATCTTCGTCCTTGCTGACAGCATAAACATTTTTATCGTCCAGCGCATAGGACATAACCTGCGATAAAATCACTTCTTCTTTCCCGCTTGCCAGATCCTTTCGTATCAGATTTCCTTCCACACTCTCCAGAAACCACGCATACTTATCTTCAACAAACATCTGCGTACAGCCGTTTTCCGCATCAAAGATTTTCTTCTGCTGTTTTCCGTCTTTCGTCATTCGGCGCAGTCCGCCCTCGTTATAATACACATACGCATCCTGTACATAAAGATCGGAAATCATGCTGTCTTTCGTATCCAGCACAACGGACGTTTTGCTTTCCGTATCGTATTCATACACGTGACTCAAGTCCGTAAAATAGATAAAACCGTTGTCAAATGCAAATTTTCCGCTGCCCATTGTAATATTTGCACAGCTTGTGCTCTGATTGTTCGGATTGCCCGTATAGTTTGCGCTGCAGGCACTGCAGCATAATACGACCGCTGTCAAAATGATCAGAATAACCCCTGTTCTTTTCAAAGAAATCCCCTCCTTAAATCAAAAAGCCGGGACTTCCCGGCTTTTAAAGATTACGAATCAAATACCTTACTCGGCATCATTTTGTAAATCGCATTCATCATGTTATTATCCGGGTCAAAGTAAACCCGCATCATCTGCTGCTTCTCGTCTGCAATCACAATGACAAAGGTGGCCCGCTCCGAATGGGTGGAAAAATCCTGCTCCTTCACATTGGGATTGGCCAAATGGCGGATCCGGTCGGACTCTTTCGGCGCAATCATCTCCGCATCTTTCAATTCCAGCGTTACCAGATGCTTTCTGCGGCTCTTTGCAATGATCTTATCGATATCCAGCTGCGAATTTACCAGACAATATTCATACTCAATATCCGTATTTTTATAAAGAAAATAAGCAAGCACGCCCAACGCAATGCCCAGAATGCACAGCAGCAGCTGAAAGAAAAGTCCCGCAAAAAATACCACTGCGGCAACCAGGCTGACCCCGTATACCGGCATACGATCGGATGAACTGCTCTTTTTTTGCACCAGCTGTTCTATGAATACATCTTCCATTTGCACAAGTTCCTCCCGTATATATGACATCTTTATCTAATCATAGCATTTTACTTCCATAAAATTCAACACTTTTTCATAGAAAAAACAAAACCATTGTGGTAATATATAAAATTAAGAATATAAAAGACGCTTTGATCTTACCTACAAAGGAGGGATGCACAATGCGATTGTCAATAGACGACGGAAAAGAAAAGAAAAATCTTGCTGCTCCGTTTCAGGCAGAAGTGGTCAAATTCAAGGATCTGACCACGCAAAAGAAAATGGAATACATCTGGGATTATCATAAATGGAAAATCATCACCATCTCCTGTACGATTATCCTGCTCTGCGTGATCGTACCCCAGATCATCAATAACTTAAAGCCCACCAGCCTGTATGTGATGATGATCAACAGTTCCTGGCAATCAGAGGATGCGGATGCCATGCTGGAGGACTTTGCTGCGGCGGAAGGCATCGACACCGGGAAAAACAAGCTGCTGGCCGACACTTCCACCTATCTCGCGCGGAACGAAACAAACTCTTTCAATATGCAGTCCGCGCAGAAAATCGTGGCACTGCTGGCCAATGAAACCATTGACATCATGATCAGTGATCCGGAAAATCACAAGGCCTACTGTGAAAACAATGTCTATTATGATCTGACGGAGATCCTGGATCCCGCATTTTTAGAACAGTATGCCGACCGGCTGATCTATGTAAAAAGCGGGGATTCCGACACGGAAAAACCCTACGGCATCGA
This sequence comes from uncultured Lachnospiraceae bacterium, assembly GCA_947630295.1. GTDB lineage: Bacteria > Bacillota > Clostridia > Lachnospirales > Lachnospiraceae > CANRIM01. The sequence goes on along the minus strand of CANRGZ010000021.1, from coordinate 13,043 downwards.
TATCACCGGCCTGCCCGCGCTTGCAGGGGCATACGGCGAAAATCAGCAGGTGGTCTGCGGCATTGTAGTTACCAGCAAAAATCCGGAAAATGCCAAAGCATTTATTTCCTATCTGTTTGATTCCGCAAATTAATTTCAAAAGCACCGGCCTTGGTGACCGGTGCTTTTTCATTGATTCAGATATTCTTCAAAGGTAATGTCATGGGCCATGATGTATGCCGCGGCTTCCGTCCCCACATAGCGGAAATGCCAGGGTTCGTACTGGATGCCGGTAATGGGAGTACGCCCCTCCGGATAGCGCAGGATAAAGCCATACTCGGCACAGTGGGCTTTCAGCCATGCCCAGATCTGCTGATTTTTTTCGGAATAGACCAGTCCGTTGCCGCCGGCTGCATTGATATCTACCGCAAGTCCGGCCTGATGTTCGCTGGTGCCCACCAGCGCCACCCACTGCTGCGCCAGTTCAAAGGCTTCGTCATAGCTTTTGCCTTCCGCCTGAAAATTTGCCAGTTCATTGTTAAACAAATTTTCCTGATACTCGCTCGTCCGGTAACCGGAAACCACTGCCGGCTGAAAACCTGCCGCACTTGCTGCGTCAAACATCTGCTGCAGATAGGGATAGATCCGTTCATCCACGGATTCACCGTTTCCCATATCGTGCAAAGTCAGCTGAAAATCCGCCGGAAGCGGATTCCAGCGGTTCACCAGCAGCATATACCATGCACTTCTGTCAATGGGCTCTTCCGTTTCCTGCGGCGGCTGCGTAATCAACGGCGTAGGTTCCGGCGTTTCATTGGACGCACTGACGATATAACCGACTTCATGATTATGCGTATTATATTTTTCAACGATCAGATTAATATTAACGATCAGTAAAATCAGCACCACCAGCGAACCCGCCAGCAGCAGATACTTTTTCCTGATGCGAAGCCTTTTGATCCGATGTATGTAATGTCTTAATCTTCTTCTCATGTATGCTGCGCCTTAAAAATACTATTTTTGATATGATAAACGCAATTCTTTGAAATTTCAAGTGCAGCAGGAGAATTATTTCTTAAAAAATCCGGGCATTGTTTTGCCCGGATTTTCTGACACAGCGCGATTATGCAATTTCCGTCACTTCATAATCCCTGGCTTCCACAGCGTTTTTCAGCACTGCGTCGCCTACTTCTTTAGACAGCGTTACAACTGCTGTTCCTTCCGTATGGCTGACCTCTGCTTTGGTCACGCCCTCCACCGCTTCCAGTGCCTTCTGTACCGTTGCCTCGCAGTGTCCGCACATCATACCGGTGATTTTCATTGTTTTCGTCATTGTCTTTTCCTCCTTTTGATTAGATAGTTTTGTTTTAAATTTTCTTTTATGATCCTTCCGGCTGTCATAAAGCCGGACGAAATTCAAACGCAGCGCATTGGTGACCACGCAAAAGCTGGAAAGGCTCATGGCCGCCGCGCCGAACATGGGATTCAACTGCCACCCCAGCGCCGAAATAAAGACGCCGGCTGCCAGCGGGATCCCCAGGGAATTGTACAGAAAAGCCCAGAACAGGTTTTCGTGAATATTGCGCAGTGTAGCGCGGCTTAATCGAATGGCCGCGGGAACGTCCAACAGGCGGTTTTTCATCAGAACGATGTCTGCCGCGTCGATGGCTACGTCGGTACCTGCGCCGATAGCCATACCAATGTCCGCAGAGGTGAGTGCCGGCGCGTCGTTGATGCCGTCTCCTACCATCAGAACGGCGCCTTTTTCCTTCAGCTGTCGGATGACCCGTTCCTTTCCATCCGGCAGGACCCCTGCAATGACCTCGTCCGCACCTGCCTGAGCGCCGATGGCCTCCGCCGTGCGTACATTGTCTCCGGTGAGCATGACTACGTGAATGCCCATACCCTGCAGTTCGGCAATGGCCCGGGCGCTGTCTTCTTTAATGGTATCCGCCACTGCGATCATACCGCAGAGACGGTCATCTTTTACAAATAACAACGGGGTCTTTCCCTGCTTCGCCAGGGTGTCCGCTGTTTCCTCCATATTTTGAGAAACTTTCGTTTTGGTTCGGATAAACGCAAGGCTTCCGCCCCAGACCGGACAGCCATCCAGCATGGCCTGCAGTCCGTTTCCGGGAAGGGCTGTAAATTCCGTCACTTCCCGCTTTTGGATCTGTTCCTGCTCCGCCTTCCGGCAAATGGCCTGTGCCAGCGGATGTTCGCTTTTTTGTTCCAGCGCAAAAGCAAATTCCAGCAGGCTTTCTTTTGTGTATCCTTCTGCGGGAACGAGATCCGTTACTTCCGGTTCCCCTTTGGTGATGGTGCCTGTTTTATCCAGCGCTACAATCTGCGTTTTCCCGCACTGTTCCAGCGAAGCCGCGGTCTTGAACAATATGCCGTTTTTGGCGCCTACGCCGTTTCCTACCATAATGGCCACCGGCGTCGCCAGTCCCAGCGCACAGGGACAGCTGATGACCAGTACCGAAATGGCTCTGGCCAGGGCATAGCCTGCCGTCTGGCCCACCAGCAGCCACGCCAGAAATGTGACGGCCGCAATGGATATCACCGCCGGTACAAAAATGCCTGAAACCTTGTCCGCCACCTTGGCTATGGGTGCTTTGGTAGCGGCGGCGTCACTGACCATGCGGATGATCTGGGCCAGGGTCGTATCCTCTCCGACTCTGCCTGCTTCACAGCGAATAAATCCCGACTGGTTCAAAGTTCCTGCAAAAACAGGATCCTGCACCGCCTTGTCCACCGGAATGCTTTCTCCGGTCAGAGAGGCTTCATCCACCGCACTGCTGCCTTCCAGCACCAACCCGTCCACAGGAATCTGCTCTCCCGGCCGCACAACAAAAATATCGCCTTTTTTCACCTGTGCCACCGGTACAGTCTGCTCTCCCGCTTCCGTCTCCAGTACGGCGGTTTTGGGCGCCAGCCGCAGCAGCCCTTTTAATGCGTCTGTGGTCTTGCCCTTAGAGCGGGCTTCCAGCATCTTGCCCACCGTAATCAACGTCAGAATCATGGCGGCAGATTCGAAATAGAATCCGTTCATGCCCGCTTCTACTGCTGCCATATCGTGCTGCATCTGCGCCTTTGTCATACCAAACAGGGAAATGGTACTGTAAAGAAAAGCCGCGGATGAGCCCAGTGCCACCAGCGCATCCATATTCGGGGCGCCATGCAGCAGGCTCGTGAATCCGTTGATAAAAAATTTCTGGTTGATCACCATGATGATGGCGGCCAGCAGTAACTGCAAAAGTCCCACCGCCACATGATTGCCTTCAAAAAAGGAAGGCAGCGGCCAGTGCCACATCATATCTCCCATAGACACATACATAAGCACCAGCAAAAACCCCAGAGATACCAAAAGCCTTCGCTTTAAAACCGGCGTTTCCCTGTCTTTCAGCATATCATTTTCCGGCGAAGACGCCTCCTTTGCGGTATTGCTCCGGCAGGAAGCCGTATAGCCCGCCGCTTCCACCGCGGCAATCACCGCCGCAGGATCCGCCGTACCCTCCACGCCCATGGAATTGGTCAGCAGACTGACCGAACAGTCCGTGACCCCGGGCACCTTTCTGACCGCCTTTTCCACGCGGGCGCTGCAGGCCGCGCAGCTCATCCCACCTACCTGATATTGCTCCATTGCTCTCTCCTTCAAATCCCGTCTGTTATTTCATCAGCTTCTGCAGCGTCACAACTAATTCGTCGATCACGTCTTCTTTGCCCTCTTTGATATCCCGCACCACGCAGCCTTTGATATGGCTGGCGATGAGATCCCGGTTAAAGGCATTGATGGCGGCGTTGGCCGCAGCGGACTGCACCAAAATATCCGTACAATACGCGTCCCGCTCAATCATTTTTCGGATGCCGCGAATCTGTCCTTCGATGCGATTCAGGCGATGGATCAGCTTCTTTTGCTCTTCTGCCCCGCGCACCGTGCTTTTTTCACAGCAGCAGGCCGGTTTTGTATTTTCCATGTTAATATACCCCCATGCGGTATTTTTATACACATTCTATACCCTGTAGGGGTATATGTCAAGTCAAAAATACAGCCTGCATCTTTCGCAGATACAGACTGCTTTAAAAATCTTATTTCCAGTCGCTGATAAACATAGCATCTCCAAAGGAAAAAAAGCGGTATTTCTCCTCCACAGCAGTCCGGTAAGCCTGCAGCACATGGTCTCTGCCTGCAAAAGCGCTCACCAGCATAATCAGCGTGGATTCCGGCAAATGAAAATTGGTAATCAGCCCGTCGATGGCCCGGAAGGTATAACCCGGATAAATGAAAATATCCGTCCAGCCGCTGCAGGGGACAATTCCTCCGTCATGATCCCTGGCCACCGTCTCCAGCGTCCGGCAGCTGGTGGTGCCCACGGCAATCACGCACTTATTGTTTCGCTTCGCCGCCGCAATGATATTGGCCTGCTCTTCCTCGATGAAATAATACTCGCTGTGCATGTGGTGATCCGTCACATTTTCCACCTTCACCGGGCGGAAGGTGCCCAGTCCCACGTGCAAAGTGATGGTTGCGATTTTTACACCCTTCGCCCGGATCTGATCCAGAAGCTCCTGCGTAAAATGCAGTCCCGCCGTGGGCGCCGCCGCGGAGCCGTCATACTTGGCGTAAACGGTCTGATACCGGTTTTTGTCCTGCAGCGTGTGGGTGATATAAGGCGGCAGGGGCATGGTGCCCAGTTCATCCAGAATTTCCTCAAAAATCCCCTCATAAGTAAAGGAAATGATGCGGTTGCCGTCCTCCTTGACCTCGGTAATGATGCCGGTCAGCTGTCCGTCGCCAAAATGAATTTCCGTTCCGGTGCGAGCTTTTTTCCCGGGCTTTACGAGGATTTCCCACTCCCGGTCCGACAGCCGCTTCAGCAGCAGGATCTCAATGGCCGCATTGGTTCCGGCTTTGACCCCGTAAAGTCTGGCAGGGATGACTTTGGTATTGTTTACTACCAGACAGTCCCCTTCCTCCAGCAGATCCACAATATTTCGAAACACCTCATGCCGGATCCGGCCCGTCTGCCGGTCCAGCAGCATCAGGCGGCTGGCGGCCCGGTCTGAAAGAGGATCCTGCGCAATGAGTTCTTTCGGTAATTCAAAATTAAAATCTTCTACTTTCATAATGGTATGATTATAGATGGTTTGCGGAGGGCTTGTCAATGGCATTCGGCTTAAAATGCTTGCATTCCCGCGGAAAATTATCTAAGATAGATATATCATTTTTTAAGGGAGACACGCCATGTATACAGAAAAAATGAATCAGGTGCTGGACACTGTATTCCGGCGGAAAGAACCGGTCAATTATTACAACTGGCAGTATGAGGACGGCGTATTATTGAAGGGCCTGACCTATGCCTATGAATTGAATCACGAAGAATCCTATTATGATTTTATCGAAGATTATCTTGCCCATTATATCACGGAGGACGGCGATGTGCCCCGTATTACGAAGCGGCCTGCCAGCGTGGATTCCCTCAACAATGGAAAATTGATTTTAGCTGCATATAAACACACCCACAGGAAATGCTATGAAAAGCCGATTGCAATTCTGAAAGAAGCCATTGCGTCCCATCCGCGGCTGACGAACAGCCGTGCCTTTGCGCACAAGATTGTTTATGCGGATCAGATCTGGCTGGACGGACTGTTTATGCTGCAGCCGCTGTATGCTGAGCTTGCCCAGATGTACGGGATGGACGAGGCATTTGACGATATTGCAGCACAGTATACGCTGGTGGATCAATACAGCTACGATGCGGATAAACAGCTTTATTACCATGCTTACGACCACAGCCGCTCTATGTTCTGGGCAGATCCGGTTACCGGACACAGTCCCAATTTCTGGGGAAGGGCCATGGGCTGGTTTGCCATGTCAACGGTGGATGTGCTGGATTATTTTCCGGAGAATCATCCCGGCCGGGCAGCCATACAAAACTGCATTGAAAAAATCGCGGCGGGGATTCTGCGTTATCAGAGTAAAAGCGGCGTCTGGTATCAGATTCTGGACAAAGGAAACGAACCGGACAATTACAAAGAATCCAGCTGCTCCTGTATGTTTGCCTATTTTCTGAAAAAAGCGGTCATGAAAGGCTACCTTCCTTCTTCCTATGCGGCGGCTGCGCAAAAAGCGCTGGAGGGCATTTATCAGGAATTTATTACGGTGGATGACGACGGCCTCCTGCACATTCACAATGTCTGTCTTGTGGCAGGTCTGGGCCCTGCCAAGCGCCCCGAGCGGGACGGCAGCTACGCCTATTATATGAGCGAACCGGTGGTAGACGACGACAACAAAGCCTTCGGCACCCTGCTTTGTCTCTTAACTTTATATGCATCTGAGGAGTTACATGAAAATGGATCAGACGGCGAAATCCGATAAATTGATTCGCATTGTCCCCCTGCTGGCTTCTGTGGCCTGTATCATCTGGGGGACGCCTTACAAAACGCTGAAACTGTTTTATCAGGAACTGCATATTGCAAAGGAAAGCTGCGGCAGCCATTATACGGGACAGATTTTGGTTGCCGTTGCTTTACGCTTCTTTCTGGCCGGCGTTCTCGTACTGCTGTTTGCAGCCTGCAGAAAGCAGAAAATTTTCGGACTGACCCACAGAAACTGGGGACAGGTGGCCCTGATGGGACTGGTGTCTACTACCATTTCTTATATCTTTTTCAATATCGGCAACGTCAATATTTCTTCCAGCATCAATGCGGCCATCATCGGACAAAGCGGCATTCTTTTCGGACTGGTCCTGTCCTGTATTTTTTATAAAGAAGAAAAGTTTACGCTGCTTAAAATCCTGGCCTTTACCCTGGGGGTGATCGGTTTGCTGGCCTCGCAGGTGGATCCGAAAGATCTGCTTTCCAATCCCTTTGACCGTTTTACCTTTTCCGGCGAAGGCATGATGATGATTCATGGCGCTGTATTTGCCGTTGCTACCATGATCGGGAAAAAATTTTCCGGAGAACTGGATTCTTTCGTGATGACCGGCTGGAATCTGGTGATCGGTTCTGTTTTGCTGTGTGTCACCGGATTGCTGCTGGGCGGGTCTCTTCGCATGGACTGGAACCTGAAAGCCTTCGGGCTGCTCATTTTTCTGGCCTTTGCTTCCGCCATTCCCTTTAGTCTCTGGTATTGGTGCAGCCAGTATATGGAAATCTCCAAACTCTCCATGTATAAGTTTCTGATTCCGGTTTCCGGCAGTGTGATCGGTATTCTGTTTGGCGAACCCTTTACCTGGACACTGGGTGTGTCCCTGGCCTGCGTCTGCGCTTCTATTTTGATGATCGGAAAAAGCTGAAATAAGAGAAAAATATTTATCACTTTTTTCTTGCTTTTTCGAAAATCTTGTGATACTATAATGCACGGACTTTTTATCAGTCTGCTGCTGTGGCTCAGTCGGTAGAGCGTCGCATTGGTAGTGCGGAGGTCACGGGTCCGATTCCCGTCAGCAGCTTAAAAAACTCCGGTAACATCAAAGGTTCGTAAAACCTTGATCGTACCGGAGTTTTGATTTTCCAAATAAAAGTTTTGATGAACAACTTAAACCGGATAATTAAAGAGTAGAATTGAAATTACTGGAAAACATCACTTGGAATGCGCCAAAAAATAGAGTATGATATCATTATCAGCAGTGAATGGGTCTACTGCAATGCCTGAAAGGAAAGCAACAAGGCCAATCGGAGGAAGAAAGAAGGATAGAGAAATATTGCAGATCGAATACAGTAAAGAGGCAGTAAAGCATATTAATCAACTTGATAAACAAAAGAAACAAAGAATCAAAAATGCTATAGAAAAACTTCCTGCCGGAGATATTCGAAAATTAGTAGGATTTAAAACAGATTACCGCTTGAGAGTTGGAGATTACAGGGTTTTATTTTCAAGGGAATCTGATATAATAATAGTGAAAGATGTATTGCCAAGAGGGGAAGCATATAAGAGATTATAGGAGATAAACCATGAGTAAAGAAATACTAAAAAATCTAATTGATAATATTCCTGATGAAGATTTAGACGTTATTTTTAAGATATTAATTAGATTTATACCGGAAGATGTGCCAACACAAGATGAGATAAAAGCTATAGCAGCTGCAAATAGAGATATAGCAGAAAATGGAACTATACCCCACGAAGCTATAAACTGGAATTAAAGCACACAAGCTCCGAAAAATCGGGGCTTGTGTTTTTTACTGTTTTTTTCGACCTACACGTCTGCCAAACACATGATTTGCCGCACGCATTTCCAGCAATTCCTTAAAATGCTCCTGCAAATGCTCTGTCACGGACAGTTCAGAATGAAACGGCCGGAAGAAATGATATTTTTCCGCCTGCTGTTCCTGCACCTGCCGGATATGCGCCTTTAAGTTTTCGTAATGGATAACCAGTTCCTTGTCTTCCGCAAAGGCCCGCAGCTTCGCCGTCAGATTTACGGAATGTGCCACGTCAATCAGAAATACCCCGTAAAACAAGCCAATGAAAAACGAAAACGCCAGATTGTTGCCCAGCCAGTACAGTGCGCCCAGAATGTACGGGTGAATACAGAAGTAATATACTGCCCCCAGCGCCGCCCAGATGAGAGAAAATTTCGGACAGATCAGCCCGTTGATATTGCCCCATTCCTGACTGTAATCCCACAGACGCAGATTGGCAAAATGCAGGCATCCGACACCTGCAATATATTCGATGACTGTCATGCACACCGCCATGGCCAGAAATAAAACAATCCGATTTAAAATCACATTGGAAATCAGGTTAAAGTCTTCCATCCGGGCAATCAGATACAGAAAACAAAGGCCAAATCCGTAGAGCGGAATATACGGTCCTGTACAGAATCCGGGATTGATCCATTTTCTCTCCGGATTGGCTTTGGAAATAAACCGGCGAAACAGCAGCTCGATCACCCAGCCGCAGATGGAGCCGATAAAAAACAGAAAAGCAAGTATCAGAAAAAAATTCATGTGTTCTCCTCCATAGCGCAATACTTTCGTCATATTATACCGTTTTTCGTCTGTTTTCACAACCTCTTTTCCCTTGTCAATTCTCTTACAATCCCCTCTTGACAGAACTGTATATCCTGTATATAATCGATATATACAGTTTGGCAAAGAGGTGACGATATTATTGTATATCCTGATTGACAACAAAAGCGGCGCGCCCATCTATGATCAGATCTGTTCCCAGATCAAATCACAGATCATCAGTGGGGCTTTGTCGGAACATGAAATGCTGCCCTCCATCCGGGGTCTGGCCAAAGACCTGCGGATCAGCTTTATCACAACAAAACGCGCGTATGAGGAGCTGGAAAAAGAGGGTTTCATTTACACGGTTCCGGCAAAGGGATGTTTTGTAGCACCGAAAAATGTCGAGCTGCTTCGCGAAGAAAATCTCAAAAAAATCGAGGACCATATCGAACAGATCATTCAGCTGGCCGCCACCTGCAATTTGAGCAAGGCGGAGATTCTCGAAATGGTTCGTTTCAGTCTGGAGGAAGAAGTATGAACGCACTGGAAATCAAGCATCTTTCAAAGTCCTTTCCCGGATTTGCCTTAAAGGGCATCTCCTTTACCCTGCCCTGCGGCTGCATCATGGGAATGATCGGCGAAAACGGCGCCGGGAAAAGCACAACCTTACGCCTGATTCTGGACATCCTGCACAAGGACGAAGGCCAGGTCACGATTCTGGGGCAGGACAACGCACAGCATATGGAACGCATCAAAGAAGATTTGGGCGTGGTTCCCGATGAAATCGGCCTGCCAGGCGTCTTAAACCCCATACAGATCGGCAATATCATGCGGCACACATTCACGCGCTGGGACGATACCTTATACAGTCAGTATCTGGAGCGTTTCGCTCTGCCTTCCGGGAAAAGTTTTAAGGTCTTTTCCAAAGGAATGCGCATGAAACTGGGCATTGCCATCGCGCTGTCCCATCATCCGAAGCTCCTGCTTCTGGATGAGGCCACCAGCGGTCTGGATCCGGTGGTACGGGATGAACTGCTGGATATCTTTAATGATTTTACCCGGGATCCATCCCACGCCATCCTGATTTCGTCCCATATCGTCAGCGATCTGGAAAAAATCTGTGACTATGTGGTATTCCTGCACAAAGGCCGGCTCCTGCTCTGCGAAGAAAAGGACCGTCTGATCAGCGAATACGGGATCATTTCCTGTCAAAAGGAACTGCTGTCCGCACTGGATCCTGCGGCAGTACTCTATACAAAATCCACTGCCTACGGCGCATCTGCGATTCTGCGGCGCGACGCCGTCCCCGCAGGCCTGACGGCAAGTCCCATCAATCTGGAAGATCTGTTTCTGTCCATGGTAAAGGAGGCTGATTAAAATGAAGGGATTATTATTAAAAGATTATTACCTGACGCTGAAATACTGTAAAATCTACCTGCTGATCATACTCCTGTTTATCGGATTATCTTTCAGCTCCGACCATGTGTTTTTTCTGATATATCCGGTATTCCTCGCCACCATCATTCCCATCACGCTGCTGGCAAATGAGGAAAATGATAAATGGAACCGTTACAGTCTGGTACTGCCCTACCGAAATTCCCTGCTGGTCAGTGAAAAATATCTCTTCGGCATCTGTCTGCAGCTTCCGGCACTGTTTGCCTCCGCCGCTGCGTATGCCATCAACCAGCTGCTGCACGGCTCCTTTGTATGGACGCAGGTGCTGCAGACCTTTGGCATTTTGTTTGTCTGCTCCTCCTGCACGCCGATTTTGTGCCTGCCTTTTCTGTTCCGGCTGGGCGCCGAAAAGGGACGCATCGCCTATATCGTCTGCCTGACGTTGATCGGCGTATCCTATTACTCCCTGCTGCAGTCTGATAAATCCATTGTACTGCCGCACCTGGCGATGCCCATGATATTTGCCGTAGTCCTTTTGCTGCATTTGCTGTCCTGGCGGCTGTCGATACTGTTTTACCGGAAACGGAAAATGTGATTCCTGCAGCATTTAAATTCCTGACATTTCAAAAAGAGGAAGCATATCTTTTTGCGGATATGCTTCCTCTTTTCTTATAACAGGTCCATAATATCTTCCGGACGCCTGACCAGATAATCGGCGCCGGCGGCACGCAGCTCTTCTTCACTGCCGTACCCGTAAAGCACGCCGATGGAATCAACGCCTACGGCTTTGGCCCCTTCGATATCATATTTCCTGTCTCCCACCATAACCACCGCGGACAGATCCGAAACGCCAAGATGCGCAAGTGCATAGCGGATAATCTCCGCCTTGTCCCTGCGGACGCCGTCTAAGGTAGCGCCGCCCACAAAGTCAATATATGGATCCAGATGAAAGTGCTGCAGGATCGTATTGGAAAACTGCTGGGGTTTGGCCGTTGCCACAACCACCTTCCGCCCGGAGGCTTTGATACGCTGCAGCAGGTCCAAAACACCGTCATAAACGTGGTTTTCAAACATGCCCTTCGGTACGAAATATTCCCGGTATACCTCTACCACTGCCTGACTTTCTTCTTCCGAAAAATGGAAATATTTCTGAAAGGATTCCTGCAGCGGCGGGCCCAGAAAATTACGCAGCACCGTGGTATCTTCCACTTCGATATGATATTTTTGCAGGGCATATAACACGGAATTGATAATGCCCTCTCCGGAATCTGTCAGTGTGCCGTCCAGATCAAATACTACGGTATCATACATAAGATTTAAAACTCATTTCCGGGGAATTTCGGGATTCCGTCGAATCCCGCCTGCAGATCTGCATCGGTAGGAATCTGATCCGTCATTTCTCCATTGTGATATTTCTCATAAGCCACCATATCGAAATAGCCTGTACCGGTCAGACCGAAGAGGATCGTCTTCTCCTCGCCGGTTTCCTTGCACTTGAGGGCCTCATCGATGGCCACGCGAATCGCATGTGAACTTTCGGGTGCGGGCAGGATGCCTTCTGCTCTGGCGAACATTTCCGCCGCATCAAACACGGAAGTCTGCTCTACGGAGGTTGCTTCCATATAACCGTCATGATACAGCTGTGAAAGCACCGTGCTCATGCCATGGAACCGTAAACCGCCTGCATGGTTGGGGGAAGGAATGAAGCCGCTGCCTAAGGTATACATCTTTGCCAGCGGACAGATCATACCGGTATCGCAGAAGTCATAGGCAAATTTGCCTCTGGTAAAGCTGGGGCAGGATGCCGGCTCTACTGCGATGATGCGGTAATCTTTCTCTCCCCGCAGCTTCTCGCCCATAAAGGGTGCGATCAGACCGCCCAGATTGGAGCCGCCGCCGGCGCAGCCGATGATCATATCGGGCACAATGCCGTATTTATCCATTGCGATCTTGGTTTCCAGACCGATGACCGACTGATGCAGCAATACCTGGCTAAGCACGCTGCCCAGTACATAACGATAACCTTCATTGGTGGTTGCAACTTCCACTGCTTCGGAAATGGCACAGCCGAGGCTTCCGGTGGTACCCGGATGCTGGGCCAGAATCCTGCGGCCCACCTCGGTGGTCTCTGAGGGAGACGGCACCACGGAAGCGCCGTAGGTACGCATCACTTCACGGCGGAAAGGCTTCTGTTCATAGGAAACTTTCACCATATAAACCTTACAGTCCAGATCCAGATAGGCACAGGCCATTGCAAGCGCAGTACCCCACTGTCCGGCACCGGTTTCCGTGGTCACGCCCTTTAAACCCTGTTTCTTTGCATAGTAAGCCTGGGCAATGGCGGAATTTAACTTATGGCTGCCGCTGGTATTATTTCCTTCAAATTTATAGTAGATCTTTGCAGGGGTCTGCAGCTTTTCTTCCAGACAATAGGCCCGTACCAGCGGTGACGGACGATACATCTTGTAAAAATTGCGGATGGTCTCCGGAATCTCGATGAAAGCCGTGTCATTATCCAGCTCCTGTCTGACCAGATCGTCGCAGAACACGCCGCGCAGTTCCTCAAAGGTCATGGGCTGATGGGTTCCCGGATTCATCAGCGGCGCAGGTTTATTCTTCATATCTGCGCGCATGTTGTACCATGATTTCGGCATCTCGCTTTCTTCCAGGTAGATCTTGTAGGGGATTTTTTCCTGTTTCATTTTCTT
>CANRGZ010000020.1 GCA_947630295.1 uncultured Lachnospiraceae bacterium | reverse complement strand
GAAGAACTGCGGGCGCTGGACTATGACGTGGATACCCTGTTACAGGAATTTCCCTATAGCGCGGAAATGGATCCTGGGATCATAGACGACAGCCTGTGATATAAAAGAAAGTGAAGTTTCCGCATAATGTAAAAACGGTATCTGTGATGCCGAAACAATCGTGTCTGTGATGCCGAAACAATCGCCGCTTGCATTTCCTGTTCGTTTGTGTAAAAATGGAAGCTGACAGCACATGACGATGGTGAACAAAGCGAAAATTTCTTGACAAATCAGGAAAGAACAAGTACAATGACATTAGAACACATGTTCGAATGTTGGACAACAAAGGAGTAGTTTATGGCATCTCAGGAAAAGTTAAAAGCGCTGGACGCGGCTCTGGCGCAGATAGAAAAAAATTTCGGCAAAGGTTCGGTGATGCGCCTGGGCGATGAGAGCACCCAGATGAACGTGGAGACGGTTCCCACCGGTTCCCTCAGCCTGGATATCGCGCTGGGCGTTGGAGGCGTCCCGAAGGGCAGGGTCGTAGAGATCTACGGACCGGAGTCCAGCGGTAAGACCACCGTGGCGCTGCATATGGTGGCGGAAGTACAGAAGCGGGGCGGCATCGCCGGATTTATCGACGCGGAGCACGCGCTGGATCCGGTATACGCGGCCAATATCGGCGTCAATCTGGACGATCTGTATATTTCCCAGCCGGACAACGGCGAGCAGGCGCTGGAGATCACGGAGACGCTGGTGCGTTCCGGCGCGGTGGATATCATTATTGTAGACTCCGTGGCGGCGCTGGTACCCAGAGCGGAGATCGACGGGGATATGGGCGACGCCCATGTGGGACTGCAGGCGCGTCTGATGTCCCAGGCGCTGCGCAAGCTCACCGCCGTCATCAGCCGTACCAACTGCATCGTGATCTTTATCAATCAGCTCCGTGAAAAGGTGGGCATTATGTTCGGCAATCCGGAGACTACCACCGGCGGACGGGCGCTGAAGTTTTATTCCTCCATCCGGCTGGATATCCGCAGGATCGAGTCTTTAAAGCAAAACGGCGAAGTCATCGGCAACCGGACCAGGGCCAAGGTAGTGAAAAACAAAGTAGCGCCGCCCTTCAGAGAGGCGGAGTTTGATATCATATTCGGCAAGGGCATTTCCAGAGAAGGCGATCTGCTTGATCTGGCCGCCTCTGCCAATGTAGTGCAGAAAAGCGGCGCATGGTATGCATATCTGGGAGAGAAGATCGGCCAGGGCCGGGAAAACGCCAAGCAGTTTCTGGCGGAAAATCCGGACGTTGCACAGGAAATCGAAACGGCTGTGCGGGCCTATTATCATATCGGCGGCGCAGAAGCAGCTGCAGATGCAGCGGAAGCAGAAACGGAAAGCTAAGCCATGGCACAGGATCAGACCGAAGATCAGCTTTCTGCTGCGAAGCGCAAAGCCCTGTATCTGCTGGAGCGGATGCCCCGCACCGAAAAGCAGCTGCGGGATAAGCTGGCAGAGCCCGGGACGTATGACAGCGAAACGATAGACACAGTGATTGCCTATGTGAAGTCCTGGCATTATCTGGACGACGAGAAGTACGCCAGAGATTATATCGAGGGCAGAAAGGCTGCTAAAAGCCTGCGGGCGCTGCTCTATGAACTGCGCGGCAAAGGCATTGCCGAGTCGATTTTAGACGACTGCCGCGAAGCCTATCAGGAGGAAGACGCCACCGAAGCGATCTGCAGGCTGATACAGAAGAAGGGCATCGATCCAAAGACGGCGGACGTTAAAGAGCGGGCAAAGCTGTACCGGTATCTTTCCGGCAGGGGTTTTTCCTATGAAGAGATTCGGAAAGCCTGTGCTGCACTGGAAGAAACAGACTGAACAAGGACAGAGTCATCATCTGATTTTGTGGATTTGATGACTCTGTTTTGTTATGTTTGCGGGAGATTTTTTGTTTTTGTAACGGAAGCCTGCGCTTTTTTGGAAATATTATTGTGAAAAATCATTAAAAATCTGAAAAAAACAACCAATTTAATGGATAGCTTTTTTCTTGACTTCTTTTTGGAATCCATTTATAATTTTACCGTTATAGTGTGTTTTTCTACTATATGTATTTTGATAACTGAATAAGGAGGTAAAAGTGTGACTGAAGTATTAAAAATCGTCATTGCGGTTTTTATCTCTGTGATTGCTGCAGGCGCGATCTCCTGGGCACTGGCAGTGCAGTACTGTAAAAAAGTGGCCAGAAACAAGATCGGAAATGCAGAAGAAAAGGCACGTCAGATTATTGATGATGCACTCAAAGATGTGGAAGCGGAGCGAAGCAAGCTGGAAGAAGACCGGCGCAAATCCCTGCTGGACATGAAAGAGGAGTCCATCAAAGCCAAGAAAGAGCTGGACGACGAAATCAGAGAGCGCAGAAATGAAGTACAGCGTCAGGAGCACAGAATTGTTGCGAAGGAAGAGGCGCTGGACAAGAAAACCGACATGCTGGAACGGAAAGAGCAGAGCTACAATTCCAAAATCGACGATTTAAACAGAAAAAAAGCCGAGTTAAGCGATACGCTCGACAAACAGTTACAGGAACTTGAAAGAATCTCAGGTCTTACCTCCAGCCAGGCAAAAGAATACTTATTGAAAACAGTTGAAGACGATGTAAAGCATGACATGGCTCTGATGGTGAAGGATATGGAAAGCAGAGCCAAAGAAGAAGCAGGTAAAAAAGCAAAAGAATATGTCGTCAACGCCATTCAGCGCTGTGCGGCGGATCATGTTTCCGAAACGACGATCTCCGTGGTGCAGCTCCCCAACGATGAAATGAAGGGCCGTATCATTGGCCGTGAGGGCCGCAACATCCGTACACTGGAAACCATGACGGGTGTGGAGCTGATTATCGATGATACCCCGGAAGCCGTGGTGCTTTCCGGATTTGATCCGGTACGGCGTGAAATTGCGAGAATCGCTTTGGAAAAGCTGATTGTTGACGGCCGTATTCATCCCGCCAGAATCGAGGAAATGGTGGAAAAAGCCCAGAAAGAAGTGGAAGCCACCATCCGCGAAGAGGGCGAAAATGCAGTTCTGGAAGTCGGTATTCACAGTATACATCCGGAACTGGTGCGTTTGCTCGGTAAGCTGAAATTTCGAACCAGCTACGGGCAGAACGGTCTGAAGCATTCCTTAGAGGTGGCACACCTTTCCGGACTGCTGGCAGGCGAGCTGGGCGTGGACGTGCGTCTGGCCAAGCGTGCAGGACTGCTGCATGATATCGGCAAAGCCGTGGATCATGAGCAGGAAGGTTCCCATATCCAACTTGGCGTGGATTTATGCCGTAAATATAAAGAAAATGCAATCGTTATCAATGCAGTGGAGGCGCATCACGGCGATGTTGAGCCTACCAGCCTGATCGCATGTATCGTACAGGCTGCCGACGCCATTTCCGCTGCAAGGCCCGGCGCAAGGCGGGAAACCCTGGAGACTTATACAAATCGTCTCAAACAACTGGAAGAAATAAGCAATTCCTTCAAGGGAGTTGAAAAATCCTATGCCATTCAGGCTGGTCGAGAGATTCGGGTAATGGTAATACCGGAACATGTGAGTGATGATGATATGGTATTGCTTGCACGAGATATTTCCAAACAGATTGAATCTGAACTGGAATACCCCGGACAGATTAAAGTAAACCTCATCAGGGAATCACGGGCAACTGACTACGCAAAGTAGCATGGAATGAAAAGTATTCTATAAACGGGAGACCATTTATAGAATACTTTTTTTACGACAAATTTTCATCAAAAGTATTGAATTTTTCGAACATACCGTGTAAGATATGTTCTTAAATTGACACATGGAAGGACAGGGAGAAAGAGACTATGCCACTGGAATTATCTGAAAAAGCGAAACGTGTAAAACCTTCCTCCACACTGCAGCTGACTGCCAAGGCGAAAGCCATGCGGGCGGAAGGCATCAATGTGGTTGGCTTTGTGGCCGGAGAACCGGATTTTGATACGCCCAGAAATATCTGCGACGCGGCGGTGGAGGCCATTTATGCCGGTTATACGAAATATACGCCGGCATCCGGCGCACCGGAGCTGAAAGAAGCCATTGCCGAAAAGTACCGCACGGTCAATCATGTGGAGTACAGGCCGTCCCAGATCGTGGTGACAAACGGCGGAAAACATGCGCTGATCAATACGATGATGGCGCTCTTAAATCCCGGCGACGAGGTGATTATCCCTTCTCCCTACTGGCTCAGCTATCCGGAAATGGTGATGATCGCCGACGGCGTACCCGTGTTTGTGGAAGCAAAAAAAGAAAATGATTATAAAATCACCCCCCAGCAGCTGGCGGAGGCCATTACGCCCAAAACAAAGGCGTTTATTTTCAATACGCCTTCCAATCCCACCGGTATGGTCTATACCCGGGCGGAGATGGAAGCACTTGCCGATGTGATCGTGGCAAATGACATCTATGTGATTTCCGATGAAATCTATGAATATCTGGTTTACGGAGACGCGGAGCATGTAAGCATGGCTTCTCTGAACGATGAAATTTATCAGCGGACCATTACCTGCAACGGCGTGGCGAAAAGCTATTCCATGACGGGCTGGCGCATCGGTTACGTCTGTGCGCCGAAGGAAATTGCAAAGCTTATCAGCAGCATTCAGAGCCACTGCACCAGCAATCCCTGCTCCATTTCCCAGAAGGCCGCCATTGAGGCGCTGACCGGATCCCAGAAGGCAGTGGAGATCATGCGCAAAGAGTTCGCAAAACGCGGCGAAGTCATTTACGAAAAGGTCAATGAGATTGCCGCGCTGGAAGCGGTGAAACCCACCGGCGCCTTTTATCTGTTTGTGGACTGCTCCAGACTCTGCGGCAAAACCTACAACGGAACAGAAATCAAGGACGCGGCGGACATTGCGGACATACTGCTGAATGATTATCGGGTGGCCGTGATTCCATGCGGCGATTTCGGCGCACCAAGACATATTCGCCTTTCCTATGCCATCAGCATGGAGCATATTGTGGAGGGCATCCGTCGGATCAAAAAATTCGCCGACCAGTTTGAATAAGCGGTTTGCAGCGCGCATAAATGAAAGTGCCTCTCATATATTTCTAGTAGTGGACGAACACAGGAAATATATGAGAGGTTTTTTATGCCCAAAATGAAACGAAACCGTAATCATTACAGAAGCCTTCTGCCGGCCGTTGCGTTGTTTGCCTTTTTGCTTGGGGTCTGTGCGGCGCTTTTTTTTATGAAACAGGACATCATGAACCTGAAGACTTATGTGGAACTGATGCAGCATCAGCTTGCAGCCGGACAGACGGCGCAGGAGCAGCTGTTTTTGTATGTGCTTCGGAAAAGAATCTGCCTGTTTGCTCTGCTGGTACTGATTTCGCGTTTATTTGGCGGCAGATATCTGGCGGATGTACTGTGCGGTATTTTCTTTTTTGTCTTTGGTATTTTTGCCTGTGGAAATATTCTGCTGCTGGGTGTTTCCGGACTTTGCAGCGGCTTTTTTTTCATGATTCCCCAGTGGACAATCTATCTTTCAGTGTTTTTCTTCTGCACCCGGGAAGACTGGAAGCGGGGAAAACGTGCATGGATGCGGTATCTGCTCCTGTTTCTGACATTTCTGGGCCTTTTGATTCTGGGCAGTCTGCTGGAAACCTATGTCATGTTTCCGCTGATAAAAAAAATTTTGCTGCATGTCTGAAAAAAAGGCACAAGATATTGATATTAAAATCGGAATCTTCCAATATTTTGTACCATTGGCGAAAAACACTGAAAATCCGGGAAAAATTGGTCGTTTTTATGCTTGCATTCGACCAGATCCGGCATTAAAATATTGATAATTTGTGATTTTATGAGAGGAGACGGCGAAAAATGAACGATGATGTCATACACGCGTTTGCGAATTATCTGACAGAAACCAAAAAAGCATCATCGAATACAGTCGCCTCCTACAAACGAGATTTGCGGAAATATTGTGCTTATCTGGAACAGCAGGGTATTTCCGACTGCGTGCACATTACCGATGCACAGATCAGAGCGTATATTACGGATCTGCAAAAGAAGGGCTTTTCGGATTCTACGGTATCACGCAGCGTCGCCTCTCTGCGGTCCTTTTACCTGTATCTGTCTTCATCGGATCAGATCAACGTTGATCTGGCAGCGGAAATCAAAGGCCCGAAGGTGGAAAAAAAGATGCCCGGCATTCTTTCGGTGGAAGAAGTAGAGCGCCTTCTGCAGCAGCCCTCTTCAGGCAAGCCGAAGCATTTGCGGGATAAAGCCATGCTGGAACTGATGTATGCCACGGGAATCCGGGTTTCAGAGCTGATTTCCCTGAAACTGGGGGACGTACATCTGGATAACGCATGCATTACCTGTCGTTTTGAAGACCGGCAGAGAACCATTCCCTTCGGCGCATCGGCAAAAAAAGCGCTGGAGATTTATCTGGAGCACGGAAGACCTGTCTTTGTACAGGACAGCAATATGCATCTGCTGTTTACCAACTGCAGAGGGGCGGAGATGTCCCGGCAGGGATTCTGGAAGCTGATCAAAAGCTATGCCGCCCAGGCGGGCATTGAAACAGAAATCACGCCCCATACCTTGCGGCATACCTTTGCTGTACATCTGCTGGAAAACGGCGCGGATGTCCATGCGGTTGCGGAAATGCTGGGACATTCGGACATTTCTTCTACGAAAATGTATGTCAATATCAACAATCAGCGCATCCGGCAGATTTACGAGAGCGCCCATCCCAGAAAATAGGGAAAAGGCTTGATATTTTTCGGCCGCTGTGCTAATATTTTTAAGATTTACGGGAAATTATTCTTAGGCTGAAGGAGTCGTTTATGAGCGTTGATAAAGTAAACAGATATAAAGAAGAGAAGACAAAGCGCAGCGAGGCGCTGAAAAAAGAAAAGCGGGAGGCTCTGATTGCACGGATTGTTGTGATTGTACTCTGTGCGGCGCTTGCGTTCTGGATCGGTTTTTCGATTTACCAGAAGATTGAAGGAAAATCTGCCGGGACCAATGCAACAACGGTCAATGTGCAGCCCCTTGATGATTATTTGGATGGGATGGAATCTGTGGAAGCGGATCCGGGGGAATAAAGCAGGAAGGTATTCTATAAGGCAGTACTTTGCAGAAAGTATTGCCTTTTCTGATTTTAGACGTGCGCCGCGTGATTTTGCGGCAGGAAAGGAAGGAATCGCAAAATGTACGGAACTGTCATCGGCAATATAACGGCCGTGTTATATTTTTTTCTCTATCAGTGCTTCGGAATCATTCTGGCCGATCTGTTTTTCCAAAAAGAAAAACCGTTGATCCGGGTGCTGATCGGCAGTGTGACCGGAAGCTTTTTGCTGCAATGGCTTCCTGCTTTAACATCCTCTGTGCTGCATTTTAACAGGGGTTCCCATATGGCGGCGCTGATTCTTCTGGCGCTGCTTACAGCGGTATCGATTGTTGTATACAGTAAAAAAAAGAAAAAGCTGGATTTGATGCTGTTTCACTGGAAAGATGCAGTCAGCGCGGCCGGCCGATTTTTGCGAAACAACGGAGCCATTACCGTTTTGTTTGTGCTGCTGGCGGTTTTGTTTGCGGTGCTGCTGCACAGCCATGTGCTGCTTCCCGGGGAGCGCGGTCTGGAAACGGGGCAGTGTACCTTTGGTGACATGAATATGCATCTGGGTTTTATCACCAGCATTGCCGGGCAGGGCATGTTTCCGCCGGATTATTCGATCCTGCCGGGACAGCGGCTTTGTTATCCCTTCCTCTGCGACAGTATTTCATCCAGCCTGTATCTCTGGGGCTGCTCTCTGAAGCTGGCGTACTGTCTGCCCATGATGATTGCCTTTCTGCAGGCCATGGGCGGTTTTTATGCCTTTGCCTTTGCATGGCTGAAAGACAGGGCAAAATCGGTGCTGGCATGGATCCTGTTTTTCTTTGACGGCGGTTTCGGATTTCTGTATTTTATCAATGTCATTGGAGACAAAACCCATTCGATTCAGGAAATATTTACGGAGTTTTACCATACCCCCACCAATTTTGTGGACAACAACATCCGATGGACCAATGTGGTGGCCGATATGATGCTGCCCCAGCGGGCGACACTGTTTGGCTGGGCGGTACTGTTTACGATTCTGTTTCTGCTTTACCGGGCAAACTTTGAAAAAAAGACGAAATATTTTTATTACGGCGGCGTACTGGCCGGGGGACTGGTCATGATCCATACCCATTCGTTCCTGGCCCTGGGCATTGTCTGTGCGGTATGGCTGTTCTATGATCTGTGTGACCGCTGTGCCATAACTTCGCTTAGTGACCGGATTGCAAAAGGAAATCCAGCGGTCCCGAAGATTCTGCGGATGGGCGTGATTTTTGTGGCGCTGCTGACTTTAAGCATGCTCAGAAACAATGCGCTGCGAAATCCGCAGAAAGATGATTCATCGCTGTATCTGGCCATCGGGCTGGGCGGCGCGGCGCTGGGAGCGGTCTGCATTCTGGTACTTCTGGTACGGTTAATTGTCCGGAAACAGGTTCTGCCTGTGCTGAAAAGCTGGGGTGTTTTTCTGGCCATTGTGCTGCCTCTTGCATGTGCGCAGCTGTTTGTATGGACTTTCCGGCAGGCGACGGGGGATCGTTTCGTCCGCGGACAGTTCAACTGGGCGAATCTTACCGATGGCTACGTCACCTTTTATATCAAGAACATCGGGCTGGTTATGCTGTTTATTCTCATTGCATTGATTTTTTCCGGGAAGAAGCAGTTCCGCCTTGCAGTGTCGGGACTGGCCATCTGGTACATTGCCGAGTTTCTGGGATTTCAGCCCAATCCCTATGACAACAATAAACTGTTGTATATCGGATTTATCTTCCTGCTGATTCCCGCGGCTTCCGTAATGATCGATCTGTATCGGAAAATCAGGCCAAAGATACTGGCGGTTGCTGCTGCGGCGCTGGTGCTGGCGGTTTGTACGGTTTCCGCGGTTCTGACACTGGGACGGGAATATGTTTCCAATTATCAGCTGTACCCGAATGCATATCTGGAGATTGTCGATTATATTAATGAAAGCGATATTCCGGCGGATGCGGTAATTCTGACGGACAATAATCACAACAACGCGGTGGCGTCTCTGACCGGAAGAAATATCGTGGTGGGAGCAGGGACCTTCCTGTATTATCACGGATTTGATATCACGGATCGTGAACAGGACCTGCGCGATATGTTCGAAGCACCGGCGGAACATCGGGATTTGTTTAAAAAATACCATGTTGCCTATGCGGTCATCGGCGCGGAAGAACGCAGTAATTATCAGATTGACGAAACGTGGTTTGCCGAAAATGCCAGCGTACTTTGCGAAGGGGATAACAATACATTGCTTCTGCAGCTGGATCTGTAATAAAAAAAGCTCTGCGGCCTGCAGAGCTTTTTTCGCGGTTTTAATTGTCCGAATCCGGATCCATGGTATAAATGGTGCGTTTTCTGGCGGTTTCATCGCTTTCGAGATATTCGTCGTAAGTGGTCATCTTGTCAATGTACTTGCCGTTGGGCAGGATTTCGATGATCCGGTTGGCCGTGGTCTGTACAAACTGATGGTCATGGGAGGTAAAGAGCACAACCCCCGGGAATTTGATCAGCGCATTGTTCAGCGCAGTGATGGATTCCATATCCAGGTGGTTGGTGGGCTCGTCGAACAGCAGAATATTCGTGGCCTGTATCATCATTTTGGAGAGAATGCAGCGCACCTTTTCACCGCCGGAGAGCACCCGTACTTTCTTGATGCCGTCGTCGCCGGCAAACAGCATCCGTCCCAGGAAACCCCGGACATAGGTGACGTCCTTCTCCGGAGAGAAGGGCATCAGCCATTCCACAATGGTGTCCTCACAGTCAAAGAGATGGTTGTTGTCCTTGGGAAAATAGGATCGGGAAGTGGTAATGCCCCAT
The DNA here is from genome assembly GCA_947630295.1 of uncultured Lachnospiraceae bacterium. Taxonomy (GTDB): domain Bacteria; phylum Bacillota; class Clostridia; order Lachnospirales; family Lachnospiraceae; genus CANRIM01. Next base: position 13,528 of record CANRGZ010000020.1, on the reverse strand, counting down.
TTGTAATTGCCCTCGTCCGGCTCCATCTCACCGCTTAGAATCTGCAGAAGGGTGGTTTTTGCCAGTTCGTTTCCGCCCACCAGCGCAACCTTGTCTTCCCGGCCCAGCTGGAAGGAAAGATCGTCCAGCACCTTTACGCCGTTCACGGTTTTGGACAGATGCTCGACGCTTAATACTTCATTGCCGATTTCTCTGGAAGGACGAAAATCAATATAGGGGTATTTCCGGCTGGAAGGTTTGATTTCATCCAGCTGAATTTTTTCAAGGGCACGCTTTCTTGAAGTCGCCTGCTTGCTCTTGGAAGCGTTGGCGCTGAAACGGGAAATAAATTCCTGCAGCTCCTTAATTTTTTCCTCTTTCTTTTTGTTGGCCTCCCGCATCTGGTTGATCAGCAGCTGGGAGGACTCATACCAGAAATCGTAGTTGCCGGTATACAGCTGGATCCGGGCATAATCGATGTCCGCAATATGGGTGCAGACCTTGTTCAGGAAATAGCGGTCGTGGGAGACCACGATCAGCGTATTGTTGAAATTGATCAGAAATTCTTCCAGCCATGCAATGGCATCCAGGTCCAGATGGTTGGTGGGCTCGTCCAGCAGCAGGATATCCGGATCGCCGAACAGTGCCTGGGCCAGCAGAACCTTGACCTTCAGCGGCGTTTCGATTTCCCCGACGGTTTTTTCGTGAAATTCGGTTTCTACCCCCAGGCCTTCCAGCAGCATGGCGGCGTTGGCCTCTGCGGACCAGCCGTCCAGATTGGCAAATTCCGCTTCCAGCTCGCTGGCACGGATGCCGTCCTCATCGGTGAAGTCCTCCTTGGCATAAATGGCATCTTTTTCCTGCATGATTTCATAGAGCCGGGGATTGCCCAGAATCACGGCGTCCAGCACTTTATAATCATTATATTGAAAATGATCCTGTTTCAAAAAGGAAATCCGCTGACCCGGCGTCACATAAACTTCCCCCTTGGTGGGTTCCAGTTCGCCGGTCAGAATCTTCAGAAACGTGGACTTTCCGGCGCCGTTGGCACCGATCAGGCCGTAACAGTTTCCTTCCGTAAATTTGATATTCACGTCTTCAAACAGCGCCTTTTTCCCCAGACGCAGTGTGACATTGCTTGTTCCGATCATGATAAAAATTCCTTTCAGATGATTTTGATCACTTTATCTATCTTACAATAAAAAAATTATTTTGCAACAAGGAAATGCGTAAATTTCGCCGATTTGCAGGCTGCATCTTGAGTCCCGGCGGAAAGTATGGTAGGATAATACGGCAAATGGAGGATCCGGCATGTTTCACTGTTTTTATCCCACTTACGATGCGGAAAATGTATACGGCATTGATTTCGGCAAGGTATATGAAAAAGGATACCGCGGCCTGATTTTTGATATTGACAATACCCTTGTGGGACATGACGCGCCGGCGGATGCGCGGGCTACTGCACTGTTAAAGTCGCTGATGGACCGGAATTTTTGCGTGTGCCTGCTTTCCAACAATCACGGCCCCCGGGTACATTCTTTTAACGCCCGGATCGGTGCCGTAGAGATCTGTGATGCGCAGAAGCCTTCCGGCGGGGGATACCTGCGGGCGGCGGATGCCATGGGGCTGCCGAAGGAAAAAATCCTGGCCTTCGGCGATCAGCTGTTTACGGATATCTGGGGCGCGAACCGTGCCGGCATCGATTCTGTTCTGGTACGGCGGCTCTATCCGCAGGAAACCCGTCTGATCTGGCTCAAGAGAAGGCTTGAAAAAATTGTGTTTGTTTTTTATAATAGATACAGAAAAAAACACGAAAGCAGTTTGTAAATTGTGGTTGAAATATACTGCGCAATATTATAAAATAAATCAGATTTACCTAAACGAGGAGGAAAAAAGATGATTTCTGCAGGCGAATTCAGAAACGGCGTTACGATAGAACTGGATAATGCTGTTTTTCAGATTATTGAATTTCAGCATGTTAAACCCGGAAAAGGCGCGGCTTTCGTTCGTACCAAGCTGAAAAATATCAAGAACGGCGGCGTGGTAGAGCGTACTTTCCGCCCGACGGAGAAGTGCCCCACGGCCCATATCGACCGGAGCGATATGCAGTATTTATACAATGACGGTTCTCTTTATTACTTTATGGATACCACAACCTATGATCAGATCGCGCTGAGCGTCAATGAGATCGGGGATGCGCTGAAGTTCGTAAAGGAAAATGAAATGGTGAAGGTCTGCTCCCACAAGGGAAGCGTGTTTGCAGTAGAACCGCCGCTGTTTGTGGAACTGGTCGTAACGGATACGGAACCCGGATTCAAGGGAGATACGGCCACAGGCGCTACGAAACCTGCGGTTGTGGAGACCGGCGCTACCGTTTATGTGCCACTCTTTGTAGATCAGGGAGAGAAGATCAAGATCGATACGAGAACCGGCGAGTATTTATCCAGGGTATAACTGACTGCAGCAGGCCCGGCGGCGTTTTGCCGGGTCTGTTTTCTTTTTCAGGCAGCATCCGAAAGGGCGCGGGAATGGAGAGAAGCTTTATGGCAGAACGAATCAAAAAAGAAAAACAGCATCCGGCCGGGACCGGAAAATACTTTGATTATAATTTGCTGTTTATCACGGTCTTTCTGTGCGTGTTCGGCGTGATTATGGTTTACAGTGCCGGCACTTATGTCAGCGAAGCAAAAAGGGCTTCGCTGGAAAAGCAGCTTTTTATCATTGCCGGGTCTGTACTTGTGACATTTCTGATGATGCGTCTGCCCTACCGGATCTGGTCCGGACTTTCCGTGGGAATTTATGTCCTGTCGATGATTCTGCTTGTGCTGGTAAAAACCCCTTTGGGGCACAGCAGCCACGGCGCCAGCCGCTGGCTTTATTTCGGACCCGTCAGTCTGCAGCCCGCGGAGGTGGCAAAGTTTGCCGTGATTTTGTATACGGCGACGATACTGAACAAATGCGCAAAAAAAATACAGGATTATAAGGTGGCGCTGCTGGTATTTGGCCCGGTGCTTCTGATGGCCGCGATGATTTTTCTGCTGACCAGCAATTTAAGCTCCGCCATTATCGTGATCGGCGTGGCGCTGCTGATGTATTTTACCGTCCATCCCAACTGGAACAAGTTTCTGTTTGCGGCGGCGGCAGTCGGCATAGTTGCGGCGGTGGTGGTGCTGTATGTGAAGGCCATGGACGTCAGCAAAATAGATCTGAAGGATTTAAGCAGTTTCCGGAGCCGGCGTATCATTGCATGGCTGCATGTGGAGCATTTTTCCGACAGCCAGGCGATGCAGACCTTAAACGCCCTGTATGCCATCGGATCCGGGGGCCTGTTCGGCAAAGGGCTGGGCGGCAGCATCCAGAAGGCCATACTGCCGGAACCCCAGAATGATATGATTTTCGCCATCATCTGCGAAGAACTGGGACTGTTTGGCGCCTTTGTGCTGATTCTGCTGTTTATCCTGCTGCTGTACCGCATCATTTTCATCGCCAGAAACACGGCAAACCGCTATGCGTCGATTCTGTGCGTCGGTGTCTTTGCCCAGTTCGCGATACAGATCATTATGAATATTGCGGTTACCACCAATATGATCCCCAATACCGGTGTGACGCTGCCCTTTATCAGCTACGGCGGATCCGCCATTGCGATCCTGATTATGGAAGTGGGTCTTGTCTTAAAGGCGTCCCGTTCCATTCCGGTGGAATAAATATGGATTTTTTAAAATAAAACAGCGCTGTTTTATTGACAAAACAACAGACAGATATTATAATTTTCATGATTTTTAAATATATACCTCGTCAGAAAAGACAATATGAGGTATCAGGAATTTGTAAACCAGATCGTAGAACATGTAAGAAGCGAAGTAGATGACAGGGCGTCGGTTACGGTCAGGCCTATTCGGAGAAACAACGACTTTTCCTCGGACGGGCTGAATATCGTAAGGGACGCCAATCTGTTTTCACCCACTGTTTTTCTGGATGAATGCTATGACGATTATCTGAAAGGCCGGGATATCGATCATATTGTATCGGATATCACCGGATTTTATCATTCCCATGAGAAGGTCCATTCTCTTGACATTTCTTATTTTTATGACTTTCATGAAGTTTCGCCCCACTTAGCCGTCAAACTGATCAATTATGAAAGAAATGCAGAGCTTTTGCGCGAGGTTCCCTATGAACGTTTTCTGGATCTGGCGGTAGTCTGTTATTGTCTGGTGGAACACACGGTCTTCGGTGCGGGAAGCATCCTGGTCAAAAAGGTTCATCTGGATTACTGGGGCGTGACCAAAGCGGCACTGTTTCAGACTGCTATGGAAAATACTTTGCAGATTCAGCCCTGCAGCATCCGATCCATGCAGGAGGTGCTGCATTCTATTATCGATACCGGAGACTGCCCGCAGCTGTATATTTTAAGCAACCGGCTGGGATATTACGGCGCTTCGGGGATGCTGTATCCGAAAATCATGGGAGGACTGAGCGAAGAACTGGACAAGGATCTGTTTATTCTGCCCAGCAGCGTGGATGAAGTGCTCCTGCTGCCGGATACGGAAGGGTATGCGGTGGATGACTTAAAGCAAATGGTGCTGGAAATCAACAGAACTTATGTTTCGAAGGACTGTTTCCTTTCCAACAGCGTATACAGGTACAGCCGGGAGGAAAAAAATGTAAAAGTATTATAAAACCGGATGATTTTTTATTGCAAAGCAACCGGTCAGATGTTAAACTAAAATGTACTGAATAATCAAAAGAAATGGAGAAATCAAAGAGAAGATATGGAAAAAACGATGGACAGGATCATAGCCCTTGCAAAATCACGCGGCTTTATCTTCCCCGGTTCCGAAATTTACGGGGGCCTCGCCAATACATGGGATTATGGTCCGCTGGGCGTTGAACTGAAGAACAATATCAAACAGGCATGGTGGAAAAAATTCATCAGAGAAAACCCCTACAACGTAGGCGTGGACTGTGCGATTCTGATGAATCCCCAGACGTGGGTCGCCAGCGGACATCTGGGCAGCTTTTCGGATCCGCTGATGGACTGCCGGGCCTGCCATGAACGTTTCCGCGCGGATCAGCTGATCGAAAATTTTGCAAAGGAAAATGACATTTTGCTTTCGAGCTCGACAGACGCATGGTCCAATGAAGAAATGAAAGCGTTTATCGACGAGCACAATGTACCGTGTCCGTCCTGCGGGAAGCATGATTTTACCGACATCCGTCAGTTTAATCTGATGTTCAAAACCTTCCAGGGTGTGACGGAGGACGCCAAAAATACCGTTTATTTAAGACCGGAAACGGCGCAGGGTATTTTTGTCAATTTTAAAAACGTACAGCGTACTTCCAGAAAGAAGATTCCCTTCGGCATCGGCCAGATCGGCAAATCTTTCCGAAATGAAATCACCCCCGGCAACTTTATTTTCCGGACGAGAGAGTTTGAACAGATGGAGCTGGAGTTTTTCTGTGAGCCGGATACGGATCTGGAGTGGTTTGCCTACTGGAAAAATTTCTGCATCAACTGGCTGAAAACGCTGGGTCTGAAGGATGAAGAGATGCGCGTGCGGGATCATGAAAAAGAAGAGCTTTCCTTCTACAGCAAAGCCACCTCGGATATCGAATTTTTATTTCCCTTCGGCTGGGGCGAGCTCTGGGGCATTGCAGACAGAACGGACTATGACCTTTCACGGCATCAGGAGGTTTCCGGAGAAGATCTCAGTTACTTTGACGACGCGGCGAACCGCCGTTATGTCCCCTATGTGATTGAACCGTCCCTGGGTGCGGACCGGGTACTGCTGGCATTCCTGTGCGCAGCCTATGACGAGGAAACACTGGAAGGCGGCGATATGCGGACGGTGATGCGTTTCCATCACGCCCTTGCGCCGGTGAAGGTCGGCGTGCTGCCGCTTTCAAAGAAACTGAATGAAGGCGCGGAGAAGGTCTTTGCCATGCTTTCCGAAGACTGGAACTGCGAGTTTGATGACAGAGGAAATATCGGGAAACGCTACAGAAGACAGGATGAGATCGGTACGCCGTACTGCGTGACCTATGATTTTGATTCTGAAAACGATCATGCAGTTACGGTACGGGATCGTGACAGCATGGAGCAGGAGAGAGTCGCAATCAGCGAATTGCGCGCATATCTGAACCAGAAATTTTCTTATTAAAAATTGTACAAGATGATTGGAGGAGAAAAATATGGCAAAAAAGTGGGTTTATCTGTTCAGCGAGGGAAATGCCGGCATGAGAGAACTCCTTGGCGGAAAAGGAGCAAATCTGGCGGAAATGACGGGACTGGGCCTTCCGGTGCCCCAGGGCTTTACGATTTCAACAGAGGCCTGTACACAGTATTATGAGGACGGCAGAGTCATTAATGATGAAATACAGGCGCAGATCATGGAATATATCGAAAAAATGGAAGAAATCACCGGAAAGAAATTCGGCGACATGGAAAATCCGCTGCTGGTTTCGGTTCGTTCCGGCGCCCGGGCGTCCATGCCCGGTATGATGGATACCATCCTGAATCTGGGTCTGAACGAACAGGTTGTGGAAGTCATTGCAAAGAAATCCGGCAATCCCAGATGGGCCTGGGACTGTTACAGAAGATTTATCCAGATGTTCTCTGATGTGGTAATGGAGGTCGGCAAAAAGTATTTCGAGACGCTGATCGACCAGATGAAAGAGAAGCGCGGCATCGAATATGACGTGGAAATGACAGCGGAAGATCTGAAGGAACTGGCCAATCAGTTTAAAGAAGAGTACAAAAATCAGCTGGGCAAGGATTTCCCCGATGATCCAAAGGAGCAGCTGTTTGAAGCCATTAAGGCGGTATTCCGTTCCTGGGACAACCCGAGAGCCAATGTGTACCGTATGGATCATGACATTCCCTATTCCTGGGGTACTGCGGTCAACGTACAGATGATGGCCTTCGGTAATATGGGCGACACCTCCGGCACCGGCGTGGCCTTTACCAGAAATCCGGCCACCGGCGAAAAAGGCCTGATGGGTGAATTTCTTGTCAACGCCCAGGGCGAAGATGTGGTTGCCGGTGTGCGTACACCTATGCCCATTGCAAAAATGAAAGAGGTATTTCCGGATGTATTTAAACAGTTCAATGAAATCTGCCAGATCCTGGAGAACCATTACCATGATATGCAGGATATGGAGTTTACCATTGAGGACGGCAAGCTGTATATGCTGCAGACCAGAAACGGCAAGCGTACTGCAGCCGCGGCCATCAAGATTGCCTGTGATCTGATCGACGAGGGACAGATTACCGAGGAAGAAGCGCTGATGCAGATCGACGCCAAGAGTCTGGACATGCTGCTGCATCCCACTTTTGATCCCGCTGCACTGAAAGCAGCCGACGAGAATCAGGTGATCGGACAGGCCATTGCGGCGTCTCCGGGCGCGGCAGCCGGTTCCATTGTATTCACGGCGGAAGACGCGGTAGCCAAGGGCAAAAAAGGAAAAGAAGTGGTACTGGTTCGTCTGGAAACCTCTCCGGAGGATATCGAAGGCATGAAGTATGCCCAGGGTATCCTGACGGTGCGCGGCGGCCAGACCTCCCACGCGGCTGTTGTTGCCCGCGGTATGGGAACCTGCTGTGTTTCCGGCTGCGGCGATATCAAGATGGATGAGGAAAACAAAGAGTTTACACTGAACGGAAAGGTATACCGGGAAGGTGACCTGATCTCTCTGGACGGTTCTACCGGAAAGATTTATGACGGCAAGATCGCAACGGTACCGGCGGACCCTTCCAGCGGTTATTTCGGAAGAATCATGAAGCTGGCCGACAAGTATAAAAAACTGGCGATCCGTACCAACGCCGATACGGCAGCAGATGCGGCCCAGGCCACTGCATTCGGCGCCCAGGGCATCGGCCTTTGCCGTACTGAGCATATGTTCTTCGGCGACGGCAGAATCGACGCATTCCGCGAAATGATCTGTTCCGAAACCATAGAGGAACGGGAAGAAGCACTGGATAAGATCGAGCCCATGCAGCAGGGCGATTTTGAAGCACTGTTTGAAACCCTTGGCGGTTATCCGGTGACCATCCGTTTCCTGGATCCGCCGCTGCATGAATTTGTACCTACGGATCAGATGGATATCGAAAAACTGGCCAAAACACAGGGCAAGACCGTTGCACAGATCAAGCAGTTCTGCTCAGATCTGCATGAGTTCAACCCGATGATGGGACACCGCGGATGCCGGCTTTCCGTAACTTATCCGGAAATCGCGCGGATGCAGACCAAAGCGGTGATCAAAGCGGCCATTAACGTAAAGAAGAAACACCCCGACTGGGATCTGGTACCCGAGATCATGATTCCGCTGGTAGGTGAAGTCAAAGAGCTGAAGTTTGTAAAGGATATCGTTGTAAAGACAGCAGATGAGGAAATCAAAAAGTCCGGTACGGAGCTGAAGTATGAAGTCGGTACCATGATCGAGATCCCCAGAGCTGCGCTGACAGCGGATGCCATTGCGCAGGAAGCGGAGTTCTTCTGCTTCGGTACCAACGATCTGACCCAGATGACCTTCGGTTTCAGCCGGGACGATGCGGGCAAGTTCCTTCCTGCATACTATCAGAACAAGATTTTCGAATCGGATCCTTTCTCCCGTCTGGATACCACCGGCGTTGGTCTGCTGATGGAAATGGCAGTCAATAAGGGAAAATCCGTCAGACCTTCTCTGCACTGCGGTATCTGCGGAGAGCATGGCGGCGATCCTTCTTCGATTGAATTCTGCCATAAGATCGGTCTGGATTATGTATCCTGTTCCCCGTTCCGTGTTCCCATTGCACGGGTTGCAGCGGCGCAGGCAGCGATTGCGGATAAATAAGTGAATTTCAGACACATGCAAATCAAGCGCCTTTCCACGAATATGTGAAAAGGCGCTTAAATTTATTAAAATTGACAGTCAAAATGGGAAGGATTATACTGTAAACAACAGTATGAAGAAAGGATGAAATGTGCCGTGAGGAACAAAAGATGGATCTGCACCGCCGTATGCGGAATGGTTTTAATGCTGGCTATCATGGCAATGCATCTGCCGGTCAGTGCAGCAGAAATAAAAGAAGAACTGTTTACGAAAGAAGAACAGGCATATATCGACGCTGCAAAATCCCTGAAAATCGGTTACGTGACTGACAGAAAACCGGTATCGTTTCAGGATGAAAAAGGCGAGCTGGCCGGAATATCCAGATATATATTTGACAGAATTGAAAAAATCAGCGGACTTGATTTTGAATATGTGGCGCTTCCATCCGGCGATATTACCTATGATTATCTGCAGAATGAAAACTTTGATCTTGTGACCAGTGTGGAGTACAATAAAGAAAATAAAAATGCGCGGGGAATTTTGATCAGTGAACCGTATTTATCCAGCCGAAAAGTGATTGTGGCAAAAAGCGGACTGGAGTTTGCACCGGATGCGCATTTTACGGTTGCGATTTCCACGGGCTCTCAGACATTGGAAAAGGTGCTGAACGCGCAGTATCCGAATTTTAAGCTGGTAAATTATCCTTCCATTCAGGATTGTCTGAACGCCGTCAATAAAGGAAAGGCGGATTTGCTGATACAGAATCAGTATGTTGTTGAATATTGGCTGTACAAACCGAGCTATCAGAATCTGATCGTTATTCCAATGCTGGAGATGCAGGATCAGCTTTGTTTTTCCGCAGTGCTGCCCATCGATAAGGCGGACGCGGAATGGGAAGACGGAAAAAATCTGATTTCCATCATTGATAAATCCATTGCGCAGATCACGGACAGCGAGATCAGCGGATTTATTATCGCGTCTACTATGAAAAATATGTACCGGTATTCCTTTTCGGATTTTATCTATCAATACCGGTATGCCGCAATCATACTTGGGATTGCTGTTGCAGTGATCATCGTATTGCTTGTCGTCAGTCTGCGTTACCGGATTCGTTCCATCAAGGCCCGTGCAGATGCAAAGGCAAAGGGTGATTTTCTGTCTGCCATGAGCCATGAAATCCGAACCCCTTTAAATGGTCTGATCAGCCTGAATTATCTGATGTCAAAACATGTCAGTGATCAGAAGAAGATTGAGAATTATCTGCAGCAGTCCTCTGCCGTGATGCAATACCTGCTGCTGCTGTTGAATAATATACTGGATATGTCAAAGCTGCAGGAAGAAAAGATCCAGCTGGAGGAACAGCCGGTAGATCTGCGGCTGCTGCTGGAAACGGTAGAATCCGTGGAAAGAGCGGCAATGGAAGAGAAGAAGATGAAGCTTCGCCTGGAGCTGATGCTGCCCTATCCGGGTATTTATGGCGATGCCATCCGTATCCAGCAGATACTGATCAATCTGCTGGACAATGCCAGAAAGTATACCAGCCGTGGCGGAACGGTGGCCGTCAAGGTAAAACAGCACAAGCTGCAGGATGATCAGATTCGGACAGAAATTGAAGTTGCAGATACTGGCCGCGGCATGAGCGAGGAGTTCCAGAAAAAGATATTCCAGCCCTTTACACAGGAATCCGACACCGTTTCCCAGGGCAATCAGGGAACCGGCCTTGGTTTGTCGATTTCTGCCCTTCTGGCAGAGAAAATGAACGGCGATTTGCGTGTGGAAAGCAAATTGGGAGAAGGCAGCCGGTTTACCTTTGTATTTATGTCGAAACCCGCAACACTTCCAAAAGAAACGGAAAAGGAACCGGTTGTATGTGATGAGAAAATACATGAGAAACCACGTATTCTGATTGCGGAAGACAATGATCTCAATGGTCAGATTCTGACAGAACTGCTGGAAGGAGAGGACTTTGCAGTACTGCTTGTTCCCGACGGAAAGAAGGCAGTGGAAGCCTTTGCAGCATCGGCGCCCGGGGAATATGGCGTCATTCTGATGGATTTGCTGATGCCGGAAATGAACGGATATGAGGCGACAAAGGCGATTCGTGCCATGAAACGTCCGGATGCAGCTACAGTAAAAATCTATGCAAGTACAGCCAATACGCTTCCGGAAGACCGGGAAAAGGCATATCAGTCCGGTATGGATGATTTTATTGCCAAACCTATTGATATTGAAGATCTGCTAAAGAAGCTGGAATCATAGTATTAATGAAAGGAACAAAGAAGCCATGCAGGTAAAATCCTTTGTGCGTGAAATCATAGTCAAAGAGGAAGGAAAATCTTTTGACAGCTGTCATGCTTCGACGCTGGTACAGACAGAAGACGGTACCGTGATAGCGGCATGGTTTGGCGGCAGCAAAGAAAAAGGTCCGGATGTGGCGATCTGGTCGGCCAGAAGGGTAGGCGGCGTATGGGAAGCACCGCAGATTGCGGCGGATATTCGCGGGGTTGCCACATGGAATCCGGTGCTGTTTCAGAAAAAAGACGGTACAATTTTGCTGTTTTTTAAGGCAGGTGCTGCCATTCCGGAATGGAAGACCTGGGTTGCTGTCAGCCGTGATCAGGGAAAAACCTTTTCCACACCTAAAGAACTGGTGCCCGGAGATGAAAGCGGCGGCCGTGGCCCCGTAAAGAATAAACCCATCCGTTTACAGAACGGTACGGTCCTTGCTCCGGCGTCTCTGGAAGGCGATACCTGGGATGCATTCGTGGACATTTCCAAAGACGATGGTATAAGCTGGGAGAAGAGTGCACTTGTGCCGGTGCGCCGTGCCGGAACGGATATCCATCGTCCCTACAACCGGCTTTGCCTGTATGGGAAGGGTATTATTCAGCCCACCCTGTGGGAGGATGCGGATGGAAATGTGCATATGCTGCTTAGAAGTACCGGTGGCCGGATTTTCCGCAGTGATTCCACCGATGGCGGATACAGCTGGTGTACGGCTTACGATACGGGAATCCCCAACAACAACAGCGGCATTGATCTGGTGCGTATGCCAGGTGGGGATCTGGTACTTGTTTACAATCCGAGGGAAAATCTGCCGGGGCTGTATCAGGGACCAAGAACGCCTCTGACGGTTGCGGTATCCAGAGACAGCGGGGACACATTTACAAATCTGATGGATCTGGAAACAGAACGCGGCGCATATTGTTATCCGGCCGTCATCTGTAATGATCGGAATGAAATTCTTCTGACTTATACATGGAAGCGGGAGAATATCGTGTTCTGCCAGCTGCGCTATACAGATTGATTGTTCGTATATCCAGAAAAAGAGAATATAATAAAAAAATTCAGGCGCCCGATCAATCGGACGCCTGATTCATTTTAAAAGATTTGTAGTGACTTGAAATTATTTCTCGTCTTTTTTCTTGCGGAAGAGGATAGTTCCGCCTGCAACTGCTGCAACACCGCAAGCTACCAGAGCGCCTGTGGAGATAACGCCTGTCTGCGGAAGATTCGGTGTAGAAGCAGCTTTCTTGTTGCCGCTGGTCGTATTACTGCCGGAACCAGTACCGGTACCTGTACCGGAACCATCATCTGCTCCGCCAGCACCGCCGCCTGTAGCACTATTACCAGCGCCTGTCTGGCCTGCCTGCGCAGCTGCAAACATGCTCTGAACATCTGCGTCACTTGCGATTGCGCCGTAGTATGTAACGTCGTCAATTAAAACATTTTCAGAAGCGCCCATGGAACCTGTATAACCCAGATATGCAACGGTATCCGAAGCTGTCAGAACCTCCATCAGCAGAGGCTCATGCTTATTGGCTTCTGTATCACTGGTGTGTGCTTCGCCGTGATTGAATCGTTTACCGATGGTCGCGCCAAACTCAGGACCGGCCTGTGCAATCATCTGGCCGTCAATATAAACCTTATTATCTGTAGCGTTATTGCCGATAGTAACAACAACATAACTCCACTTGTCGGGATTCTCGATAAAGTATCCGCTTTCATCCCAAATCCACATGGTATTGCTTAACATACCACCGAAGTATACCATGGAGTTATTCATGTTTTTGATTTCATTGTAAGCGCCAACACCAATACCATAGGCGTACTGGCCGCTGATTTTCTGATCAGTTGTGTTATCACCGTAAATCTTATCAGGATGATCAAGATTGGAATATTGTTTGGAAATAAAACCAATCAATCCTGCTCCAATTTCAGCTGCGCTTGCAGGGGACTTAACCCAAAATGAAATCGTTGCACCTGTCAGGCTCTGACCGGCAAACGGATTACTGTCAAGCTTTACACTGCTGGGTGTACCCGGTGTGATGCTTGTGCTGCTTGAACTGCCCTCGTCACCGGCTACATATTCAGATCCGGTACCGCCGTTGAACTGAAGTACATTGCCTCTTTCCGCATCAGAAGCGATGGAAGGGGCGGGACCCATACCGGTATCGCTTAAGCCGGACATGTCATCGAAAGTGTAAGTCGCGATGGCATTGGGAGCTGCGGAAACCGTCATCACCGGAATCGCTGAAACAGCGAGAGCCAGTGCAGCCAGAACAGACAAAACTCTCTTTGTCATTTTCATAAAGATAACCTCCTGTTTTTGTTTGAGATCACCTTAAGTGATCAACTTATAATATTTTTCTTATGATATCATGGCAGACCTTGATTTGTAAAGCTATTTTTGGGCGATTTACCAGAAATCTCTTCAAATTACAAAATTTTTTTTCAC
>CANRGZ010000019.1 GCA_947630295.1 uncultured Lachnospiraceae bacterium | reverse complement strand
GCAGTTTTTTCTGATTTTGCTTGACCTTTGTTCAGGGAATAGGTAATATATATTTTGGTAATTTATGAGTTGTTATACAGATCTTTCGCCAGTCTGTCCAGATGACATGACTATCGGAAATCTTATAAAGCTTAAAAATTCGAAGGAGGAATTTTGTAACATGAGCAGATCTATGAAAACCATGGATGGTAATCATGCAGCGGCCCATGCGTCCTACGCATATACCGACGTTGCAGCGATCTACCCCATCACCCCTTCATCTGTTATGGCTGAGGCAACAGATGAGTGGGCAACCCAGGGCCGTAAAAACATTTTCGGACATACCGTACAGGTAACGGAAATGCAGTCCGAAGCCGGTGCTGCCGGTACGGTGCACGGTTCCCTCGCCGCAGGTGCATTGACCACCACTTATACGGCGTCTCAGGGCTTGCTTCTGATGATCCCCAATCTTTACAAGATCGCCGGCGAACAGCTCCCGGGCGTATTTAACGTTTCCGCCCGTGCACTGGCCAGCCATGCGCTTTCCATTTTTGGAGATCATTCTGATGTTTACGCATGCCGTCAGACAGGCGCTGCGATGCTCTGCGAATCCAGTGTACAGGAAGTTATGGACCTGACGCCGGTTGCGCACTGCGCTGCCATCAAAGGCCGTCTTCCTTTCATCAATTTCTTTGACGGATTCCGTACTTCCCATGAAATCCAGAAAATCGAAACATGGGACTATGAGGATCTCAAAGATATGGTGGATATGGATGCCATCGACGCATTCAGAAAAAATGCTTTAAATCCGAATCATCCCGTACAGCGCGGTTCCGCACAGAACCCGGATATCTTCTTCCAGGCAAGAGAAGCCTGCAACAGCTTCTACGATGAAATGCCTGCCATCGTACAGGAATACATGGATAAAGTAAACGCCAAGATCGGTACCGATTACAGACTGTTCAACTACATCGGCGCACCCGATGCGGAACATGTCATCGTAGCGATGGGTTCCGTCTGTGATACCATTGACGAGACCATCCAGTACATGGTATCCGAAGGCGAAAAAGTCGGCCTTGTGAAGGTTCGTCTGTACAGACCCTTCAGCGTTGACGCATTTGTAAAAGAACTCCCGAAAACTGTAAAACAGATCAGCGTTCTTGACAGAACCAAAGAGCCCGGCGCCATCGGCGAGCCTCTCTGGCTGGATGTTGTTGCAGCTCTGAAGGATTCTGAGTTTGCAAATGTTCCGGTCTTCTCCGGACGTTACGGACTTGGTTCCAAGGATACCACGCCCGGACAGATCATTGCCGTTTACAGAAATACCGAAAAGAAGAACTTTACCATCGGTATCGTGGATGATGTGACAAATCTTTCTCTGGAAGTGAAGGAAGATCCCATTACTACACCGGAAGGCACCATTTGCTGCAAGTTCTGGGGACTGGGTGCGGACGGTACCGTCGGAGCAAACAAAAACTCCATCAAGATCATCGGCGACAATACGGACATGTATGCGCAGGCGTATTTCGATTATGATTCCAAGAAATCCGGCGGTGTGACCATGAGCCACCTGCGTTTCGGCAAGAAGCCCATTAAGTCCACTTACCTGATTCACAAGGCAAACTTCGTTGCCTGCCACAATCCTTCCTATGTTGACAAATACAACATGGTACAGGAGCTGGTTGACGGCGGCACATTCCTGCTGAACTGTGCATGGGATATGCAGGGACTGGAGGAGCATCTGCCCGGACAGGTCAAAGCATTTATCGCAAATCACAACATTAAATTCTATACCATCGACGGCGTAAAGATCGGTATCGAGACCGGCATGGGTCCCACACGAATCAACACGATCCTGCAGTCCGCATTCTTCAAGCTGGCGAACATCATTCCGGAAGACCGTGCCAACGAGCTGATGAAAGCTGCTGCAAAGGCCACCTACGGACGTAAGGGCGATGATGTCGTAGCCAAGAACTGGGCTGCCATCGACGAAGGCGCAAAGCAGGTAGTTGAAATTCAGGTTCCGGAAAGCTGGAAGAACGCAGCGGATGAAGGTCTGACCCTGACCCATGCAGAAAAAGGTGATAAAGAAGTCATCGATTTCGTCAACAACATCCAGGCAAAGGTCAGCGCCCAGGAAGGCAATTCTCTTCCGGTATCTGCATTCAAGCCGTATGTAGACGGTACAACACCGCTGGGAACCGCTGCTTATGAAAAGCGTGCCATCGCAGTCAACGTACCGGTATGGAATCCCGAAAACTGTATTCAGTGTAACTTCTGTTCTTACGTATGTCCGCATGCAGTCATCCGCCCTGTGGCTATGACAGAAGAAGAAGCTGCTGCAGCACCTGCCCAGACAAAGACATTACCGATGACCGGTATGCCGCAGTACAAGTTCGCGGTAACCATTTCCGCATTTGACTGTACAGGCTGCGGTTCCTGTGCAAATGTCTGCCCTGGCAAGAAGGGTGAGAAGGCACTTGTCATGGACAAATTCGCCGCACACGAAGACGAACAGCCGGTATATGATTATGCCGTTGCGCTTCCGAAGAAGGCAGACGTCATCGAAAAATTCAAACCGCTGACCGTAAAGGGCAGCCAGTTTAAGCAGCCGCTTCTGGAGTTCTCCGGCGCATGCGCAGGCTGCGGCGAAACCCCTTACGCAAAACTGGTAACACAGGTCTGCGGCGAAAGAATGTACATCGCAAACGCAACCGGATGTTCTTCCATCTGGGGCAACTCCTCTCCTTCTACGCCTTATGCGAAGAACGAAAAGGGACAGGGTCCTGCATGGAGCAACTCGCTGTTTGAAGACGCGGCAGAGTTCGGTTACGGTATGCTCCTTGCGCAGAATGCACTGCGTGACGGTCTGAAAGCCAAACTTGAGGCAATGTATGAAAATGCCAAAGATGAGGGCAAAGCGGTTATTAAGGAATATCTGGATACCTTCCAGGACGGCGTCGCCAATGCGGCTGCTACCGATAAGCTGATTGCTCATCTGGAATCCTGCGGATGCGCTGCCGGCAAAGAAATCCTGAAAGACAAAGATTTCCTCGCTAAGAAATCCCAGTGGATCTTCGGCGGCGACGGCTGGGCTTATGATATCGGCTTCGGCGGCCTGGATCATGTACTTGCCAGCGGCCAGGATATCAACGTCATGGTATTTGATACCGAAGTTTATTCCAATACTGGCGGACAGTCCTCCAAGGCAACACCGGTGGGCGCTACGGCACAGTTTGCTGCAGCCGGCAAGGAGGTGAAGAAGAAAGACCTTGCTTCCATCGCTATGAGCTACGGTTACGTTTATGTTGCACAGGTTGCCATGGGCGCCAACTACAAGCAGACCATCGACGCCATTGCGGAAGCGGAAAGCTATCCGGGTCCGTCTCTGATCATCGCGTATGCGCCTTGTATCAACCACGGTATCAAAGCCGGTATGGCCAAGGCACAGACCGAGGAAAAGAATGCGGTAGAGGCTGGTTACTGGCATCTGTTCCGTTACAATCCGCTGAAAGCAGCTGCCGGCGAGAATGCATTCACGCTGGACAGCAAGGCGCCTACAGCAGATTACAAGGAATTCATCAACGGTGAAGTCCGCTACAACGCACTGGCCCGCTTCAATCCGGAGCGTGCTGCAAAACTCTTCGACAAGTCGGAGCAGTTTGCGAAAGAGCGTTATGAATATCTGAATAAGCTGGTCACCCTGTACGGCACATCTGAAAAATAATCTGCCACAGGGCTGTACCTGAAAGATCAGATGATAAACAAAAGGGAGATCTCCTGTAAAAGGGGATCTCCTTTTTTCCATGAAAAAGCTCCGGCATACACATCCGGTGCTTTTCATTTTCTGATGTATTTATATATTTTCGATCTGCCAGTCAATGGGCGCCATGCCGTGTTCCTTCAAAAACGCATTGCATTTGCTGAAATGTCCGCAGCCGAAGAAGCCTCTGCTTGCAGACAAGGGACTGGGATGCGGCGCCGTCAGTACATAATGACGGCTTCGATCCACCTTTGCCGCTTTTTGAATGGCGGCATTGCCCCAGAGCATAAAGACCACCGGCCGGTCCAGTCCGTTCACAATATCCACCGCGGCATCCGTAAACGCTTCCCAGCCGATATTTTTATGGGAAAATGCAGCATGTGCCCGTACCGTCAGTACAGAATTGAGCAGAAGCACACCCTGTTTCGCCCATTTTAACAGATAGCCGTTGTTGGGAATATAACAGCCCAGATCGTCGTGCAGTTCCTTGTAAATATTCACCAGACTGGGCGGAATCTGTACGCCCTGCTGTACCGAAAAGCAAAGCCCATGGGCCTGTCCCGGCTCATGATATGGATCCTGTCCCAGGATTACCACCTTTACTGCAGACAAAGGCGTATAATGAAATGCATTGAAAATATCGTTGGCCGGCGGATAAATGGTATATTTGCGATATTCATCATTGACGGTCAGATACAGCTTTTTGTAATAGTCCTTTGCAAACTCAGCTTTCAGCGGCTCCAGCCAGTCATTCGTGATTGCTGCCATCGGTTTCTCCCTGTTGTTCGTTTTTGATTTTTGCATCCAGCGTAAACCAGAATTCTACGCCGTTGTCATAATTTTTGACGCCGCATTCCTGTCCGAGCGAAGTAATAATCGCTTTGACAATGGACAAACCAATGCCCGTACCGCCGTAATCTCTGCTGTGGGCTTTGTCCACTTTATAAAACTTCTGCCAGATATTGTCCAGTTCCTCCTCCGGAATCGGATAACCGGTATTAAAGACGGAAATATAAATATCCTTTTCCCGTTGATATGCCCGGACGTCGATTTTGTTTTCTCCGGTCACATGGTTGATTGCGTTGCTTAAATAGTTGGTCACAATCTGCTGGATTTCAAATTCGTTGCCCCATACACAGATATGGGGTTCGTAATGCCGGATGATTTTTGCGTTTTTCTGCTCTGCCAGCAATGACACCGAAGCAATGACATTATCCAGAAGTTCAGAAAGATCCACCCGTTCCATGGTGGTTGTACTGCTGTCGCCAAATTCGATTTTATTCAGGGTCAGGAGCTTTCGTACAAGAATATTCATCTTCTGCGCTTCATCCATAATGACGTCGCAGTAAAAATTCTTGCTTTCTTCATCGTCGTTGACACATTCCTTTAATCCCTCTGCATACCCTTGAATCAAGGCAATAGGGGTCTTGAGCTCATGGGACACGTTGGAAAGAAAGTCTTTGCGGACTTCATCGATCTTGGTTTTCTTTTCGACTTCAATCTGCAGTTCCCGATTGGCGGTTTTTAATTCGCCGATGGATTTTTCCAGCGTTTCCGACAGAAAATTCATATGGTCGCCGAGAATGCCGATTTCCGTATCGTCCTCGCCATCATATCTGGCGTCAAAATCCAGCGCCGCCATTTTATCGGAAATTTCCACCAGACGGCGGATCGGCGAAGTGATCCGGTCCGAAATCACCCATGCCATAAATCCGCTGAACAGAATCAGCACAATACCGATAAAAGCCAGAAACCGGTTGGTAATCGATGCGGTCTGCTTAAAGCTCTGCATCGGAGAACGCATGACCAGAAAATAATTGGAAGTAAGCACGGCGCCCAGCTGAATGTAATTTTTGCTGAACCGCATATCCGTGGTCTTGACAATGGTATAGGCGTTTCCTTCCTCCAATACCTTTGTATTTTTGGTGGTGCTGCCGTAGGTATCGCCATACATGTCATAGATGGCTTCCCGTACCTGCAGAAGAGAAACGAACTGTTCATTTTCCGTGGAAATCACAATATTCATGCCGTCGTCCAAAACGAAGAGAGAAATATTCTCCTCATCCGTGAGTTCCTTGATACGGTTCTGAAAATCCGGTTCCTGAATCGTTCTTTCCTCCAACGCCGTGGTAATCATCGTGTAAATGCCTTTAATGGCATTTACCCTGTTGATCTGGTAATATTTATCCAGAAAAATATTATTGATCATCCAGCAGACCAGTATGGTAAACGTCAGCAGGCCGACACAGAGAATCGCAAATTTATATTTGATTGATCTTCGCTTTTTGATTCTGCCGTTTAACATAGTCGTTTATCCGATATCAAATTTATAGCCCATTCCCCAGATGGTATGAATGTATTCGCCCTTCTCTCCCATCTTGGCCCGCAGTTTTTTCACATGGGTATCAATGGTTCTGGCGTCTCCGAAATAATCATAGTTCCAGACATTATTCAGTATCTTTTCTCTGGAAAGGGCGATGCCTTTGTTTTCCGCAAAGTACGTCAAAAGCTCAAACTCTTTGAAACTCAGATCCAGTTCTCTGCCGTCTACTTTAACGATATGGGCCGCCTTGTCGATCTCTACGC
This sequence comes from uncultured Lachnospiraceae bacterium, assembly GCA_947630295.1. Classification (GTDB taxonomy): domain Bacteria; phylum Bacillota; class Clostridia; order Lachnospirales; family Lachnospiraceae; genus CANRIM01. Next base: position 17,141 of record CANRGZ010000019.1, on the reverse strand, counting down.
CGCCCACCGAAATCACATCATTGTTTCCGATCAGGTTGCTTCTGCGCAGAATTGCATCCACCCGCGCCACGAGAATTTTCGGACTGAATGGTTTGGAAATGTATTCGTCCACGCCGAGTTCAAAGCCAGTGAGTTCATCCCGCTCCTCCGACTTGGCCGTCAGCATGATAATTGGGATATCGCTCAGCGCACGGATTTCCTTACAGACTTCCCAGCCGTTCATTTTCGGCATCATAACGTCGAGAATCACAAGGGATATTTTGGAATCGCTGCAGAATATCCGAATCGCCTCTTCACCGTCAGCCGCTTCCACGACTTCATAATCCTTCTTGATCAGGAAATCTTTCACCAGTTTTCTCATACGGGATTCGTCGTCAACCACCAGGATTTTCACTTTATCCATATGCTCCACCTTCCTGCCTGTCATTTAACAGTAACTTTATCAGTTTTGTATGTTGAAAATGTGAAAATACGGCACGGAAATTGCATTGATTCCCGTCTGCAGCAATTTTTCCGTATACTTTGGATCCGAGGCGATTTCTCCGCAGATACAAACCGAAATACCGCGCTGTTTTGCTGCCTGACAGACATGGGCAATATAGGAAAACATTTGATCCATCGCTCTTTCCGATGCCATCCGGTAACTGATCCTTTCACTGCCGCTGATACTGCAGATCAGATCATTCGTGCCGATACTGATAAATGCGCTTTCGGAAATGATTTCTTCTAAGGTTTCATCCGGCATCTGCGTTTCAATCATCGCACCCACAGGGACATTCTGTGGGGCAAGCAGTGTGCGGACCGCGTTGATCTGTATTACATTCTGCACAAAGGGGAGCAGAATCCGCAGCGATTTCACAGGACTGCAGGCTTTCACCGCATCGACCTGCTGCTTTAAAATCCGCCCTTCCGACAAAAGAAATCCAATGCCGTTTTCCGAAGCCGGATTGTTCAGACAGGCAGGCAGCTTGTCCCTGCCGAAATCCGGCAGCCTGTAATCAAAAATCTCCCCTTTAAAATCCTCGGTCAGTGTTTTCAGATACAGAAAAACCTCCCTGTCGTCAGGAAGTTTTTCTTTTTGCAGATAAAAATATTCACTTCGATATAATCCGATATTCTTGCCGGATTTGCTGATTTTTTCCACTTCTTCCGGACAGCCGGCGTTTCCCCGGACTTCAATGGGAAAATTGCTGAAATCGGCAGATTTTCGCCTGGTACGGGTGTTGATTTCCAGCAGACGGGCATAGTCCGGATGATCCGTGATGCATCCGTTCTCCCCGTCAACGATCAAAGGGGTTCCGTCCGGCAAAGCAAACCCGGAAACAGACAGCATGGGTATCTGCGCCGCCCGGGCAATGATTGCGCTGTGGGACAGATCGGAATTATCCCTGCACAGTACAGCGCTGACTTTCGTTTCTTCCAGAAGATGCAGCAGAACAGAAGGCAGCACATCATCCGCATACAAAACCACGGGTGCTTTGTACTTTTCCTGTTTTTTCCCAGCGCTTGCCACGTCCAGCATCTGGTATGTGATATCCATGATGTCCTCTGCAATGTGTACCAGATCCGGATCCTTTCCCTGCAGAAAAGGAAGCGCCTTTTCCTTTCCGTTTTCCAGAATGGCGTTCCCAAGCGGCATACCGTCTGCGATATGTTTTCTGATGCCGCAGATAAAATTTTCATCCTGCAGCAGCGTCTGATGGGCGTCAAAAATCATGGACTCCGTTTCACTGAGATGCTGACTGTTTGCACAGGTCAGTTCCAGCTCTTTGCGCACCGTTTCAATGACCTGATCTAAAGATATTGCCTGCGGCAGAGCTTTCGGATCCGTACACTGATATCTGTACAGATATCCGAAGCCGACGCCATCGGACAAAACCTTTCCCTTCAAAATTCCCTTCCCCCATTCAAGATTTATTTTCCGGTCAGATACGCATCGATCGCCTTTGCCGCAGTCTTTCCCGCCCCCATTGCGGAAATGACCGTGGCTGCGCCTGTTACGGCGTCTCCGCCGGCATATACGGCTTCTCTGGATGTCAGCCCGTCTTCATTGACGATAATGCCGCCCCGGCGGTTGACCTCCAATCCTTCTGTCGTATTTTTAATCAGCGGATTCGGCGATGTCCCGATGGACATAATCACCGTATCTACCGCCATTTCAAATTCGGAACCCGGAATCGGGATGGGCCGGCGTCTCCCCTTTTCGTCCGGCTCCCCCAGTTCCATTTTGATACAGCGCATGCCTTTGACAAATCCGTTTTTCGGATCTCTCGGGTCTTCCGGATTCTGATAACCTAAAATTTCCACCGGGTTATTCAGAAGCAGGAAACGGATGCCTTCTTCCTGGGCATGCTCCACTTCTTCTCTCCGTGCCGGCAGTTCTTCCATGGAACGCCGGTATACGATGGAAACTTCCTCCGCCCCCAGACGCAGTGCGGTTCTCGCCGCATCCATGGCCACGTTGCCGCCGCCCACCACCGCGACTTTGCCGCCCTTCATGATGGGCGTGTCGGGATGCTCCCGGTAGGCCTTCATCAGATTGCTGCGGGTCAGAAACTCATTTGCGGAGTATACGCCTTTGAGGCTTTCTCCCGGAATCCCCATAAATCCGGGCAGTCCTGCGCCGGAACCGATAAAAACGGCTTCGTAGCCCATTTCAAACAGCTCGTCCACGGTAATGGTCTTTCCCACCACAATATTGGTTTCCACGGAAACGCCCAGGCTTTTCAGCGTATCCACTTCCTTGGATACAATGGCTTTCGGCAGACGAAACTCCGGAATACCGTATACCAGCACGCCGCCTGCCGTATGCAGCGCTTCAAACACCGTCACATCATATCCCTTTTTGGCCAGATCGCCTGCACAGGTCAGTCCGGAAGGGCCGGAACCCACAATGGCCACCTTGTGCCCGTTGGAGGCAGGCCGCTTTGCAGCTTCCTCTGCATGGGCGTTGTGCCAGTCTGCCGCAAAACGCTCCAGCCTTCCGATGCCCACCGGCTCAAAACGGATACCCAGCGTACATTTGCATTCACACTGGGTTTCCTGGGGACAGACACGTCCGCATACCGCCGGCAGGGATGAAGTTTTTGTGATGATCTGATAAGCCCCTTCAAAATCTTCTTCCTTCATTCGTGCAATAAAGGCGGGAATGTCTATATTCACCGGACAGCCTTCCACACAGGGCTTGTTTTTGCAGTTTAAACACCGCTTCGCTTCTTCCACGGCGACTTCTTTCGTATAACCCAGCGCTACCTCCTGAAAATTGCGGGCGCGCACTTCCGGCGCCTGGGTCGGCATTTCATGTTTTTTCGGATTTACAGGCATGGTTAAGCTCCCTCCCCGGTTGTTTTGAATAAATTGCAGGTATCTTCATAAGCATGACGTTCGAAATCGCTGTACATCCGTCCCCGGGACATGGCTTCATCAAAATCCACCTCATACCCGTTAAAATCCGGTCCGTCCACACAGGCAAACCGAACGATTTTCTCTCCGTCCCTTGTCAGGGTCAGACGGCAGCCGCCGCACATCCCGGTGCCGTCAATCATGATCGGATTCATGGAAACTGTTACGGGAATACCGAAAGGACGGGCGGTTTCTACCACAAATTTCATCATAATCAGCGGGCCGATGGCAATAATCATGTCAAACCGTTCCCCCGCATCCAGCATTTCTTTTAAGGGGACGGTGACATTGCCCTTTCGTCCATAGGTTCCGTCGTCCGTCATCAGGATATTTTTCTCGGAACAGGCCTGAAACTCCTCTTCCAGAATCACCAGATCTTTGCTCCGAAATCCCGTAATGCTGGTAACGCCTGCGCCCAGTGCATGAAACTTCTGCGCTACCGGCATGGCAATGGCGCAGCCGACGCCGCCGCCGATGATACAGACTTTTTGGATCCCGTCTGTATGTGTCGCCACACCCAGCGGCCCCACAAAATCTTCAATGGCGTCTCCGGCTTCTTTGTGCCGCAGACGCTCCGTGGTGGCGCCCACGACCTGAAAGATGATTTTCACTGTGCCTTCCTTTGGATCACAGCCTGCCACAGTCAGTGGGATCCGCTCTCCGTCCGCATCCACTCTTAAAATAATAAACTGCCCCGGCTGTGCTTTTTTTGCAACCAGCGGCGCTTCGATTTCCATCTGAATCACTGTGGGATTCAGCTCTTTTTTTGTGACAATTCGATACATAACACAAGCTCCCGTCATTTTTTTGGATATAAAACAAACAGACGCACGAAAACGAAACCGTTTACAGGCGTCTGTGAAGGTACCAAGGCGTCTTCCAAAGCTTTGCCGGATTCCTCCTTTGTACAAATATGGACCCGAAGGGATTCGAACCCTCGGTCTCTGCGTTGCGAACGCAGCGCTTTCCCAGCTAAGCTACGAGCCCAATTCATATCATGTCATCTTTTATACAATAAAACGAAATGTGGGAAAAGTCAATCATTATTTCTCTGCATTTTGAAAAAGACAGGCATATATGATCCGTTTGATTATTTCTTTTTCTTCCGCCTGCGCTGCTTTTTTTCTTTTGGCGCCGGTTCCTGATGGAAGGTCTGTTCATATTGTTCAATCAGCGAAGCGCTGTCATGTTTATGCAAACCGATATAAATCAGTCTGCGGATAATATCATACAGTACCGCAAACAGGGGGACGCCGATAATCATACCCAGCAAGCCCCAGAGACCGCCGAACAGCAAAATGGAAAACAGAACCCAGAAACTGGAAATACCCGTGGTATTCCCGAGAATTTTCGGCCCGATCAGGTTGCCGTCGATCTGCTGCAGCACAATAATAAAAATCAGAAAATAGACGCAGTACATCGGACTTTCCAGCAGCAGAAGCAGCGCACAGGGTATTGCACCAATAAAGGGACCGAAAAATGGAATGATATTTGTTACGCCCACAATCACACTGATCAGCGCAGCGGATGGAAAACGAAAAATCGTAGTGACAATAAAACAGATTTCACCGATTATGATGGAATCCACCAATTTGCCGATTAAAAATCCATTGAACATTTTATCCGTATAATGTATTTCATCTTCGATGACTTTCGCCGCCCGCTTCGGAAAGACACCATAGAGCAGCATCTTTGCCTGAACCGCAAAGCGCTGCCGGCTCAGCAGAAAATACACGCAGATCAACAGCCCGATAAACAGATTTTTTATCACCGTCACAAAAAGCGCAACAGAAGACCCCAGATTGACGATCACCGTTTCCATAGTGGGCAGCAGGTTTGTTTTCAGCCACTGAGTAACGCGTGTGTATACGGTATCTGCGAAGGAATCCCAATAGTTCTGCATTTTTGGACGATTCTGCAGAAAATCATGGAGCCGGTGATTGGCTATGCTCAGCTGTCCCGGAATCGCGTTGGCAATCACAATAATGCTGTTGACCAGCTGCGGGATCAGCAGGATAATCAGAAACCAGATCACCGCCAGCGCCAGCACCATGGAAATCACAATGGAAATATTGCCCAACAGCTTTCCCTTATCCTTTGCCTTCGGAAAAATCTTCCCAAGCCGCCGCTCCAGCCGATTGCAGATCGGCGTTAAAATATAGGCAAATGCCGCACCGTAAAGGAAGGGCTGTAAAATTTTGAAGATCATGCCCAGGCCATCGGAAATTTCCTTCAGTCGAAACAGCAGAAAAAAGCAAAGCAGACTCACCAGAACCACAGCGATCGCAGTAATACCGGCTTTCACATATTTTTTATTCTCCTCGTTATTCATAACTGGCTCCTTTGTGCATACGAAGCGAACGCCTCCGAACATTGTTCGGAAGCGGACGCATTATCAAGTATGGAGCAGATGGGAGTCGAACCCATGTCCGAAAACCGATTCCCCGTCCTTCTACAGGTTTAGTTGATTCTTAACATTCCCTCCTACGTGCGAAAATCAACAAGCGCGCGGATTCAGTAGCTTTTGATACGCCCGTATACTAAAAGCATCATATACGTCGTTTCCCGCATCGATGATGCCCCGGCCCTTCGCTGCAGGTGACGAAGGCGGGACAGCCGCCCTTAGGCAGCGTATGCTAAACGATTGTTGTTTGCATTTATATTTAGGTTTGAAATTTAACGCAATTTCATTCGACCTGCTTCTCCGGCTGCACAATCCCCGTCGAAACCTTTACTGCCCCTGATTTTATTTCCGGTCTTCCCGGATTATGAAAAAACATACGCCACAGAAGCGCAGCTTTTCATGCGTGTTATTGTACCCCTGCCAGCGCTTTCATCAGCCCTGTGCTCAGGTGATAGGTAGATTCCTGATCCCAATAGGGACCGGTTTTTAAAAACGCGTAGAGCTGCTGCTCATCCTGCATATTCAGCTCCGTCCTTGTGATTGTATCACAAAAACCGTAATATGTCATGTCCATATAGCTGACATATCTGGAAACTTTATTGCCCGCAGGATCGGTATATTCGGTGAGAACCAGATACACAGGTACCTGCACGTCATTATTGTATGCGTACTGGTAGCATCTGACTTCTTTAATATCGATGGCCGCGCCGTCAATTTCGAATCTGCCCTTTAATTCCGCAAGAATGGGCGCGCCGTGGGTACTGAATTCGTAAATCCGCTCCGCCTTTGTCCGCAGCGACTCCTCTGTGATATCCGCTTTGATAGCATCCGCATCGGCCGTATCATTCTGCTCCAGGGCGTCCAGGTACCGCAGATACAGGATGTACTGCCGCTGATAAGGCACGTCCTGATATTCCGGGATACGCTTGGCATAATCTTCCGCTTCCTGCAGCGTGTGGGCGTCGATCGCTGTTTTCATCAGTGTATACAAGAGCTGATCCCGATACGCTGCACTGTCCTGGTATTCGCCGATTTCATCAAAGACCGCCAAAGCACCCTCCGGATCCTCTTCCATGGATTCGATGGCATAACGATACCGGGACTCCCGGTACAGATCTTCCGAATCCAGATATCCATTCAGCTGCGAAAAACAATCTGCAGCCTTTACATAGTCTGCGTTTTCAATGTAAGCACAGCCCTGTACATACAGGTTATTTTTCCGCCCTTTTTCCGCCGAGTAAAGAATCACGGCCACCGCGGCAACCGCCACCACCAGCACAATAATCAATAAATACTTACGTTTCATATCTTATCCTTATATCTTCAGCTGACTGTTTTTAAACGAGCGCAGCGCGTCCGTCTTCATTTCCTTTTTCGCCAGATCCTGCCGCTTATCATAGAGCTTTTTGCCCTTTGCCACACCGATTTCCACCTTAATCAGACTGCCTTTCAGATAGACGCGTAAGGGAACGATGGTATAGCCGTCTCTGTCAATCATAAATGAGATACGGCGGATTTCCGCGCGATGAGCCAGAAGCTTTCGTATCCGCAGCGGATCCCGGTTAAATATATTGCCTTTCTCATACGGTGATATATGCATCCCGTAAATCAGAAGCTCCCCGTTGACGATTTTGACAAAGGCTTCTTTGATGCTGCATTTTCCCATGCGCAGCGCCTTGACTTCCGTTCCTGCCAGTGCAATCCCGGTTTCGATTTTCTGTTCAATGAAATAATCATGATATGCTTTTTTGTTATTTGCAATCAGCTTGAAATTTTCATCGCCCATAATATGCTCCTGTCAGTCCGTCAGTTCGAAATCAATAGTTCTGGTATTCATGTCCGCAGCGCATACGAGCACGTTGACCTTCTGCCCTATCTGAAACGTCCGGAGAGAATGTTCTCCCGTCAGCTCCAGTCTGTCTTCATGAAAGACATAGAAGTCGTCTTTCAGCGAAGATAATTTTACCATGCCTTCCACTGTATTTTCAAGCTCAACATATATGCCCCAGCCGGTAATGGAGGAAATAATCCCGGGGAAGGTTTCTCCCAAGTGCCGCTGCATGTACTGCGCTTTCATCAGTTTGTCGCATTCCCGCTCCGTTTCTTTTGCGACACGCTCCTTCCGGCTGGACTGCGACGCCACCTCCGGCAAAATATCCAGATAATGGCTGACACGTATTTCATCCAGCTTTCCATGCAGCGCTTCCTTGATGATCCGGTGAATCTGCAGATCAGGGTAACGCCGGATCGGGGAAGTAAAATGGGTATAATATTTCACCGCCAGACCGAAATGGCCGGTGCTTTCCACAGTATAACGCGCCTGTTTCATGGAACGCAGGACAAAGCGGGATACGAAAGCTTCTTCCGGTTTTCCGTGAATTCCCAGCAGCAGCTTCTGCAGCTCCTTTGGATGCACGTTTTGTCCTTTCAGGGAATAGCCCATACTCCGCAGCAGGATCGACAGCCGTTTCATCTTGTCGTCGTCCGGCGTTTCATGGGTCCGGTACAGAAACGGAATTTCCATCCAGTAATAAGTTTCCGCCACGGTTTCATTGGCCAGCAGCATAAAATCCTCAATCAGCATACTGGCGTCATTCCGGAAACAGGGATCGATCCGCACCGCCCGGCCACGTTTATCCAGCACGATTTTGGCTTCCGGAAAATCGAAATCGACTAAGCCGCGGTTCATTCGTTTTTCCCGTAAAATCTTCGATAAACTCAATGCATTTCGCAGCAGTTCCGCAGTTTCCGGCGCCACCTCGATTTCTTCATCAAAGAAACGCTGTACCTGGGTATAGCTGCATCGTTCTCTGACCCGGATCACGGTTTCCGCGATCTCGCTTGTCAGCATATTGCCCTGCAGATCCACGGTCATGATACAGCTTAAACACAGCCGGTCTTCGCCTGCGTTCAGGGAACAGATTCCGTTGGACAGAGCCGCCGGCAGCATGGGAATCACCCGGTCAGGCAGATATACGCTGGTACCCCGCCGCAGCGCCTCGGTATCCAGCGGAGCATTTTCCCGCACATAATGAGACACATCCGCAATATGCACTCCGAGCCGGTAGCCGTCTTTGACCGGCTCCACGGAAATCGCATCGTCCAGATCCTTTGCGTCCTCTCCGTCAATGGTAATGGTATATAAATCCCGCAGATCTTTTCGGCGGGCAATTTCCTGAGACGAAACACCCTCTGCGCACTTTTTATCCGCTTCATCCTGTACCTCCTCCGGAAATACCATGGGAATACCGTAACTTTTCGCCACACAGTAGATAGCGGCGCCGGGACGTTTGATGTTGCCGATGACTTCCCGCACCCGGCCTTCGGGATTGGAATTGCGGCTGCCGTAGCTGGTAATTTCCACCTCCACTTTGTCGTTGTGCCGCGCACCGTTAAAATTCTCTTTGGAAACAAAAATATCTCTGGTATATCTTGGATTATCCGGAATGACAAACGCATAGTTTTTACAGGCATCAAAGGTTCCGATCAGAAATTGCGTACCACGTTTTGTAACCTTTACGATACTGCCCTCTTTTTTTCCGTCATAGCGTACTTTATTGACCAGCGCTTCCACCGTATCGCCGTGAAACGCGCCGCCCACCGCAGATTCCGGTATAAAAAGATCCTCCGGTTCCTCTTCGCTGACAATAAAGCCGTATCCGTTTTTTGTAGAATGAAAAATTCCACTTACTCTGTGTTCTGCCATAAAATCTCCCGGTAAACTGTTTTCAAAATCCTATCATTTCATCATGCGTCTGCGAATAATCAGATAGAACAAAAAAACACTCTTTAATACTAAAGAGTGTTCTTGTCGTTCTTTTGGTGCATACGTCTTTTACACTGTATACAGGTCAGAATACATTCAGATTCAAAACCAGCGCCAGCACAAGGAACAGAACCGCAAAGATCTTTGTCCATTTGATCAGCTTTCCTGTTTTCGTACGGCCTTTGTTTTTATCCATATAAGTTGATCCGGCACTGCCGCCTGCAATCGCGCCCAGACCGGCATCATTACCTTCCTGCATCAGTATCACAACGCTCAATAAAATACATACAAGAACAAATACTACTGTTAAAACAATCTTTAGTGCTGCCATATCACACCTCCTAGACCAAGCGAAGTCGATTATATCATAAGTAAAAAACGATTTCAATACTTATTTTAAATACTTTTCGGTCGCCTTATTCAAAACATTTGTAAACCAGACATAGACGATAATCAAAAAAACCAGAATAATCAGCTGAACATATTTGGGGCCGTTAAATCCTGCCAGCAGAATCAGCGCGGCGGCAGCTGCCACCACGGAAATACCGAAAATGATAATCGGCGTCACCGTTGCCTTGATAAAACCCGGAATATCCCGGCATTTTTCTTTCTTCATCGCCTGACCAACGAACCAGCCGATTTTCAGATTCCCGTTTGTTTTCATATCATAGGCCTGATACAGACATACCAGTCCTACAATAGCAAGTATGATATAGAAAATGATTGATATTGTAAATGTCATTGGCCCATCCTCAGAAACTTTCTTACACAGTTTTTCATTTCCACGGCTTTACATATCTGTTTGTGCCGCACGGGGGCGTTTTGAATCTCGGAAACAGCCTTCGGCACCGCAACGCCGGACAATTGATGCAGCGCGCCGATCTTCTGATATACGTCGCCTTCCGTATTGCCTGCGATGGCTTTCATGACTGCAGGCGCAAATTTATAAGGACTTGCCGTGGACACAATGACCGTCGGCCGCTCGTCCGCCACCTTGCGCAGATATTTCTCATAGGCGGCGCTTGCCACTGCGGTATGGGTATCCTGTACATAATGGCAGGCATGGTATAATGCGGAAATCGCGTGGAGCGTTTCCTGCTCTCCCGCATACGCGCCGTAGAATGTACGGAGTTTTTCCCGCATTTCCGGCGTAATTTCATACCGGCCCTCTGTCTGCAGCGACGCCATCAGCCGCGCCGTTTCTGCCGCGTCATTTCCCGTAATATGATAAATCAGGCGTTCCAGATTGCTGGACACCAGAATATCCATGGAAGGAGAATTGGTCAGGAAAAACTTTCTGTTTTTATCATAAACGCCGGTAGAGAAGAAATCATACAGCACACGGTTTTCATTGGATGCGCAGATCAGTTTGTGAATCGGAAGGCCCGCTTCCTTTGCATAATAGGCTGCCAGAATGTTGCCGAAATTGCCGGTGGGGACAACGAAATTGATTTCCTGTCCGCTTTGGATCGCGCCCCGCTTCACCAGCGTCACATACGCATAAACATAGTAAACGATCTGCGGAACGAGCCTGCCCACATTAATGGAATTGGCCGACGAAAAGACGTAGCCCTTTTCCTGCAGTTCCTGTCGGAATACCGGGTCATGGAAAATATTTTTGACAGCCGTCTGACAGTCGTCAAAATTGCCGTTTACGCCCACCACAAGGGTATTATCTTCCGCCTGGGTCACCATCTGCTTTTTCTGAATTTCACTGACGCCGTCCTTCGGGTAGAAAACGATAATTTTTGTACGGTCTACCCCTGCAAAACCAGCCAGCGCCGCTTTTCCGGTATCACCGGAGGTGGCGGTCAGAATTACGATTTGTTCTTTCAGGTGATTCATCCGGGCTGCCGTCGTCATGAGATACGGCAGAATGGAAAGGGCCATATCCTTAAAGGCAATGGTTTTTCCGTGAAACAGCTCCAGATAGTATGCGTCGCCCTTTTTTACCAGGGGCGCAATCTCTTCGGTATCGAATTTCTGATCATATGCGTGGGAAATGCAGTATTTCAGATCCTCGCTGCTGTAGTCGTCCAGAAACAGCTTCAAAATTTCGTAAGCGATTTCCCCGTATTGCATCTGTGCCAGTTTCGTAAAAGGCACGTCAATTTTCGGAATTTTTACCGGCACAAACAAGCCGCCGTCATCTGCCAGGCCCTTTAAAATGGCCTCGGAAGGACTGACCTCTATGCTGCTTCTTGTGCTTTTATATTTCATCATATCCCGTCTCCTGCCTGATTATCCGTGTTTAAGTGTTCGCATCCACATATTCGATGATCGCAGCGGCCGCATTGACCCCGGTCACATCATAAAGCTCCTTAAAATGCGCGTTGGAATTGACCTCGCAGAGAATCAATTCCCCATTTTTCCCAAACAGAAAATCAATTCCTGCAAAGGAAAGTCCTAACAAATGCATGATTTTCTGCGCCAGCTGAATCTGCAGCTGATTGGGCTGATAGATACTGCCGTGTCCGCCCAGATATATGTTGGCCCGGAAATCCCGGGGATTTTCCCGGGTCATGGCCGCAATGCAGCGTTTTCCCACCATATACATCCGCAGATCTTTACCGCCGGGTTTTCCCGCCGGAATATACTCCTGTATCAGCATGGGCTGCCCGGCATACCGGTGCATTACCAGAAGGGCCGCCTGCCGGTCTTCTACCAGATGTACCTGCTCTCCGAAAGAACCTCTGGCACATTTGATGACAAAGGGATAAGCCAGATGCGCTTCCACCGCATCCAGAAAAGAAAAATCCAGCAGATCCATTCCCTCATATACAAAAGGAACACAGAAACTTTGCGGCATCAAAATATCGGCCCCGGCCAGCGCTTTCAGCGTTTCAAACTTGTCGTCACAGACCGCAATGGCTCGGGCACTGTTAAAGACCGGAATCTGCATATTTTCAAAGGCTTCCGCCAGGGAAATATCCTTGTCCCAGAAAATAACAAAATCCGGGATTTCCTCCATCCCGGCGACACTTCCGTTTCTGACGTCAACAGAAAATCCGGTATTGTATTTTAAGTGCAGACGGATATTTCTTTTCTGCGCCGCCTCCGTCAGCGTCCGGTACAGCGCTTCAAACTGTTCAGATTGCAGTGAACCGCTTACCAGCAGCCAGCCTGTTTTCATCTGTCCGGCCTCCAGTGGAAAAACATCTGTGATTGATATTCTGCCGGCTGCCGAAAGGTACGGCAGCCGGTATCAGATTTATTTGTTGTAATTTACGATCTTTCCGAAATCGGGTTTCAGCGAAGCGCCGCCTACCAGACCGCCGTCGATGTCAGGCTGTGCAAACAGCTCCGGTGCGCTGGAAGCAGACACGCTGCCGCCGTACTGAATCCGGATCGCTTCTGCGGTTTCTGCACCGTAGAGTTCTTTGATGCAGGCACGGATAGCCGCACAGACTTCTTCCGCCTGTTCGGTCGTGGCAACTTTGCCGGTACCGATGGCCCAGATCGGCTCATAAGCGATCACCGCTTTCTTTGCCTGTTCCTCAGTTACGTTCAGGAAAGCAATCTTGATCTGCTGGCGAATCCAGTCGATGGTGATGCCCTGCTCCCGCTGTGTCAGGGTCTCGCCGCAGCAGATGATGGGGGTCAGTCCGTAAGCAAAAGCTTTCAGAACTTTTTTGTTGACGGTTTCATCAGTTTCCGCGAAATACTCTCTCCGCTCGGAATGGCCGATGATGACATATTTCACGCCGGCGTCCACCAGCATGGCCGGAGAGATTTCTCCGGTATATGCACCCTTGTCTTCAAAGTATAGATTTTCCGCACCGATGGCAATGTTGCTTCCTTTTGCAGCTTCCATCGCAGGGATAATATCGATAGCCGGTACGCAGAATACAACGTCCACGTCGTCATTGACTACCAGGGGCTTTAACGTATCAACAAGCGCAACTGCCTCGGTAGGCGTCATGTTCATTTTCCAGTTTCCGGCGATAATTTTTCTTCTTGCCATAACAAGTTCCTCCTGATTCCTTATTTGTCATTTGCAGCAGCAACACCCGGAAGCTCGATGCCTTCCAGGAATTCCAGAGAAGCGCCGCCGCCTGTGGAAATATGGCTCATCTTCGGGCCAAATCCCATCTGGTTCACTGCAGCTGCGGAATCGCCGCCGCCGATAATGGTGGTTGCGTCCGTATCCGCAAGGCTCTGTGCAACGGCTTTGGTACCTGCTGCAAGAATCGGGTTTTCAAATACGCCCATAGGGCCGTTCCATACGACGGTCTTTGCGGATTTCACTTCTTCCGCAAACAATGCTGCCGTCTTCGGTCCGATATCCAGTCCCATGCTGTCTGCAGGAATCTTGTCAGTATCTACGTAAGCCACTTCAATGGGTGCATCGATGGGATCCGGGAATGCTTTTGCAATGGTGGCGTCGATGGGAAGCAGCAGTTTTTTACCCAGCTTCTCCGCCTTGGCGATCATTTCTTTACAGTATTCTACCTTTTCATCGTCTACCAGAGAAGTGCCGACCTCCAGGCCTTTGGCTTTCTGGAAGGTATACGCCATACCGCCGCCGATAATCAGCGTATCGCATTTTTCCAGCAGATTGTTGATAACATTCAGCTTGTCTGCCACTTTGGCGCCGCCTAAGATGGCAACGAAAGGTCTTACCGGATTTTCCACTGCATTTCCGAGGAAATCGATTTCTTTCTGCATCAGATATCCTACAACCGCCGTATCCACAAGACCTGCAACGCCTACGTTGGAGCAGTGCGCTCTGTGTGCGGTTCCGAATGCGTCATTGACAAAAATATCGCAGACGGAAGCCAGATCTTTGGAGAAAGCCTCTCCGTTTTTCGTTTCTTCCTTGCGGTAACGTGTGTTCTCCAGCAGTACCACGTCGCCGTCCTGCATTTTCGCCAGTTCGGCTTTGACTGCGTCGGAAATGACCTGATCATCCGGCACGAATTTCACTTCGGTGTTCAGCAGTTCAGACAGCCTCTTTGCCACCGGCGCCAGGGACAGAGACGGAACCGGCTCCCCTTTGGGTTTGCCAAGATGGGAACATAGAATCAGCTTACAGCCGTCGTTCATCAGTTTTTTAATGGTCGGAAGCGCTGCTACCAGACGGTTTTCATCCGTGATCACGCCATCTTTCAAAGGTACGTTGAAATCGCATCTGCAAAGGACGCGTTTTCCCTTTACACAAATATCATCCACTGATTTTTTGTTTAACATGAGTGATTTTCCTTTCCTGAAAAAATAACGGGTCCGGGCCGAAAGTGGCCGGACCCGTATGATCATTGATTATACTGCATTTTGTTTCGCAGAATTATGCAAGCTCTGCAAAATATTTGATGGTACGGACCATCTGGCTGGTGTATGAGTTTTCATTGTCATACCAGGAAACAACCTTTACAAGGGTTGTGCCGTCGCCCATATCCATAACCTTGGTCTGTGTTGCATCGAACAGAGAACCGTAGGTAATGCCGATGATATCAGAAGAAACGATCTCATCCTCTGTGTATCCGAAGGAATCGGATGCAGCAGCCTTCATCGCCGCATTGATGTCTGCCTCTGTAACCTTGCCTTCACAAACTGCAATGAGCTGTGTCAGGGAACCTGTCGGGGTCGGAACACGCTGTGCGCAGCCGTCCAGAACGCCGTTTAATTCCGGAATAACCAGACCGATGGCCTTTGCAGCACCGGTGCTGTTGGGAACGATGTTGACTGCAGCCGCGCGGGATCTTCTCAGATCGCCTTTTCTCTGGGGGCCGTCCAGTGTCATCTGATCGCCGGTGTAAGCATGGATCGTGGTCATATAACCTTTTTTGATCTTCGCCAGCTTGTTCAATGTATCAGCCATAGGGGCCAGACAGTTGGTTGTACAGCTTGCAGCGGAAATAACGGTATCTTCCGGTGTCAGTGTATTTTCATTTACACTGTAAACGATGGTGGGAAGATCATTTCCTGCAGGAGCGGAAATAACAACCTTCTTGGCGCCTGCTTTCAGATGTGCAGAAGCTTTTTCCTTGGATGTATAGAATCCGGTACACTCCAGAACTACATCGATATCCAGCTTGCCCCAAGGAAGATCTGCAGCGTCCTTCTCCGCATAAATCGTGATTTCCTTGCCGTCTACAACAATTGAGTTTTCCTTTGCTTCTACCTTGTCGCAAAGTGCATATCTGCCCTGTGATGAATCATACTTTAAAAGATGAGCCAGCATCTTGGGGCTTGTCAGATCGTTGATGGCTACGACTTCGTAACCTTCTGCCTGAAACATCTGGCGGAAAGCCAGGCGACCGATACGGCCGAATCCGTTAATTGCAACTTTAACTGCCATGGTTAAAATTCCTCCTAATAATATTGTTAACAGTTTATCAACCTACAGGTATTTTAACCATTTTTTAGTAAATAATCAATCATTATTTTCACAAATATTGTGCATTTTTTCTTTTCTTTCTTATACATTTTTCTCAGTTCGCCAAAATGCGGCAAAAATCAGAACTTTTGACCTCTTTTCTCGTAAAACGGCGAATACATCCGGAGTTTTTTCACGCTTTCCTTCACCTGATCCACGACATAATCCGTATCCTCCTGCGTAGTGTCGTCGCCGATGGTAAAGCGAATGGTGCTTCTTGCCTCCCGGTCGGACAAACCGATGGCTTTCAGTACATGGGAGGGCGCATCTGAATGGGCGCTGCAGGCGCTTCCGGTAGACACGCTGATTCCGCAGGCATCCAGAAGAATCAGCAGAGACTCCGCTTCCACGCCGCCGAAAGAGGCGCTGATATTGTTGGGCAGGCGCCGGTAAAGATCGCCGTTGATTTTCACATTGGGAATTTCCCGGGTCAGCCGTCGGATCATATGATTGCGCAGTGCGATTTCCCGATGCATCCGCCGGGAAAGATCCGATGCACAGCAACGTACAGCCGCCCCCAGTCCGACGATGCCCGTTACATGGGAAGTCCCCGCCCGCAGATTTTTTTCCTGAGAGCCGCCGAAAATCAACGGATCAATGCTGACACTGTCCCGCTTGTAAAGAATGCCCACGCCTTTCGGCCCGTAAAATTTATGGGCGCTGGCGCTTAAAAGATCGATGCCCAGTTCATTGACGTGGATCGGCAAATGTCCGAACGCCTGTACCGCGTCCGTGTGAAAAAAAGCCCCTTTTGCGTGGGCGACCATCGCCAGTTCCCGGATTGGTTCAATGGTTCCGATTTCGTTATTGGCAAACATGATGGAAACCAGCACAGTGTCGTCCCGAATGGCTTTTTTCAATTCAGCCGGGCTGACAAAACCGTTTGGCCTGACAGGCAGATAGGTCACCTGATACCCGTGTTCCTCCAGAAAATGACAGGTATTTAAAATCGCATGATGCTCAATGGCGGAAGTGACCAGATGTTTCCCTTTCTTTCCGTTGGCCAGCATTACGCCCCGCAGCGCCCAGTTGTCGCTTTCTGTACCGCCCGAGGTAAAATATATTTCCGATTCTGACGCATGAATGAACTGTGCAGCCTGCTTTCTCGCATCATTTACGGCATCCTGGATATCTTCCGCAAATGTATAGGAACCGGAAGGATTGGCAAACGCCGCATGAAAATACGGCAGCAT
>CANRGZ010000018.1 GCA_947630295.1 uncultured Lachnospiraceae bacterium | reverse complement strand
ACAATCTGGATTATTACCGGGAAAATGCCCGCACCATCACCGATACCCTGGACGACCTTGGTATCTGGTATACCGGCGGCGTACATTCCCCTTACATCTGGCTGAAATGCCCGAACGGCATGGGTTCCTGGGAATTCTTCGATTTCCTGCTGGAAAAAGCAAATGTAGTGGGCACGCCGGGGGAAGGCTTCGGCGAATGCGGCAAAGGCTATTTCCGGCTGACAGCCTTTTCTTCCCATGAAAAAACAAAAGAAGCCATGCGGCGGCTGAAA
The DNA here is from genome assembly GCA_947630295.1 of uncultured Lachnospiraceae bacterium. Classification (GTDB taxonomy): domain Bacteria; phylum Bacillota; class Clostridia; order Lachnospirales; family Lachnospiraceae; genus CANRIM01. The sequence continues at coordinate 24,429 of CANRGZ010000018.1, read as the reverse complement.
AATGTATTCCAAAAATAAACCTGAAAAAGTCCATACCCGCGGGTATGGACTTTTTTAAAATTTCAGGCATATGATACTATAACGATCCAAGGATCAATGGTGCCGCCATGCCGGAACGCAGCTGTCAGGAACAATTCTATTCGGACGATTATTATGACTTCATCGCGGAGTCCGTCAATATTCTGGAATATAACGATATTACCTTTGACTATTCCTGTCTCCAGCGGATCAATGAACAGTACGACGTCATTGTGGTGCCGCGCAGCGTCAATCCGCCGCTTTCTCTCACCAACTACCCCTATACCGCCATTCCCAAATGCTACGGACTGTCCGATACCCAGGCACTGGAAGCCTCCGGGATCTATGCGATCCAGCGCTATCCCGGATTTGAACTGACCGGCCGGGACGTCCTCATCGGCTTTATCGATACGGGGATCGACTATCGCCTGGACGCCTTTCGCACCGCCCTGGGCCAAAGCCGTATCAGCGCCATCTGGGACCAGACCATTCCCTCCGACACCCCGCCTTTCGATCTGAAGTTCGGCACGGAATACACCCGGGAACAGATCGACGCGGCGCTGGCCAGCGACGATCCCCTTTCGGTAGTGCCCAGCATGGACGAAAACGGCCACGGCACTGCCGTAGCCAGCGTTGCCGCCGGCAGTTTTCTGCCTGCGGCCGATTTCAGCGGCGCGGCCCCGGACTGCGATATCGCCGTCGTCAAGCTGAAAGAAGCAAAGCCGTACCTCAAAGATTTTTACTGTATTTTTACCGACGCCCCCTGTTATCAGGAAAATGATATCATGGCAGGCATCAGCTATCTCAACGCTCTCGCCAACCGGCTGCGCAAACCGCTGGTGATCTGCCTCGGCATCGAAACCAATATGGGCGATCACGATGCCGGCTCACCCCTGGGCTCTCTGATGAACCAGATTGCCGGCGCCAGACTGCGCAGTCTGGTCATCGGCACCGGCAATGAAGCAAACAACGGACACCACTATAAGGGACAGATTCTCACCGAGGAGAGCCATGACGACGTGGAAATCCGCGTCGATTCCATGACCCGGGGATTCACCGCCGAACTCTGGGGTTCCACGCCGGATTTGTTCAGCATCGCAATTCTCTCCCCCACCGGGGAGGAACTGCCGCGGATTCCCGTTTCCAGAGGACAGATGGTCACCCACCGTTTTTTATTTGAACAGACCACCGTCTATATCGAATATCTGTTTTCTTCCATTATCAGCGGCGCGGAACTGATTCAGATCCGGTTTCGGGATCTGGCCCCCGGCATCTGGACCATCCGGGTCTACATCAACAACCGTATCACCGGACAATATAATATGTGGCTGCCCATCAAAGCCTTCATGGACGGAAACACCTATTTCCTCAATTCCACACCGGATACCACGCTTTCCAACCTTGCCTCCGTTGACCGGGCCATCAGCACCGGAAGCTATGATTCCACCAACGGCAGCATCTCCATTCATTCCGGCAGAGGATATACCCGGCTGGGCAGGATCAAACCGGAGCTGTGCAGTCCCGGAGTCAATGTATACGCCGCCGCCAGCGGCGGCCGGTTTACCCCCAGATCCGGCGGCAGTATCGCCGCCGCCATATGCGCAGGCGCCGCCGCACTGATTATCGAATGGGCTGCCACTTTGGGCAATGAACCCTTTATTGACGCCGCCACAGTCAAGTCAATTCTGATCCGCGGCACAAAAACAGACGATTTCCGCATCTATCCCAACCGGGAATGCGGCTATGGAACCCTGGATTTATTTCATTCCTTTGAAATCCTGCGGGTCTACTGATTGATATCCGGGATGCCGTTTCCGTGGATCAGCGCATCCTTTGCCAGCCCATCCGCCGCGTCATTATAATGGTCATTGGTATGGGCTGCCACTTTGCGGAACCGGATCTGTATTTTCCCGAACATATTCCGCATATAAGCGGCATACTGTGCGGTCAGTGCCGTTTTCGTTTTCCATGCGCCGCTGACCCATTTTTCAATGCCTTCATAATCATAGCGAAGCTCAATCTGCGCATATCCCTTGCGGACGGCCCATCGTACCGCAAACATAGCGCCCAGCATTTCTCCCGCCACATTGCGCAGCTGCAGTGACTGCGGATTGTCGCCGTTTCCCGAAAAGCGCTCGGTGCCCTCCGCCGTAATCAGCACGCAGCCAAAGGCGTATTTCTGCACTGCCGCACTGTAGCTTCCGTCCACATAAGCAATCACCGTATCTGCCGGCGGCAGGATCTGCGCCGCCCCGTCTTCTTCTCCGGCAAGGAACCGCTCCGCTGCCGCATACTCCGAAAAACCTTTATACTGCACGCCTTTCTGTCCCGTAATCGCGGCTTTGCAGGCGTCCCAGCTTTCAAAAATCTGCTGCAGATGTTCTCCCCGCACGGCGTAATACTTTTTCTTTGCCATATCAGACCTTCACCGGCTGCGGATAGGTCAGGCCAAAGGTTTCCACCGTCACCGATTTCATAATCTGCGGATCCAGCGGAGAATCCTGATAATTTGTGGGAACACAGGCAATATGATTGACCACGTCCATTCCTTCGATCACCTTACCGAACGCCGCATAGGCGCCGTCCACATGGGGCGAAGCCTTATGCATAATGAAAAACTGGCTGCCGGCACTGTCCGGGTCCGCGGCCCGGGCCATGGAGATCACGCCTTCCGTATGCTTCAAATCATTGCGGAAACCGTTCTGTGTAAATTCCCCCCGGATCCCGTATCCGGGTCCCCCTGTGCCGGTGCCCAGCGGACAGCCGCCCTGAATCATGAAATCACGGATCACCCTGTGAAACTTCAATCCGTTATAAAACCCGCTGTCTGCCAGCGAGATAAAATTTGCCACCGTATTCGGTGCGATCAGCGGATACAGTTCTATCTTGATTTCGGAACCGTTTTCCATTGTAATGGTAACGACAGGATTTTGTGCCATTTTCATAACCTCCTATAATATGTAGCAGCGCCTGGGGGAATATCAGATTTATTCCGCAGTTTCGCCGTTTTTCTCATTTTATTTACAATATTTTCCATATTTCGACATGTATAATAGAATCATGGAATCAAGGTTAAATTTTATTTTTTCCAAAAATTATACTGCAAAGGCCGAAACCATGAATGAAAAGAATTTTTCCTACAGACTGACGACGCTTCGCATGCAGAAAAATGTATCTGCACGTGAAATGAGCCTTGCCATCGGACAGAATCCCGGCTATATCAACAACATCGAAAACGGAAAAGCGCTTCCGTCCATGAGCAGTTTTTTCCTGATTTGCGAGTATCTCGAAATCACGCCGAAGGAATTCTTTGAATTCGAAAACAAAGCCCCGCACAAACTGGATCTTTTGATTACTTATCTGAAAGGCCTCTCGGACATCCAGATGGACAGCCTGCTGAACATCGCAAAAGAACTGTCCCGGAAAGAGCACTGACGATTTTCTCAGCAGCCCCGGGGAATGATCCTGCAGTTTCCGGTGCCGTTGATATAATCCGCAGTAATGACGACGGTCCCGATATTATCATCTTTCGGTATCTCATACATAATATCCAGCATAAACGCTTCAATTACCGAACGAAGCCCTCTGGCTCCCATCTCTTTTTGAATCGCCTTCTTTGCTATGGCCGCATAAGCTTCATCATCAAACAGCAATTGCACTTCATCTAACTCCAGCAATTTCTTATACTGTTTCAAAATCGCATTTTTCGGCTCCCGCAATACCCGGACCAGCATTTCCTCATCCAGCGGATCCAGTGAAAACACCACCGGCAATCTGCCCAGAAACTCCGGAATCATCCCGAATTTCCTCAAATCCTCCGCGGTCACCTGCCGCAGCAGGTTTTTCTTCTCAAACTGATCCTTTAACTCCGCCTGAAATCCGATGGAGGTTTTCTGTATCAGCCGCTCCTTGATGATCTCCTCCAGCTGGGGAAAGGCACCGCCGCAGATGAAGAGAATATTCTGGGTGTTGACCGTAGCCAGCGGCACCATGGCATTTTTGCTGTTGGCGCCTACCGGTACTTCGATTTCAGCGCCCTCCAGCAGCTTCAGCATTCCCTGCTGCACCGACTCTCCGCTGACATCCCTGTGGGACGTGGTGGTCTTTCTGGCAATCTTATCAATCTCGTCGATAAACACAATGCCGTGCTCCGCCTTCTCCACATCGTTGTCCGCCGCAGCCAGCAGTTTGGTAATGACACTTTCAATATCATCGCCGATATAGCCTGCCTCGGTGAGAGAGGTGGCGTCCGCGATAGCCAGCGGCACATCCAGCAGCTTCGCCAGGGTTTTCACCATATAGGTTTTGCCGCTTCCGGTGGGCCCCACCATCAGCATATTGGATTTTTCGATCTCCACATCGTCCTGCGGCGACGTATACACCCGTTTGTAATGGTTGTATACCGCAACCGACATAATCTTTTTGGCCTGCTCCTGCCCCACCACGTATTCATCCAGCATGGCTTTGATCTTATGGGGCGCCGGCAGATTTTTTCTGCGCTCCGCAAACGTCGCCGGCGGCTGGGCTTCTTTTTCTGCTTCCTTTTTCTTCGGCCGGTTTTTCTGCTGAATATCCATGCCCGGTCCCACAAACTGAATCATACCGATATTCGGAAGCTTGCTGAGGATCGAATTAAAATCGATCTGTCCGTTCAAAATCGGATCCACCGTCTTTTTGATGCAGTCCGTACAGATGCTTTCTCCGTTGGGCATGTCCAGCATATCGGGCACTCTGCTTTCGCTTCTGTGACAGATACAGCAGACCCGTTCATAAGGATCGTTCTTTTTTTCGTCTTTCTGACTGTCCTTTGATTCCTGTTCCATAATTTCTTCTTTTTGATTGTCCTGATGATTGTCTTTGTCCATAACTCTCCATCCCGTTTTGCTTTATCTGGCAGTTTCTTTGATCTGGCGGACCGCCGCCTGCAGCTGCGTGTCCTGTTCATACGGCACATCGGACAGATACCGCACCGCTTCGTCCTGCTCCGCCTTCACATCCGGCGTAATCCCTTTGCCGTTGATATCCTGTCCGGCCGGTGTAAAATATTTGCTGACCGTCACCTTCACCGAGGTTCCGTCCTGCAAATCAATCACCTGCTGCATAACACCCTTTCCGTAGGTGGTAGTGCCCAGAATCGTTCCGGTTCCGTGATCCTGTACCGCCCCGGCAAAAATTTCGGAAGCGGAAGCGCTGTATTCATTGACAAGTACCACCAGCGGTTTGCTGCAGAGGGAAGAAGTCTCTGCATACAATTTCTCTTTATGTCCGTACTTGTCTTCCGTATATACGATCATCCCGTCATCCGGCACGAAATGTCCCAGCAGCTCTCTCACCACCGAAAGCAGCCCGCCGGGATTGTTCCGAAGATCCACAATCAGGCCGTCCACATTCTGATCCATCAGCGTGCTGTAAGCCTTGTTGAACTGGCTGACCGAAGTTTCATCAAATTCCGTCAGCAAAATATAGCCGATATTGTCTTTCAGCACTTCATATTCCACCGTCGGAATTTCAATCTCCCGGCGCGTAATCGTAATATGCAGCGGTTCCGGTTCACTCTCGCGATACACCGTCAGCGTAACCTTTGTTCCTTCTTCTCCTTTGATCAGCGCCACTGCGGAGCTGATATCCATGCCGGTGATATCGGTGCCGTCCACTTCCGTAATGATATCATAAGGCTGCAGCCCGCTTTCCGCCGCTCCAGACCCTTCAAAGCATTTGGATACCGTAAGCACGTTCGTCTCCGCATTCTGCATCAGCTGTGCGCCGATTCCGTAATAGGTGCCCTTCATATTCTGATTGACGTCCGCCGTTTCTTCTTTTGTATAATATACGGAATACGGATCGTTCAGGGCGCTTATAAAGCCTTTGTATACCCCATCTTCCAGCTGTCCGTCTTCCAGATCCGCTTCATTGAGATAATACCGGCTGACAATGTGCTGCAGATCCCCCAGTTTTTTTTCTACGTTTTCTGAAATTTTCGCACTGCTGTTGGAATATCCCCTGACTGCCACGATCCCGGTTCTGACGGTCAGAACCAGCAGAACAGCCAGAACACCCACCGCCATTCCGGAAAAAAAGGATTTTTTGTTCATGTGCCTTCCTCCTGAAAAATTCGGGCAGACCGTTTCAGCCTGCCCGAAATGACTTTCAACATTTTAGAGATAATCCCACGGATTCACATAGCTGCCGTTCACTCTGACTGAAAAATGCAGATGCGGCCCGGTCGAATCCCCCGTGGAACCCACAAGGGCGATCTGTTGTCCTGCGGATACGCTCTGTCCTGAAGAAACCATCAGCGCCGACGCGTGCATATATACTGTTACGATTCCGTTTCCATGCGCGATCATCACATAGTTTCCCATGGAATTGCTGTAGCCTGCGGAAGCCACCGTTCCGCTGCCCGCCGCAATGATCGACGAACCCATGCCTGCGGCAATATCGATCCCGCTGTGGAAAGAATATCCTTTGTAATACCGGTATCCGTAGTCGTCGGTAATATAGTGGCTGGCAGGGCAGGGCCAGATAAATCCGCCCGAGGAAGAACCACCCTGACTCTCTCCGCCGCCGGCAGATGTATTCGTTCCTGTTGAAGACGGCCCATTGACAACGGATGCGGCCTGCTTTTCCAGCGCGGCAATCTGATTGTTCCTTTCATCGATTTTTGCCTGATAGTCTTCCTTTTCTCCCTCCAGAATGGCAATATCCTTTTCATACCGCGCCACCTGGGCGTTTTTATCCGCCAGCATGGTTTCAATTTCATCGGATTGCTGCTTCGCGTCCGCCACCAGGCCGGTCAGTTCCGTCCGATCCTTTTCCAGCAGCGCCTTATTGTCCGCGATCTGCTGTTTTGTTTCCTGATAGCTGGTGAGCATCTTCCTGTCGTAGAGAGATATCTCTGTAATATATGTAACATTATTAATAAAATCAACCAGATTTTTAGATGTCAGTAAAATTTCCAGATACGACTGATCTCCCACCTCGTACATATACTGGATGCGCAGCTTCATATTGTCGTACTGCTTGTTTTCCTTCTCTGTCGCGGCCTCCAGCTGCACCTGGGCCTCGCTGATTTCCGACTCCAGCGTTTCCTGCCGGTTCATCAGCGAATTATACTTTAAGACCGCCTCGGAAAGCTGATTGTCCAGTTCCCGGACTGTGTCTTCCATTTCCTGCTTCTTCTTCTGTACATCGCTGATGGCGTTCTGCGTCGCGCTGTACTTATCTTTCAGCCTTTTGATTTCCTGCTGCTTACTGTTGATCTGATTCTGTATGGAAGCCTGCGGACGATATCCCGCCGGCAATGCCAGCATACTGATCATCAGCAGAAAAGCCAGCGCCCTGCTCTTTTTTTTCATACGAATACTCCCCTCACAAACCGCATCCTGCCACAAAGGGTGCAGCGCGGTTTCTTTTTCCTATACTTTCAAATGTCTTCGAATGCTGATAAAACTGCCCGCGAATCCCACAAATATGCCCATGATCAGCGACAGCGGCGCCAGACCGCGAAAGACCTGATTCACCGGCAAAAACTGCAGCAGATTGGACAAAATACTGTAGCGGTGCAGCACGATGGCAATCACCCTGCCGTAAAGAAGATACAAAACAGCCAGCGGCACAATGGCGCCCACAGCGCCCAGCAGCATACCTTCGATCAAAAACGGCGCCCGGACAAAGGAATTTTTGGCGCCCATCAGCTTCATGATCGCGATTTCCTCGCTCCGAACCGCCACGCCCATGGAAATCGTGTTGCTGATCAGAAATACCGATACCACCAGCAGCAGGCCGATCACCGCGATGCTCATATACATCAGCAGGGAATTGACGCCGGTCAGGGTGTTGGCCAGATCCTGGCTGGAATTGACCCGCCGCACGCCGATGATATTCCCGATCTGTTCCGTCACCTTCGCCTGCTGGGACACATCGGACAGCATGACCTGATAATTGGCTGAATTTGCAAGAGGATTGTCCTCCTCAAAGCCTTCCGAAAGGTTTTCATTTTCCGCAAAATAACGACTCTTGTAATCCTCCCATGCTTCCTGCGCCGATACAAAATGAATCTCGGACACGGCGTCGATCGCCTGAATTTCCTCGCCTATTTTCTGGATTTCCTTTTCACTCAGTCCTTCGTTAAAAAACACGGTAATGCCCACGCTTTCCTCCGCAGTCATAACCATATGATTCACATTTGTTACCATGGCGTAAATGGTGCCAAACAGAAAAATACAGGTAATCATTGTGGCAACAGAGGCCAGTGAAAACAGCTTATGCCGGAAAATATTTTTCAAGCCCTGTTTGAGCACATAAAAAAACGCACTAAGCCTCATGAAAATATCCTCCCTCGTCCACATCATTGATGATCTCGCCGTGATCCATATGGATGACACGCTTTTTCATCCTGTCGACAATTTCCCGGTTGTGGGTAACGACAATAATCGTCGTTCCGTTATTTGCATTGACTTCTTCCAGAAGCTGCATAATATCCCAGGAATTTTGCGGATCCAGGTTGCCCGTAGGCTCATCTGCAATCAAAATCTGCGGTTTGTTGATCAGCGCGCGGGCAATGGCCACCCGCTGCTGTTCGCCGCCGGACAGCTGATCGGGGAAGGATTTGTACTTGTCTGCCAGGCCCACCATGGACAGCGCCCGGGGGACTTCTCTTTTGATTGTTCTTGCCGGCATCTGCACCACCCGCTGGGCAAAAGCAATATTTTCATAGACATTGTACTCCTTCAGCAGGCGGAAATCCTGAAATACAACGCCGATATTCTTTCGAAAATCAGGCAGCTTTCTGCGTTTGATCTTTGAAAGCTCCTGTCCCGCAATGACGATTTTCCCCGAAGTGGGTTCAATCTCCTTCAACAGCAAACGGAACAGCGTTGTTTTTCCCACGCCGCTGTTTCCGACAATAAATACAAACTCTCCCTCTTTGATATGCAGATTGATATTTCGAACCGCAGGCATGCCCGCGGAATACTCTTTACACACATTTTCCAGTTGAATCATTTCTCGTCCCTCTGTCTGTCCCGGATCGTCCAAAAGACTAAAAATCCTGTTTCTCCATATACCGCATATATCTGACCACCATCAGAGAAATCTTGAAGGTGATGGCGTCCTCGAACACGCGCAGATCCAGCCCGGTGGTTTTCTGCAGCTTGTCCAGCCGGTAAACCAAGGTATTGCGGTGTACAAACAGCTGTCGGGAAGTTTCGGAAACATTCAGATTGTTTTCAAAAAACTTATTGATGGTCGTCAGGGTTTCTTCATCAAATTCATCCGGCGATTTTCCATCGAAAATTTCCTTGATAAACATCTTGCACAAAGGCAGCGGCAGCTGGTAAATCAGCCGTCCAATGCCGAGATTGCTGTAAGAGATAACTTCCTTTTCCATGAAAAAGATCTTGCCCACCTCCAGCGCCATCTTCGCCTCTTTATAAGACCGCGAAACTTCCTTCAGTTCCCGCACAATCGTTCCGTAAGCCACGCGCACCGGTACATTTTGCTGATTCTTCACGGTAGCCAGCATATCTTTGGCGATCTTATCCATATAATCATAGGTCTCCTGATCGCTGAGTTCCTTAATGAGAATAATGTTGTTCTCATCCACAGAAGTAATGAAGTCTCTGTTCTTATCCGAATATGTGTTTTTCAGCGCCTCCATGGCGGCGTTTTCATTGCCCCGGTTGAGCTCCACAATAAACACCGCTCTGCGGCTTTCCGTATCGATCCGCAGTTTTCTGGCCCGGGAATAGATATCCACAAGCAGCAGATTGTCCAGAATCAGACTCTTGATAAAATTGTCCTTGTCAAATTTTTCTTTGTAAGCAACCAACAGATTCTGCAGCTGAAACGCCGCCAGATTTCCGATCATGAAAACATCGTCGCTGTCGCCCTTGGCCAGCAGGATATAGCCCAGCTGCTGCTCGTCCACAATCTTAAAATAATGATACCCGCCTACGACCTGAGACTCTGCCGGGGACGCCACAAAATCCCGGATCATTTCCTTATAGTCTTCGTCGATATGCATGGTGGTGGCCAGTTCATTGCCTTCCATATCGATTACACAAAAATTCACACGTGTAATTCCCTTCAAACCATCGATTGTATTCTGCAAAATCTGATTTGAAATCATTTGTTTCTCCCCGCTTGTCTGTCAGAATTCTTAAAAAAGCTTATTAAAATCGTTCAATAAATAGATCTGCAACTTTATTTTAAAGCACAATTCTCAAAAAGTACAGTGGAAATTTTGTGAACTTTTTACAGAAAGCCGGATTTTCAGCTGGACCAGCCCTCGCCTAAGACCTCTCTGGCGTCTCCCACCACCAGAAACGCCTCCGGATCCGTCTCGCTGACGATATTTTTCAGAGCGACGATCTGCCGCCGGGAAACAATGCAGAAACCCATCTGCTTTTCATTTCCCGTATAAGCGCCTCTGGAAGAAATCAGGGTCAGGCCCCGGTCCAGCTCTTTTAAGATCCGGTCGGAAATGGCGCCGATCTGTTCCGAAATGATATATACCTGCTTTGCAAAATGCGAGCCCAGCAAAAGCAGTTCTGACACCTTGGCCGCAATATAAATGGCAATCAGCGCATACAGGGTCTTTTCCAGCCCGAACAAAAATCCCGCGCCCAGAACGATCACGCCGTCTACGATCTGCAGCAGCCGCACCGCAGAGATTTCCCGCCGGTAATGCTGGATCACCGCGGCCAGCGTATCAGTGCCGCCGGTGGAAGCGCCCACCATGAACACCAGGCCCACCGAAAGTCCGGACAGCAGCGCCCCGAAAATACTGATCAAAACATAGTCCTGCAGGCGGAACAGATCCTCCGGCAGAATATACAGCCACAAGGTCATCAAAATGGTGGTAATCATGGTTTGCCGGATAAAACGAAAGCCCAGCACTTTTCCCCCGATGACAAACAGCGGCAGGTTGAGCACCAGTGTGGTCAGCCAGAGGGGCAGCGCCCTGCCGGCAAAAGTTTCCGTCAGATGCTTCAGAATAATTGCAATCCCGCTGATGCCGCCGGTCACCATACCGGCGCGGTCAAACACGCATTTGGTGGACATGGCCATCAGCAGGCTTCCCAGCAGCATACAAAACGCGGTTTTCAGGACTTCTTTTCCCTTCATCTCTCATTTCTCCCTTTTTCTTTCAATTAATTTAAGGCAGCGGCACGCGCGTTTGAGAAGCGCACCTGCCATGTCGTCGGAAGGCATTCCCAGTTATGCTTCGCATAAGCCTTCCTTCTCAAGTAAGGTCCTCAAGTACCTCCCGTATACAGTCCTGCAGACGCTTCGCATCCGCCCTGCCTGCCAGCGCTTTCATGCCCTGTCCGGTCAGATACTGCAGCGCCCGGTCCTTTCCCGCCAGATAATCCCGGACAGACGCCGGATTGTCCGCAACCACCTGCCGGGCGGTTTCCATCAATTCTCCCTCATCCGTCTGCTGTATCAGATCCTGGCTCCGGACATAGGCAACCGGATCAAAGCTTTCCGAAAACATGCGCTGCAGCAGCGCTTTTTCCGTCGTCAGGCTGATCCTGCCGGAAACCCCCAGTTCCAGCAGCGCGGCAAAATCCACCGCCCGCATCCGGACATCTTCCCAGGTCTGTCCGTTCTTCCGCAAAATGGCAGTGCCCTCCTGCAGCAGCCGGTTGAGGATCCGCTTCGGATCCGGTTGCAGCGCATAGGTTTCACAAAACAGCGCGTACAGCGACGGTTCCTTCTGCAGCACCGCCGCTTCCGCCGCAGATATGCCGAAGCGTTCCATCATTTCCTGCCGGACCGCATCGGCGCTTTTCGGCATTTTGACCCGGATGGCGGCGATATCTGCATCCGTCAGCGCAAGCGCCGGAAGGTCCGGTTCCCTGAAATAGCGATAATCCCGGGGCGTCTCCTTCCGCCGCATGAAAAACGTGGTCTGTGTTCTGCCGTCCCAGCCTCTGGTTTCCTGTACCGGCCTGCCCCCGGCAGCCAGCAGATCCACCTGCCGTTTTTTCTCAAACGCCGCCAGCGGCACCAGTTCCGAAAAGGAATTGACGTTCTTGATTTCCGCCCGCACGCCGTTTTCCTCTGCCCCCGCCGGTTTTACCGAGAGATTCACGTCCACCCGCAGGGAACCCTCCTGCATCTTGCAGTCGGAAATCCCCAGCGACAGCAGGATTTCCCGCAGTTTCCGCAGAAATTCAACAGCCTCCTCCGCAGAGGAAAAATCCGGCGCCGTAACGATTTCAATCAGCGGCACGCCGCTGCGGTTATAATCAATCAAGGTTTTTTTTCCCCGGTGCAGCAGCTTTCCAGCATCATCTTCCAGATGCATTTCCCGGATACGGATCCGTTTTTTACCCTCCGTTTCCAGATACCCGCCGGTGCACAGCGGCGCATAAAACTGCGTGATCTGATAATTCTGCGGATTGTCCGGGTAATAATAATTTTTCCGGTCAAACCAGCTGCACCGGGCAATATCACTGTGCAGCGCCAGTCCCAGCATCACACATTTTTCCACTGCCTTCCGGTTTAATACCGGCAGGCTGCCGGGCAGTCCGGCGCAGACCGGGCAGGTATTGCTGTTGGGCGCGCCGCCAAAGGCCGTACTGCAGGCGCAGAACAGCTTGGTTTTTGTCAGAAGCTCCACATGGATTTCCAACCCGATTACAGTTTCGTACATTTCATATAGTATGGACATTTTGCATCCTCTTTATCTCATCCGGCGCATTTTTTTCCAGTACGGCTGCCGCCGCAAACAGTTTCGCTTCACAAAACGGCGCCGCCATCAGCTGTATCCCCACCGGCATCCCGTCCTGTACGCCAAAGGGCAGGGTAATGGCAGGCAGCTGCGCCAGATTTGCCGCAGTCGTAAAAGCGTCCGCACCGCCCGTTTCTTCCGAATATTCCGCAGGTGTTCCCTGCAAAGGCGCAATGTCCTTCGAAACCGGCAGCAAAAGCACGTCGCAGTGCCGGAAGACTTCCATAAGCGCCGCCTGCAGCTTCCATCTGGCCTCTACCGCCGGCAGATAGACGGTTTCATAGCCTTCCGATAAATAGTATCGCCCGCGGCGGATCCGGTCTTTGACCTCCTGCCCGAAGCCCTGTTCCTCCTCGGCAGCATAGCGTGCGGCCAGATTGCCGACTTTGGCCTTTGTCCCGCCGTATTTGATTCCGTCAAAACGGGCCAGATTGGAGGAAGCCTCCGCCCGTTCGATGACCCGGTAAATGCCTTCCGCGTTTTTCAGTTCCTCCAGCCGGAAACAGGCCAGATCCGCAGCATGATCTTTCAAAAGCCGCGCCGCTTCCTCCAGGGTGCGCAGTACACAGGCCTTTGCCGCAATCTCTTCCGGATCCCAGACGCCGATGCGATAGTCCCTGATATCCACCGAAAAGGCAAACTGCTTCGGCGCCGTCACGCTGGTGGCGTCCCTGGGATCCTTTCCCGCGATTTGTTCCAGCACCGCAGCGCTGTCCCGAACCGAACGGGTGATGCAGCCGATCTGATCCATAGACGAAACATGGGCCACAAGGCCGTAACGGGACACCCGCCCGTAGGTGGGCAAAAGACCCACCAGCCCGCAGTACGCCGCCGGCAGACGGACAGAGCCGCCGCTGTCGCTTCCCAGCGCAAAGAAACATTCTCCCGCCGCCACCGCTGCCGCAGAGCCGGAGGAAGAGCCGCCGGCCACCCGCCGCAGATCCAGTGGATTACTTGTCGGTCCGAAATATGAGCTTTCCCCGGTGGAACCGAAGGCAAATTCGTCCAGATTGGTTTTTCCCATACAGATGCCGCCTCCGTCCAGCACCCGCTGCAGCGCCGTGGCCGTATACGCGGCCCGGTACTGCGCCAGCATCCGGGAAGCGCAGGTCAGCCGGACACCTTGCAGGGAAATATTATCCTTAACGGCGAAAGGAACCCCTGCCAGCGGCAGATCCGCCCGCAGAAATGCCCCGCTTCGCTCCATTTGCTCTGCCTGTGTCCGGGCCGCTTCGGACAAATCCGTCAGGAAGGCATGGACCTGCGGTTCCTTCTGCTGTATCGCTTCCGCACACAGGGCCACGGCTTCCGATATCCTGATTTTTTTTCTCTTAATGGCCTGTCCCAGCCCCACTGCGTCCATCATGATTCCTCTCCGACGATCCGGTCTGTGATACAGATATAATTTTCTTCCCGTTCCGGGACTTCTTCCAGCCAGGGACAGTCTGTCTCTGCACAGAAGTCCTCCCGCAGCGCCTTGAAATCCACCGCGCCCTGCCGGGGCGGCAGCTGCATTCTTTTTTCCATATCCTACCCCATTTTTTATTGACGAATAAAATTCTGATATATATAATTAAACCATATTTTTTGCAGAGACTCAAGCGGCGAGGCCAAATCCAAACCGCCTGCAAACCACAAAGAACAGGAGTATTGCCATGTTAGATTTTATTGTTCCCAAAGCGTATCATTCCACACTGAATATCCATGATACGCAGGTCGCCATCAAAACCGTCAAAGACTTTTTCCAGGGTGTACTTTCCGAGCAGCTCAATCTGCTGCGGGTCACGGCGCCACTGTTCGTAGAACCGGAGTCGGGCTTAAACGACAACTTAAACGGCGTGGAGCGTCCCGTTTCCTTCGGTATCCGGGAGCAGGCGGAAAAGCCCGCCGAAATCGTACATTCTCTTGCCAAATGGAAACGCTATGCGCTGCATCAGTACGGATTTGCCCACGGAGAAGGCCTTTATACGGATATGAACGCCATTCGCCGGGACGAGGATACCGACAATATCCATTCTGTTTTTGTGGATCAATGGGACTGGGAGCGGATCATCAGCCGGGAAGAACGAAACGAAGATATGCTCAAAGACATCGTCCGCCGGGTCTACAAAGCGCTGAAAAAAACTGAAAAATACATGTCGATCCAATATGATTACATAGAAGAAATCCTGCCGAAGGATATTTTCTTTATTTCCACCGCAGAACTGGAGCGCTTATATCCCGACAAAACTCCCAAAGAGCGGGAATATATCATTGCAAAAGAAAAAGGCGCCGTCTTTATCATGCAGATCGGAAAGGCCCTTGCCAACGGCAAGCCCCACGACGGGCGCGCCCCGGACTATGACGACTGGAATTTAAACGGCGACATTATTGTTTACTATCCGGTGCTGGATATCGCGCTGGAGCTTTCCTCTATGGGCATCCGCGTGGATGCGGATTCCCTGCGCAGACAGCTTGCCATCGCCGGCTGCCCGGAGCGGGCCGAACTTCCTTTCCAGAAAGCGGTGCTGGAAGACCGGCTGCCTTTAACCATCGGCGGCGGCATCGGGCAGTCCCGTATCTGTATGTTTTTCCTGCGGAAAGCCCACATCGGCGAAGTCCAGTGCTCCATCTGGCCGAAGGAAACCCTTGCCCAGGCAAAGCAGCTGGGAATTTCCATACTTTAAACACCGGAGGAAACCATGTCAGAAATTGTAGACGCTTTAATTGAAATCCCTTTGGGATCAAAAAACAAATATGAAATGGACAGCCGTACCGGACGGATCCATCTGGACCGGGTGCTCTATTCGTCCATGATCTATCCCACCGAATACGGCATCGTGGAAGAAACCCTGGCGCCGGACGGCGATCCGCTGGATATCCTCGTGGTATGCACGGATCCCACCTTTCCGGGCTGCACCGTACCCGCCCGGGTGCTGGGATATCTGTCCATGACCGACAACGGCAAACAGGATTACAAACTGATTTCCGTGACGGACTGCGATCCCCGCTATGCGGATATCCGGGAGCTGAAAGACCTGCCCTCTTTTATATTGAAGGAAATCGTCAACTTTTTTGAGAATTACAAGGTCCTGCAGGGCGTCACTGTAGAGGTTGGGCATTATCATACCAAAGACGAGGCCATTGCCGTGATTGCAGAATGCAGAAAACGATATCAGGAAAACCAATAACCACTGCCAACAAAAATGCCGGCGCGCTTTCTTGAATGAAATACGTCCGGCATTTTTTATGTTCTGATACGGATACGGGATTTAAGCGCCTACAGCTTTAAACCCCTGCTGCAGATCCGCGATAATGTCGTCGATGTGCTCCGTGCCGATGGACAGGCGGATCGTATTCGGCCGGATGCCCGCTTCCAGCAGTTCCTCCTCCGACATCTGGGAATGGGTGGTGGAAGCCGGATGAATGACCAGAGATTTTACGTCAGCCACGTTGGCCAGCAGAGAAAACAGCTTCAGTTCCTCGGTAAATTTCCGGGCCTTTGCCGCGTCTCCCTTGATTTCAAAGGTAAATATGGAAGCCGCGCCGTTTTTGAAATATCTGTCGTACAGGGCCCGCTTCTCTCCGGTTTCCAGCGAGGGATGATTGACTCGCTCCACCTGGGGATGATTTTTCAGGAAATCCACAACTTTCAGCGCATTTTCCACATGGCGCTCCACACGCAGAGACAGCGTCTCCAGTCCCTGCAGCAGCAGGAAGGAATTGAAGGGTGAAATAGCCGCGCCCTGATCCCGCATGAGGGTGGTACGGATCTTCATCACGTATGCGATATTGCCGCAGGCTTCCGTAAATACCACGCCGTGATAGGACGGATTGGGTTTGGAAAGACCCGGGAACTTGTCATTCTGTGCCCAGTCGAAATGGCCGCCGTCTACGATGACGCCGCCCATCACCGTTCCGTGACCGCCGATAAACTTCGTGGCAGAATGCACCACAATGTCGGCGCCGTGCTCGATGGGCCGCAGCAGATAGGGTGTGGCAAAGGTATTGTCAACAATCAGCGGAATGCCGTGGCTGTGGGCAATCTGCGCGATGGCCTCCAGATCGATGACGTCCGAATTGGGATTGCCCAACGTCTCTGCATACAGCAGTTTGGTATTGTCCTGAATGGCCTTTTCAAAATTCTCCGGCGCTGACGGATCCACAAAGGTCACGTCCAGGCCCTGATCTTTCAGGGTATTTGCAAACAGATTGTAGGTGCCGCCGTATAAATTCGTGGAAGAAACGATATGATCTCCCGCCAGGGCGATATTCTGAATCGCATAGGTAATGGCGGCAGACCCCGAAGCCGTGGCCAGCGCCGCGGCGCCGCCCTCCAGTGCAGCAATACGCTTCTCAAACACGTCGGAAGTGGGGTTCATCAGTCTGGTGTAAATATTTCCGCCCTCCGTCAGGCCAAATCTGCCGGCGGCAGAAGCGGCATTGGGAAAGACATAAGACGTTGTGGCGTAAATCGGCACCGCCCGGGCATCCGTTGCAGGATCGGGATGCTCCTGTCCGGCGTGTACCTGCAAGGT
The DNA here is from genome assembly GCA_947630295.1 of uncultured Lachnospiraceae bacterium. Lineage (GTDB taxonomy): Bacteria > Bacillota > Clostridia > Lachnospirales > Lachnospiraceae > CANRIM01. The sequence goes on along the minus strand of CANRGZ010000018.1, from coordinate 7,152 downwards.
CTCAAATGCATATGTTTTGCTCATTTCTTTTTTCCTCCTGTATAAACGGTTTAATACTTACTAAACTGATATGTTTTCTGTATATTAGCATGAATCAATTCCTTTGTCAAGCATTTCCTTTCAAATATTTTTTCCGGAAATGCAGATAGTAGATGAGTTCGAAGACCGCCTGGGAAATCCAGCCGGCAAAGCAGCCCCAGGCCTCTCCGGAAATGCCGATTTCAGGCACCAGCAGATAGACGCAGATGGTTCGGATGGTGATCTGCAGTACGGTGCAAAACAGCACAATATGCATTTTTTCCATGCCTCTGAAATAGCCCTGAATGGCATTGTTGATACAGGGCATGATGAAAAACCAGGCTTTGATCTTCAGATATGCAACGCCGATCCCAATCATTTCGCTTCCCACCGGAGTCAGCAGCGCCACGGCAGGCCGTTTCAGCAAAAGCGTCAGCCCGCAGATGAGGGGAAAATACGCCAGCGCGATTATCATACCCACATGAAACGCCTGCTCCGTCCGCTTCCGGTGCCCCGCGCCACGGTTCTGGGCCGTGCAGCTGGTGATGGCGCTGCCGATGCTCTGGGACGGAATACAGGCAAAATCGTCGATCCGGCACACCGCGTTAAACGCGCCGATGGCCATAACGCCCTGGGTGTTGATAACACTCTGTATGATCACCTTCCCCACCGGCTGCGCCGCCTGCTGCAGCGCCGTCAGCGAACCGATCTTTCCGGTTTCCAAAAGCAGCCTGCGGTCTATGACAAATTCGCCCTTGCCCAGCCGCAGCAGCGGGACGTAGCGGTAGATGTAAGCCACGCAGCAAAGCACGGAAATGGCTTCCGCAACGATGGTGGCACAGCCCGCGCCTTTGACGCCCATGCCGCATTTCCCCACAAAAAGCAGATCCAGGAGTACGTTGACACAGCAGGAAAGCGCCAGGAAGATCACCGGCGTTTTGGAATCTCCGATGCCCCGCAGCGCAGAAGAAAGTACATTATATTGAAAGGTAAACAAAAATCCAAAGAAAATGGTGCGCAGATAGGTTCTTGCCTGGGGCAGAATGGCCGCCGGCGTATGAATCCACCGCAGAATATTGCCGGCCAAAAGATACCCGGCCAGAAATACCAGAAATGAAAAAAAGACCCCCACAATCACTGTGGAAGACAATTCTTTTTTCAGGCGCTTTTCATCCTTTGCGCCATAAAATTTACTGATCAGTACCGATGCGCCGATACTGACGCCGGAAGCGCCCAGTATCATAATGGTCATCACCGGATTTGCGGTTCCCACCGCCGCAAGGGCATCCTCCCCCAGGTATTTTCCGATAATCACGGAATCCACCGCATTATAGGTCAGCTGCAGAATATTTCCTGCAATCATGGGGACGGCATAAGCAAGCAGATGCCTGCTTATGCTTCCCTCCGTCATGTCTCTCATAAACCGTTCCTTTTTTATCCTGCAGCAAGCTTCCCATATGTCCTTCTCATCTGGAGCGGACCCGCTCGTCCGATTCGAAAAACAGCGCCAGCGTACCGGGTCCCACATGGGAGCCGGTGACCGGTTCATAGCATACGGTCATCACCTCTTTCGGCGGCCGGTTCCGCTGGATGAGCTCTTCCAGATATGCCGCATCTTCCGGACAGTCCGCATGGGCGATACAAACCGTCTGCCGCTCCGGCTTCACCGCAAGTTCTTCGTAGCGTTTCGCCAGTGCCTCCACCGCGCGCCGCTTTCCGCGGATTTTTCCATAGGCGACAATCTTGCCTTCCTCATTTCCCTTTAACAGCGGCTTGATATTCAGCACCGTGCCGATCACCGCAGCCACGTTGGAAAGGCGGCCGCTTTTTTTCAGATATTTCAGATCTTCCACCGTAAATACCTGACAGATCCGGCGCCGGTAATTTTTCAGCAGATCGGTGACGTCCTGAAGATGCAGTCCCTTTTCCTGCAGCGACACCGCCTTCATCACCAGCAGGCCCTCGCCCAGCGACGCCCCCAGGGTGTCCACCAGCCGTATGGCCCGTTCTTTATATTTTTTCCGCATCTCCGCTGCAGCTGCCAGCGCGCTGGCAAAGGAACCGCTGATCCCGGAAGACATTCCGATATAAAGGATATCGCTCCCGCCCTCCAGCAGCGGTTCAAAATAATCAATATATATCTGCGGCGTGATCTGCGACGTCGTTACATCCATCCCCTGCCGCATACTTTCATAATATTTTAATCCGTCAAACCCGGTGCTGTCAATACAGGTATGCGCTTCCCCGTCGATAAAATAGGAAAAGGGGATTACCGTGATATGATGCTTTTGTACATATTCCTCCGGCAGATTTGCGGAAGTATCCGTTACAATTGCAAATGCCATTTTCCAGCCCTCCTGCTAATAGGTAACGGCACGCGCGCCCTTTCAAAGAACGCCCCTGCCAAATCCGGTCGAACATATCTCGCAGATTTGCTTTATATGATACGCGGCCGGCGGCAAATCCTCAACCTACCGTTTTTTTTGCAATTATACAAATGACCGGCATGGGTAGAATCCCGTTTTTCACGGCTCTACCCATCGTAGAACCGCCGGTAGAAAGGCTGTAAAACCGCTGTTTTTCACGTTTTTCAAATGACGCCCTTCATCACAAGAATGAACAGCACACAGGTAACGACGATCAGCGCCGCCACCAGAATCAGACCGATGTGACGGTTCTTCTGCGCCTCCGCCGAAGGCGCCACAAACCCGCTTTTGCGCAAAGCGCCAACCACCGGTTTATAAAGCAGAAATGTAAATGCGGCGTTGAGCCCGCCCTTCAGCAGATTAAAGGGCAGGAATGCGGGAACTAAAAGCTTTGCCACATCTGCTCTGGAGACGCCCATATACAACGGCGTAATCAGATAATTCCATAAAATCATGACCACCACCATGACCCCGCATCCAACCAGCAGCCCGGTAACGGCCCCCGCTAAATTGTGCTTTTTCTTATAGATCATGGCCGCCGTAAAGGCAAACGAAGTCGTCTGCAGAATATTCATCACACAGCCGATGATGCCGGTATCGCTGACGGTGAACATCTCAATCACCGACTTGATGACCGTCACAAGAAGCGCCGTCCCCGGTCCCCAGATCAGGCCGCCCAGGGTGATGATCACGTCGGACGGATCGTATTTCAAAAACAATACGACCGGGATTCTGCCGATGGCCATAACCACATAGGCAATGGCGGCCAACATCGCAATGGTAGTGATTTTCTTTACGTTACTGTTCATGTTTTTTCCTCCTAATATTAATGTAGCGGCACGCGCGCCCAAAAGAGCGCAGCTGCCAAGTCGTCGGAAGCAATCATGTATACGACAAAAAGCACCCGAAAGATTTTGTCTTTCGGGTGCCTGCATTGCCATTTTGTCCGCAGCCGCTGCCGCGCTTTGGAAACTGCATGATATCTTCTCTCATCCGGACTATACCGTCGGTTCTGGAATTGCACCAGATCAACCGCCCGCAGGCGGCTCGCAGACTTTACTGCCGGTCAGGAATCAAACCTTACCCCGAAGACTTTTATCATTTATGCATGTCATTATAGCTCGTTAAAAGGCGTTAATCAAGGGGTCTTTTGAGCAATTTTCATTTGAAAAGGTTTTTCTTTTGCATAAACTGCCGCAGCAGCTGTGTCAGAGCACTTTGGAAATCCGGTTTTTCCCTATTCTATGATGTCATGACATGATTGTACATCTTTGTAATATCTTCGTTCATGTTAATGGGAACCAGACTGATATCCGGATGTTCATTTGCAAAAACCACAAACAACTGATGAGCGAACCCCTGTCCCATCCACTGCAGTCCCTCAAAATCAATGACCACTTCCTGAAACTTTTCCAGCCTGTTGCAGACCCGTTTGGCCTGCGACCGGGAAACCGGCGAAGTATCAAAGATATTTTTCATGGGGATCTTCGTTCTTGTGAAACCGCCATCCACGTTTGCATACAGGTCAAATATTTCCTGCGGCCTTTTATGGGTGAAATTGGACAGGCTCATAATAACGCAGGTTCCTTTTATGTTTTTAGAAGCGATATTCATGATCCTGCTGTTGTCAAATTTATTATTTGTAAAAATCTTTCCGCTGGAAACAATAAAGAAATCATCCATCATTTTGGATGTGAAAAAAATGCCTTCCCCGGAGTGATTCTTTGCATCCGTCGTCAGCTTTCCCTTGAACAATTCACAAATCGCCTCATCCAGCGTAGCAAAACCGAAATACTCTTTGATCTTCTCAAAAATCCCCACGCCATCATCCGCAATGCTGACTTCCGTACGCAGATAATCCTGTTCAATCGCCACATTGGCATTTTCCGCAAGAGAATGATCCATTACATTGTTGATCATCTCACTGAAAGAATAGCTCCATATACGCCGGACATTCTCATCCAAGCCGCTAATGTGAGGCTGCAGGCAATGATCGTACGCATAGGTATCCGTATCCAGATCCCCTTCTGCACGCTTCAGACGATAATAATGCGCCTGTCTGATCAGTTCATACTTTCCCCGCCGAACCCGTCGGATTACGTTTTGTTCAATCAACTCATTGATATATGTGTGAACCGTATTCTGGTTGACAGAGAAAACCTGCGATACGGTTTTGGATAACTCCTCATCCTCCTGCTGCACTTTTTCTAATAAATATAAAATAATGGATCTCTTTTTTTCCTCATTAAATTTCATGGACGGTCTCCTCCTGCTGTCTCTATCATACAGAGGAATTCGTGTTATGTCAAATATTATTCGCTTTATTAATTTATTCGTTTTAATGCAAATAAAAGCGAATTTCAGTCAAATGTGAAAGGAAACAGAAATGGAAGATCATCTTTATTCCCATCCACGCATCAGCTCTACAATTATATCTGCCATATCTGTGAAACCGTCCGCCCAGATGATTCTAACGTCTAATTGCTTTTCAAAGTAGGCGCTCACCATTTCCAAATATGTTCGACTACAGGCATAGGCACAATCCTGCCATTTTTCGTTCATTTTTTCTTCAGCCTTGAGGGTGGTCAGTTTTTCTATGTCTTTCTGATAAGACCGTAACAAGAACACCTCTTTCTTTTCAACTTTTTCCCCTATGACCGGGTTGTTTTCGCGCTCTGATAAAAAACGTCTGAGCATTCGGAAATTTACGTCATCGCCTGAAAATCCAACGCACATCATATGGTAGCGTGACATGATTTCAGCGATCCAAATATTGCTCCAGTTCAGTGTTGTCCTCTGATAGCTCTGGTAACTGTTTTCACTGAAGATGATTGGTTCCATTGGGTTTCCTGTATTATCTGCAATCCCGTGTACATGATAGATATTGATTCTTCTTTTACATTTCTTACCCCAAATAAAGACCGGTTCCGGCTTATGATAACTGTAAACATAGACTTGTACCGGCTGACAATGAAAATAATCTTCAACCTGTGAACTTACGAGTAACAAATCCAAAACCAGATCAAAATTATAGTTAATAATCTCAGTGATTCCACTTTGTAAACATAGCTTTACGACTGCCTGCAGACAGGCCGTTTCTGCATTATTCTTTACCATATCCCAAATATAATCTGTCGGCTCTGTATCGCCGGTCTTTTTTTCGATTTCACTGTTAATAATATAACGCACCTGCTCTGCAAAAAATACTTCCCTATAGTATTCCTCTCTGTCACGTCCGATTTCCGGCGCATGGTCGGCACGGTCGTACATCAGATATTCTCCAATTTCCAGTGGATTACTGGTCGATGATACAAACATTTCTTTCAAATTGTTGAGATACGCATCCATATCCTCCACCGTCACGTTTTCCTTTGATAAAACAATCTCGCCGTTTTCTGATTTCAGTTCTTCCGGTGGAACATCCTGCATAACACTACAGCATCGAAGCGTCAGCAGTTTCCTCAGCAATTCTCTCCATTCTCCCACAAACATGCTCGTCAGACCAGCTCCTACACACAGGGCCAGTTTGTTTTTTTTCAAATACTTTTTTAGTTTGTCCGTATCTGCTTCATTGTTTAAATACTTGCTGACATACTGATTGATTAACGACTGCAGTTGCTCATTCTCCTGCACTGGACTTCTCCTTCCTCATCAGATAACGGCAAAAATAATAAATGCCGCCGATCTGCGCCTCTGTATTATTTCCAAAAATATTTCTTATCTGATTCAGCGCTGTTTCTGCTTCCTTCTCTTTTATGGTTTCTTCGATGCACTCGTCCATCCGGTTCTTACAAGCCCCGGCATAATCCAACAAATACTCCAGATAGGATGTATTTTTGAATATTTCCCATTGCTTCTGTAAATGCACTTTCATCGTTTCGTCATTCTTCGACAATCTGTCCAGCACCTGCTGATCATCTCCATCCTTCCATACGGCTTTAGAGACTACATATACGCGAAATAAAGGAGACATTCCGTCACGAATTTCATTGACTTCCGTTCCAAGTGCATCAACGATGATTCCGATATATTCCATCAGCTCCAGTTTTAAAATTCGGATTGCAAAGATATCGGCATGAATATCACTGAAAACGGAATACAATCCCTCCAGACCCCGGTTTCTCAGCTTATCGCTGACAATATGCATTCCTGTTTCTTTTATATCCTTCGCAAGCGTTATCTCTTCCTCATAAATCGCGCGCAGGCGCATACCTTCACGGACATTTCCCTTTTTCTCGGCGATTTCCTCCGATAAATCGTGCGCAGCCTTAGCCATCCGCCTGCTTAAAAGCTGGTCCAAATTTAAGATGATCTGTCTTTGCTGTTCTAAACAAGCGTTCAAATCCTCTTGCGTAGAGTCTTCTTCATAAATTCCAAAGATCTGCGGCAAAAAAGACTCCCTTAGAAATTCAAGCATCTGCTCACTGAAATAGTTTTTATATTGCTTACGCAAAAATGAAACTTTTTTCCCCGCATTCAAATACCGTTTTCTTACTTTACTGCAGTAATACGTACTCAATTTAAGAATGCCATCACGCGCAGTCTCCCGGATTATCTTCTCATATTTAGTCTGTACATCCTGTGATATTTTAAAAAAAAGACTTTCCCTCTCTTGTTGTTTTCTCTCCTTGCTGTTATGAAGTGACTTTTGTCAAGAGATAAATTTGTATTTCACAAACTTTTTCTTTCCTCTGACAAATCTCACATC
>CANRGZ010000017.1 GCA_947630295.1 uncultured Lachnospiraceae bacterium | reverse complement strand
CGTTTGGGAAATCCGCTTAAACCCTTGTACTGCCGCAATGTTTCAAACTGTTCCTTCCGGCCGGTCAGGATCTTGTGGACATAGGACTGGTGTCCCACATCCCAGATCAGCTTATCCTCTGGAAAATGCAGACAGTAATGCAGCGCAATGGAAAGCTCAACCACGCCCAGATTGGAGGCCAGATGTCCGCCGTTTCTGCTGACAGTCTGTGTAATCTTCAGGCGCAGTTCTTCCGCCAGCGCTTCCAGTTCATTGACGGACAGCTTTTGTATATCGTTCGCTTTATTTATCTTGTCAAGCAGCATAGAATTCTATCAATATCCGCGCCTGCGTTACTGCGCAAACGCAATTTCTTCTCCCTGTTCATTGATCAGCATGACCTGCTTTTCTACCTTATCCAACGTCATGTTGCAGTATTTCAGAAGGGCGGCGCCTTCTTCATAAGCGGCAAAGGCTTCTTCCAGCGGCAGCGCCGGATCCCCCAGCTTTTTGATGATCTGATCCAGTTTTTCCACCGCTTCCTCAAAGGAAAGGGCTTCGATTTCGGTTTTGTTGTTTTCCATGGTTTATACCTCTTTCCTGTCACTGACCCGGGCCGTCAATACGCCGTCGGCCAACCTTGCTTTGATCTCCATGCCTTCTTCCACGTCACGAACGGAAGACAGCCGCCTGCCTGCCGCATCCGTAATCACCGCAAATCCGGAAGCCAGTCTGGCATACGGGGATAAATGCTTTAAAAGCGCCGCGTACTGCGAAAGGCGGTTCTTCCGGTCTTTGACTGCCGACGTAACCGCCGTTTGAAACATCTGCCCTTCATACGTCAGCTGATCCTTCTTTGTCTTCAGACACTGCCGCAGCAGCGCTTCCATCTGTTCTTCCTGCTGCAGCAGGCGCATCCGCTTTTCATTCCACTGCTGCACGGGATTCTGCCGGGCCAGCGTCGCACCGTACTGTTTCAGCCGCCACCGGCGAAATTCCATTTTTTCCGTAAACGTCCGGTACAGGCTCTGTCTTTTTTCTTCCAGCATGGAAAGAATCGCCCTGACGTCCGGATTGGCCATTTCCGCGGCAGCCGAAGGCGTCGGCGCCCGCAGATCCGCCACAAAATCGGCAATAGTAAAATCCGTCTCATGGCCCACGGCGGAAATCACCGGCACGCTGCATTCGAAGATGGCTCTTGCAACCGCTTCCTCATTGAAGGCCCACAAATCCTCAATGGAGCCGCCGCCCCGTCCCACAATGATCAGATCCGGTTTCTTTTCTTCCAGCACGCAGAGGCCACGGACAATGCTTTCCGCAGCACCCTCTCCCTGCACCAGTGCCGGATACAGCAGCAGCCGAACATAAGGATTTCTTCGTTTGGAAACAGAAATAATATCCCGCACCGCTGCGCCGGTGGGCGCGGTGACAATGCCGATGGTCCGGGCAAATTTCGGAATCGGCTGCTTATAGGCCGCATCAAACATGCCCATTTCCGAAAGTCTGGCTTTCAGCCGCTCAAACTCCGCAAACAGTCTGCCTTCTCCGGCATCTTCAATGGTTTCCGCATACAGCTGGTATTTCCCGTCCCGTTCATACACATCGATCTTTCCGGTGACAATCAGCTTCTGCCCTTCCTGCAGCCGCATCAGAAGCGTCCTTCTCTGCCGCGCAAACATCACGCAGGCAATGACGCAGTTTTCTTCCTTCAATGTAAAATAGATATGTCCGCTGGAATGGTATTTCAGGTTCGAGACCTCTCCGCTGACGGACACCCGCCCCAGAAAGAAGTCCTGTTCAAACATATTTTTGATATAACGGTTAATCTGACTGACCGTATAAACATTTCTTTCCAAAGCCTTTGACTCCTGTCCGTATAGACATGAATAACCGGAATTGATATTCCGGTTATATTTTTGCCAGTACGCCGTTTACAAAACTTCCCGAATGTTCCCCGCCGTAGCGTTTCGCAATTTCCACGGCCTCGCTGATGGACACATTTTTGGGGATATCCGCTTCAAAACTGATTTCATAGACCGCCAGCCGCAGCACCGTCAGCTCCGTTTTCCCGATCCGGTTCAGCTTCCAGTTATCGCAGACCGTTTCGATCTGCCCGTCGATCTGCGGCAGCCGGTTTAAAATATCTTTGACTTTGCCGATGACATATGCGGCATCGTCGCCTTCCAGCCCATATTCCTGCCGGTACAGCTCGATCTGCTCGTCCATTTCCTCGGTTGTGCGGAATATGCTCAAGAATAAAAGCTTAAATGTGTGCTCTCTTAAAATTCTTCTGGTCATTTTGGCCTCTTTCACATTTATTCTTCCGTATTCATATCCAGACTTGAAATATGCGTATTGACGTCGCACACCGTAAAGCCCGTCATATTTTCAATTGTGGTTTTGATCTTTTTCTGTACAGTTTCACAGGTGGCGGGGATCTGGTATCCATAAGCAATACTCAGGCTGATATCCACTGTAATTTCATTTTCCTGATTGATGTCCACCTTCACGCCCTTGGAAAATCTGCCGCCTTTCAGCCTGGCCATCAGATCCCGGGTCAGGCTGCCGCCTACAGATGCAACGCCGGGCACCTCGGAAGCCGCCATTGCCGCAATCATCGCAATCACTTCATCCGCAATCCGTACTTCGCCCTGTCCTTCCTCTGCGTGAATCTTATGATTGTCTCTTGTCTCGTTGTTCGCCATATGATTTACCTCCCGATATTGATAACCCAGCGCGAAGCTGTGATGTGATTTTCACTTATAATCTTTTTTATCATATCAAAATTTATTTTATAATGCAACCGATACCCGTTTACTTCTTCGAAACATACCAGGTATCGGCAGGAAATCCGCCGCCGATTTTCTGCATGGCACGCTGCAGCGCGTCTCTGGAATTTTTCCAGTCGGCATCCCGGTTCCGATAATCAAATTTCTCGATAAACCAGTTCAGATCGCCTTCCACCCGGTTCATGTTTTCCTTCATCAGCTGATTGATGTCCTTCATGGTCTTCGCCTTGAAATCGCCGCTCAAATGCTTTTCAATGCCGTCGGCAATCTGTGCGTAATGGTGCAGGCAGAATCCCTTGGACTGCATGACCCGTTTGTAAAAGTTCTCATCTTCCTTCAGCATATAAAAGAAGGTATCCAGATACCGGACATAGGTATCCTTAAAATGTCCGCAGATCTGACATTCTTCCTCCCGATCCTTAATCCAGGCGGAGATGGACAACTTCGCTTCTTCTTCCTCGTCGTCAGATTTCTTTTTGAACAGCTTCGTTTTTTTTGCCAGCGGCGAACTTTCCATCCGCTTTGCCAGCTGGGTATTGACCCTGTGATAATAAGACGACAGCATGATGGCGTTGCCCAGCGCATTTCCATAATGGAACATATCCTTAAAGTGCTTCTGACAGAAACCGATTTTATCCGTCACCTCCCGGATATCCACCTGCATATAGGCGGCGCCGCTGCCCAGTATATAATCCAGCGCATCCTGTTCCAGCTTCCGCTCAATGACGCAGAACGCACACTCTTCTTCTTCGTTAAACGCATCCATCAACGGGATGGTGTATAATGTCTCTTTCATTTTCTCTCTTTTCCTTTCCTCCGATACATCCGCCAGGTAAACTCCAGATCAAAACAGGTCTGTTCCTCGCTGTCCGCCGCGATATACCAGTCCGGATCCTGATCCAGATTGGGAAAATGCGCATCTGCCTCAAAGGCATAATCGATGCAGGTGGCATGTACGGTATCGCAGTAAGGCAGCAGCTGTCTGTAAACGCTTTCTCCGCCGATACAGAACACATCTTTCGGATCATAGTCCTTTAATATGTTCAAAAGCGCAGGTATGCTGTGTACCGTCCGGGCATCTTTGACGCAGAAATCCGGGTGGGTACTCAGCACGATATTGGTTCTGTTTTTCAGCGGAAGCCCGTTAGGAAACGTGGCAAGGGTTTTCCTGCCGAAAATCACTACCTTGCCCGTGGTCATTTCCCGGAAGAATTTCATGTCCGCCGGTATACTGACCAAGAGTCTGTTTTTCCATCCGATGCCCCAGTTTTTATCGACGGAAACAATAAAATTCATAACTGACTCCTTTGGTATCCCTTTGAAAACGGCGCAGTCCAGGAAAGACTGCGCCGGTCAAATCAGTACTTATTTATACATCGGTCCATAGGTTGCACAGGCTCTGTAATCCGCGCCTTCTTTGTCCATGCCGTAGGCATTCCAGCAGCTGGGACGGAAGATCTTGTCTTCCGGTACATTGTGCATACATACCGGAATCCGCAGCATTGCGCACATGGTGATCAGATCCGCGCCGATATGTCCGTATGTGATGGCGCCATGGTTCGCGCCCCAGTTGTTCATCACATCGTAAGCTGTCTTGAATGCGCCTTCGCCGCCGCATCTGGGAGCAAACCAAGTGCAGGGCCAGGTATAGTCGGTACGTTTCCAGAGCTTATCGGACACTTCTTCCGGCAGCTCTACCGTCCAGCCTTCTGCGATCTGCACCACAGGGCCCAGACCCTTGACCAGATTGAGACGAATCATGGTTGCAGGCATCTCCGCTCTGGTTTCAAACCGGGAGCTGAAGCCGCCGCCCCGGAAATATCCGTTGTCCGCCGGGCACCATTCGGTTGCCCCAAGACAGGCCTCGATATCCTTGTCTGTCATCTCATAGAAAGGCTTTACTACGGCATTGCCCTTTTCATCCCTGGACTGTCCGGAGAAATCCAGACAGGATGCGCCGGAGTTGATCAGATGGATGAAGCCGTTGGCTTCTTTTGCCTTGCCTTCCAGCTTATAGCCGGTGGCTTTTTCCACTGCCTCGCCGCTCCAGTAGGTACGCACATCCGAGAACATGGAAGCGCGGTTGGTCAGCAGCTTTTCAAACAGCATGGAAACGCCGTTTAAGGTATCGTTTTCCGTTGCCAGAATGTAGGGCTCTCTCGCGCTGTTCCAGTCAAAGGAAGTGTTGAGCAGCGCTTCCGCGAAGTCCGCGTTGGGATAGAAATCCGTCCACTGTCTCTGTCCCTGGAAGCCGGCAGCCAGTGCATTGTGGCCCACCATTTCCTCTTCGCAGCCCTTGGGCAGCTTGTCGTTTCCGTTCATCAGGTCCTTGATGATGCACATCATCTTAACGACAAATTCCCAGTCTTTTTCTTTCTGTTCATCCGAACTTTTCACAAAATCGGGATTCTTGTCGAAGCCTTCTTTACAGTGTGCTTTGGTCCAGGCAAGGGCTTTCTGGTATTCGGCCTCATCGTAGATGCCCTCCGACATCCGGCGGATGATCTCCACTTCATCCACAGATTCCACACGCATTCCCAGATATTCTTCGAAGAAATCCGGATTGATGATGGAACCTGCGATACCCATGGTCACACTGCCGATCTGCAGATAGGATTTGCCGCGCATGGTAGCCACCGCCACCGCCGCTTTCGCAAAGCGCAGCAGTTTCTCCTTTACATCCTCCGGAATACTGGTATCGTCGCACTCCTGCACATCGTGTCCGTAAATACCGAAAGCCGGCAGACCTTTCTGTGCATGGGCAGCCAGTACCGCCGCCAGATAAACCGCACCGGGTCTTTCGGTTCCGTTAAAGCCCCATACGCCCTTGATGGTCATGGGATCCATATCCATGGTTTCCGAACCGTAGCACCAGCAAGGCGTTACCGAAAGGGTAATATCCACGCCTTCTTTTTTAAACTTGGCTGCACAGGCCGCCGCTTCCGCCACACGGCCGATGGTGGTGTCCGCGATGACGACTTTCACGGGTTCTCCGTTGATATAACGCAGATTTTCTTCAAACAGCTTTGCCGCTGCTTTTGCCATATTCATGGTCTGATCCTCGAGTGAACCCCTTACATTCAAAGGACCTCTTCTTCCGTCGATAATCGGACGGATTCCGATAACCGGCAGTTCGCCGATCAGTCTGTTTTTACTCATAATAAAATACCTCCTTCAGATCGTGTTTCAGACGTTTCACGCTATTTCCAGTATAATCCAAATTGCGCCGCTTGTCCACACCCGGCACTGAAAAAACCTGCGGCCTTTTTTGCCCGGGACAGCCGCAACATCACTACTTCGTTTCATTGTCCTGCGCTGCTTTGTCGGCTTCGGTCTCCATGACAGCTTCGCATTTATCCGAAGGCTCCGGGGTTTCTTCCGTCCCGGCGGCTTCCTTCTTTTCCTGTTCTTCCTTTAAGATCCGCATAAATTCTTTGCCGGTAATGGTTTCTTTTTCATAGAGATACTTCGCCAGTTTATGCAGCTCTTCCAAATGGGATTCCAGCAAAGCCTTCGATTTCTCATAGCAGTCTTTCATGATCCGCATGACTTCCGCATCCACCCGGGCTGCTGTCTCTTCGCCGCAGTTTAATACCAGCCGGTTTTCCAGATACTGGCTTTCCACGGTTTCCAAAGCCACCATGCCGAATTCATCGCTCATGCCGAACCGGGTCACCATCTGTCTGGCCAGATTGGTGGCCTGCTCAAAATCGTTGGAGGCACCGGTGCTGACGCTGTCACAGACCAGCTCTTCCGCCGCACGTCCCGCCAGATAGGTGATGATCTGCGAAATGATTTCCTTCTTCGTCATCAGGTACTTTTCTTCTTCAGGCACCTGCATCACATAGCCTAAGGAACCCATGGTCCGGGGCACAATGGTGATTTTCTGTACCGGCTCCGCGTCCTTCTGCAGGGCGGTCACCAGGGCATGTCCGGTTTCGTGGTAAGCCACCGTCTTCTTTTCTTCGGGGCTTAATACCCGGTCTTTCTTTTCCTTGCCGGCAATGACCACTTCCACGGATTCAAACAGATCCGACTGATTGACAAAGCGTCTTCCGTTTTTAACGGCAAGAATCGCCGCCTCGTTAATCATATTGGCCAGGTCGGAGCCCACTGCGCCGCTGGTTGCCAGCGCAATTTCTTCCAGATCCACCGTATCGTCCATCAGTACATCCTTGGAATGTACCTTCAGGGTATCCAGCCGTCCTTTGAGGTCCGGCTTATCTACAATAATTCTCCGGTCAAAACGGCCCGGACGCAGCAGCGCCTTATCCAGTACCTCCGGCCGGTTGGTGGCGGCCAAAATCAATACACCCTTGGAACTGTCAAAACCGTCCATCTCTGCCAGCAGCTGATTGAGGGTCTGCTCCCGCTCGGAGTCACCTCCGCCGTATCTGCTGTCACGGCTTCTGCCGATGGCGTCGATTTCATCAATAAATACGATACAGGGCGCGTTTTTCTGCGCATCGCTGAACAGATCCCGCACACGGGATGCGCCGACGCCCACAAACATTTCCACAAAGTCAGAGCCTGCCAGACTGAAAAACGGGACATTGGCCTCGCCTGCCACCGCCTTGGCCAGCAGCGTTTTACCTGTACCGGGCGGGCCCACCAGCAATGCGCCTTTTGGCAGCTTTGCACCGATTTTCTGGTATTTTCCGGGGTTGTGCAGGAAATCCACCACTTCCTGCAGGGACTCCTTGGCTTCTTCCTGTCCCGCGACATCCTTGAAGGTCACGCCGGTCTGTTTTTCCAGATACATCTTTGCCCGGCTTTTTCCAACGCCCATAATGCCGCCGCTGGATTTGGTCATTTTCCGTGAAATAAAGAAGAACATGATACCCAGAATCACCAGCGGAAGGATATAAATCAGCAGAATCTCCAGCAGCATGGAATTGGAATTTTCAATTTCCGCCGCAAAGGTTACGTCGTGCTCCTTCAGCAGGGGAAGCAGGGATTCATCGTACAGGTAGCCGGTATAATAGGTCACCGCGATGGCATTCTGATTCTTCTGCTTCGGCGTGAAACGAATCAGATTCGAATCCAGCATCACCTTGTCTACCTTATCCTGCTCCACCATTTCGATAAACTCATCGTACGTCTTTTCAATATTTGTCATGGAATCGATCAATGAGGAAATCGACGTGATTGCGATGACAAATACGACTGCGATCAGTATAAAAATCAAAATATTTTTTTTCTGCCCGCCGCCTGTATTTTGATTGTTGTTTTTCTGGTTGTTGTAATTATCCATCAAAAGCCTCCTTGCACTGCCGCAAAGGTCATGTCATTTATTCTTCATCTTCTGTAATGACATAAACAACTCCCTTTTCATCCAGCATTTCCCTGACCTGCTCGAATATGCCTTCCGGCGCATCCACATCCGCCAGTATGATTTCCGGTTTGTTTTCAAAATCATAGGCGATGTCCACATATTCCGCCAGTTCTTCCACCGATGACACGTTGTTTAAATTATAAAAGATCAGCGGTTCCCCTTCGTTTTCTCCGACAATAATGAAATCTCCCGCCGCCTCTGTTTCTACCGGCGCCGCGGTAACATCCGGCGAGATTTGCGTCTTTTTCTTCTTTGCACAGGCTGCCAGCAAGAGGACCAGCAGTCCCAACAGCAGAAAAATCACCGCATATTTGCGTATCAGCTTTTGAGTTATGCTTCGCATAAGCCTTCCTCCTTATATTAATGTAGCGGCACGCGCGCCAAGGCGCACCTGCCAGGTCGTCGGAAGGCATTGAAAATTATGCTTCGCATAAGCCTTCCTCTAAGGTAGCGGCACGCGCGCCGTGGCGCACCTGCCAAGTCGTCGGAAGGCATTCAAAGTTATGCTTCGCATAAGCCTTCCTCCTATAAATCGCAATTATTTACGGTACGGGGGAAAGGAAGTACATCCCGGATATTGCCCATGCCGGTCAGATACATGACGCAGCGCTCAAAGCCCAGCCCGAAGCCCGCGTGCCGCACCGAACCGTATTTGCGCAAATCCAGATAAAATGCGTAATCCTCCTCTTTCAGACCCAGCTCCCGCATTCTGGCCAGCAGCGTGTCGTAATCGTCCTCCCTCTGGCTGCCGCCGATAATTTCCCCGATGCCCGGCACCAGGCAGTCCATGGCCGCCACGGTTTTGCCGTCCGGATTGAGTTTCATATAGAATGCCTTGATCTCCTTGGGATAATCCGTCACAAACACCGGCCCTTTAAATACTTCTTCCGTCAGATACCGTTCGTGCTCGGTCTGCAGGTCGCAGCCCCAAAAAACCTTGTAGCTGAACGCATCCTGGTGTTTTTCCAGAATTTCCACCGCTTCCGTGTAGGTCACGTGTCCGAATTTCGAATTGACGATGCCCTGCAGCCGTTCAATCAGTCCTTTATCCACAAACTGATTCAAAAAGGCCATTTCCTCCGGCGCGTGTTCCAGCACGTAACGGATAATAAATTTCAGCATATCCTCTGCCAGCTGCATATCGTCTGTCAGATCGGCGAAACAGATTTCCGGCTCGATCATCCAGAATTCCGCCGCATGTCTGGTGGTATTGGAATTTTCCGCCCGGAACGTAGGGCCGAAGGTATATACATTGCGAAAGGCCGCCGCGAAGGTTTCCACATTCAGCTGACCGCTGACAGTCAGATTGGTCATCTTCCCGAAGAAATCCTCGCTGTAATCCACGGCGCCCTCCTTGGTCCGCGGCGGATCGTTCAGATCCATGGTGGTTACCTGAAACATTTCCCCGGCGCCCTCACAGTCGCTGCCGGTGATGATGGGCGTATGCACATAGACAAATCCCCGCTCCTGAAAAAACATATGAATCGCATAGGCGATCATAGAACGAATCCGAAATACCGCCTGAAATGTGTTGGTTCTGGGCCGCAGATGAGAAATTGTCCGCAGATATTCAAAACTGTGCCTTTTCTTCTGCAGCGGATAATCCGGTGCGGAACTGCCTTCCAGCGTGATGGCAGAAGCCTGGATTTCAAAGGGCTGCTTTGCATTTTCCGTCTTCACCAGAACACCCTTTACAATGACCGCAGCGCCTACGCCGAATCTGGATATTCCAGAAAAATTTTCCAGATGATCGGAATACACCACCTGCAGCGTTTCAAAAAAGGTACCGTCGTGAATAATCATAAAACCGAAGGTCTTCGAATCCCGGATGCTCCGCACCCATCCTCCGACCGTAATCTCCCGATCAAAATACTGCTCTCTGTTCTGAAATAATTCCTTTACCGTGATCAGATCCATCTGATATACATCCCCTTTCCCTCTTTAGATTATGTATCGGCACGCGCGCCAAGGCGCACCTGCCATGTCGTCGGAAGGCATTCCAGTTATACTTCGCATAAGCCTTCCTCCTCTTTAAAACAGGGATGTCTGCGCTGCAAACATCCCTTCATTTGTTGCGTTTCTTTTCCCGTTGTATAGGAAATTATGCTTACTCTGATGCTGCTTCCGTACTGTCAGCCGGCGCCTCTGTAGCCGCATCTGCCGGTGCTTCCGTTGCCGCATCTGCCGGTGCTTCCGTTGCTGTATCCGCCGGTGTACCGTCTGCCGCCGTATGGGTTACAGTGGAATTATCTTTCAAAATCTCCTCGACGCGGTCATAAACCATGTACTGATAAATCTGCAGGCTGTACTGCTCTTCAAATTCCTCAATGCTCTCCACGCCATAGTTCTGATAATTGCTGCTGTACTGGGCAACCTCTGCTTCGTATTCATCCTGTGTGATCTCGATATTTTCCTGCACTGCAATAGCACGGTAAATCATGATCCGTTTGCAGTATTTCTCGATATCGATCTTCAGCTGCTCTTCATAGGCTTCCACACTGGGCTGGCCGGCATACAGGGTAACAAACTCTTCATAGGAAACAGAATAGGAGTCTGCCATCTGCTTCATATATTCGATTTCTTCCTCATACATCTGATCCTGGTCCAGATCCTCATGATAGCCGTTCACCGTACAGCGATTCAGCAGTTCCTCCAGGATTGCCGTGAAATCGTTGTTTTCCTGATCGCTGGCGGCCTTATCTTCCAGCTGCTGTTTCACATAAGCCTTGTAATCGTCTACGGTCTTTACGTCTTCGTCCAGTCCCATGGATGCAACCAGTTCGTCGGTAAGTTCCGCCGGAATCACGTCTCCATTTTTATAATTGTATGTTACGGTAAACTCGGCTGCCTTGCCTGCCAGGTCCGGATTATTTTCATAATCCTCCGGGAAAGTACAGGTAATTGTCTTGGTCTCGCCTACATTCATGCCGATCAGCTGATCCTCGAAGCCGGGGATAAAGCTGTTGGAACCGATGGTAATGTCATGTCCCTGATCCGAACCGCCTTCGAACTCCTCGCCGTCCATTTTGCCCACATAGTCGATGTTAATAGAATCACCGTCGGCAACGGCACCTTCCATAATGTGCTCCGGCTCGCCGTAATATTCCAGATCGCCGTCAATGTAATCCTGAATATCCTGATCCGTTACGGTTTCCTCTTCGCTTGTGACGGAAATACTCTTATAATCTCCCAGTTCCACCAGCGTATCCACATTCTTGAACATTTCCGCACGGATTTCGTCCATGGGCGTCAATGCGCTGCTTTCATCCTTTTTGTCCTTCTTTCCGCAGGCTGTCAATGCAGACAGGGACGCCAGTATCAAACACAGACATAAACATGCCGATATTATTTTTCTCTTCATACCATACCTCTCTTAGATAGATTCTTATGCTTATGCATATCGTTTGCATTATAGCATATATATGAATAATTGAAAAGAATTTTTTCTTCGTTCACAAAATGTTCAGTCTCCGGCTTTTCCGCTGTAAAATGCCTGCACCTTTGCACTACATCAGCGGTGAAAGCAGGCGGCAGAGCTGCTCTTTGGCTTTCACCCTA
This sequence comes from uncultured Lachnospiraceae bacterium, assembly GCA_947630295.1. Lineage (GTDB taxonomy): Bacteria > Bacillota > Clostridia > Lachnospirales > Lachnospiraceae > CANRIM01. The sequence goes on along the minus strand of CANRGZ010000017.1, from coordinate 13,810 downwards.
GTCCCCCGTTCGGCGTATCCCGCCTGGGTGATCTGCGTTGCATGATCCCTTACTTTCCGGAAATTGCCTTCGATCTGCACAGCCACCGCCGGATCATAAATCACCGCATTGACTTCAAAATTGAGCTTGAAGCTGCGAATGTCCATGTTGGCCGTACCCACACAGCAGGCTTCCCCGTCCACGGAAACATATTTGCCATGCAGAAATCCGTCGTTAAATGTATAACAGTTGGCGCCGATCTCAATCAGCTCCCCGATATAGGAATATGTGACCCAGTAAATAAACATATGATCCGGCTTGCAGGGAATCAGCACGTTGACTTCCACGCCGGAAAGAATCGCCATCCGCAGCGCGCTTAAAATTGCCGCATCCGGAACGAAATAGGGGGACTGAATCCAAATATGCCCTTTGGCGCGGTTGATCAGCCGCAGATAATTGTTCCGAATGTTCTGATATTTGGTATCCGGTCCCGATATAATAATCTGTATCGGCGTGGTGCCGGAAAAATGCACCGAAGGATCCTGCGTTGTATATTTGCGCTCCGCCACCAGATTTTCCTTGGAGGCATAACTCCAGTCCAGAATGAAGCGTTTTTCCAGATCCAGCACCGCGCTGCCCGAAATCCGCAGGTGCAGATCCTGCCAGTAGCCGAAGCGCTGGCTGAGTCCTAAATATTCCCTGCCCAGATTAAAACCGCCGACAAAACCCACTTTATTGTCGATTACAACAATCTTGCGGTGATTGCGGTAATTCACCCGCATCTGGAACCGTTTCAGATAGGCCGGGAAAAAAGTGGCTACACGAATCCCGCCGTCCTGCAGCCGTTTCCAGAATTTCGGACTGGTGGCGCGGCAGCCCATGTCGTCGTAGAGAACCCTTACCTCCACGCCGTCTCTGACTTTTTCCATCAGAATGGGTTCCAGCATGGCAAAGGCTTCATCATCCCGGATAATATAATACTGAATATGGATAAAATGCTCGGCTTTCCTAAGTTCTTCACAGAGGCACCGCATTTTTTCCATGCCGTCGTCTAAGACCTGTACCTGATTGTCTGCGGTTAAAACCGCCCCCGAACTGTCCAGGTTGTACAGCACCAGATCACTGTATTCCTCATTCCGATCCGGATACGCATGGGTCCGGATGGCTGTCTGCTGCTGTGAAATCGTTGCAGATACCATATCGGAAATCTCTTTGGTCTTAAACATGTTTCTTTTGTGGAAATCCTGTCCGATGATGATATAGAGAATGAATCCGACAATGGGCAGGCAGGTCAGTACCAGCAGCCAGGTCCAGACCGCCTGGGGTTCCCGCCGCTGAAAGAAAACGATCAGAATCGCCAGTACGATATTAATAAAAATGATATTTCTGAAAATCCACGACAGCACATCTGCAGCCGATTGCAGTACCTGACTCATAGTTTCCCACCGTTACCTGGCAGATGCGGCGCATCTGCCTGCTTTCTCTGTATTTTTTGATTGCATATTCTGTAAATATTTGTTAAACTACCTTTTGTTATAATATCATTGTGGAAAGGGAGTTGTAAATTGAGTACATTTCTTACCGTTTTACTGATTATCGTCGGAGTCGTTCTTGCCGTCTTTATTGTTTTGAGCATCGTCGGCAGAAAAATGCAGAAAAAGCAGGAATCCCAGCGCAAGCAGATGGATGCTGCGGCACAGACCATGTCCATTCTGGTCATTGACAAAAAAATGCTCCCTTTGAAAGACGCAGATCTGCCCGCTGTGGTTCTGCAGCAGTCTCCGAAATATTTAAGAAGGGTCAAGATGCCCATTGTAAAAGCAAAAGTAGGACCGAAGATCGTTTCGCTGGTAGCCGACAAGGCCGTCTTTGATATCATTCCGGTGAAAACCACCGTGAAAGCAACCGTCAGCGGCATTTATATTACCTCGGTCCGCGCAGAGCGGGGCGCACTGCTGCAGCCGCCTAAAAAACAAAAACTGATTGCACGGCTGCGCAAAAAAATAAACAGCTGACTGCCCCACAGCAAGGATTTTTCAGAAGTTTCATTTCCCGGAGAAATGAAACTTCTTTTTTAATACGCTTCGATCATTACCTGCGTCGCTTCTCCGATCGTGCAGGGAAGTATGTAATCCGCAAATTTCCGGAACTGTTTCGGCGTATCCGACACAAACAGCCGGCATTTTTCCCCGGTACTTTTTCCGTGGAACCGAAGTCCTTTTTGATCCAGCAGCTGCCGCAGCCCTTTTGCCGTTTCATACGCGGGATTGACCAGCGTCACGTCCCCGCCCATAACTTCCTGCAGCAGCGGCGAAAGCAGCGGATAATGGGTACAGCCCAAAATCAGCGTATCTACCCCGGCCTCTTTGATGTTTTTCAGATATCTGCCCGCCATGATCCTGGTCACCTCATCGTCCAGCATATACTCTTCCACCAGACTTACAAACAGCGGACAGGCCTGTTCGTATATATGATAATCCGGATAAGCTTCCCGAATCATTTTCGAATAAATATGGGACCCGATCGTGCCTTCCGTACCGATGAGGCCGACCCGTCCGTTTCTTGTGGCCTGACAGGCGGCATACGCCCCGGGTTTTACCACCCCGATCATATCTACCGGGACGCTGTCCCGGATTTCTTCCAGCGCGTATGCACTGGCTGTATTACAGGCAACGACAATAGCCTTGACATGCTGTTCCAGCAAAAAATTTGTGATCTGCCTGGAATAGCGGATAATGGTTTCCTGTGATTTATTTCCGTAAGGCACCCGGGCGGTATCCCCAAAATAAATAATGGGCTCGTCGGGAAGAAGCTTCATAATTTCCCGTACCACGGTCAGCCCGCCTACCCCGGAATCAAAAACGCCTACCGGCGCATTTGCATCTGCTACAGTCATCAGATTCTCTCCTGATTTTTTTCATAAACTTTAATCTGATTTATATTAAACTGTTTTGTCAAAACTTGCAACCGTCATTTTAGAGAGCGCAGCCACTCCACAACAAAAAAGCGCAGTTTGACGGCGCCGCGTCCGCCGTTCTTGTGTTCTTTGCCGCATTCTTCCGACACTGCGGCAGGATACAGCAGATTCCACCATGCAAGAGTTTTCGGGCTGCCGAAAAAACTGCAGGCAATCAAAAGTGCCAGTGTCCATTCCCTGATTCTTTTTTTCATGGCAATATATTTCCTTTACAAAATAGTTTGTGACAGCTTTTGGCTGTCACAAAGGAAGTATTACCAGATTTTGTAAAAAAATTCGCAGGAAATGCTTTTTATTTTTTCTTCTGTTCTTTCCATGGCCGCCCGGTCTGTATAAATACCGAAAACGCAGGAACCGCTGCCTGTCATCAGCGCGCCTTTCGCGCCGTTTTCCAGCATCCGTGCTTTGATCTCGCCGATCACCGGAAAGGCGGAAATGATTACCGGCTCAAAGGCATTTTCCATCTTTGCACAGACCGCATCCAGATCCTGCCGCCGCAGCGCCTCCACCACGCCTTTCATATCCGGATGGCGCGTCTGTCCCGCCTGATCTACCGCATCATACGCCCATTTCGTGGAAACACTGACCGCCGGTTTTGCCAGCAGTATCCCGCAGGCCGGTAAGGAAGGAAGCATGGAAAGCCGCTCTCCTGTGCCTTCCGCCAGCGCCGTTCCGCCGCCGATACAGTAGGGTACATCCGCCCCCAGCGGCTCCGCCAGCCGGGCCAGTGCCGCCGGACTCTGTTTCGCATCAAACAGACGGTTCAGGCCTCTGAGCACCGCCGCCGCGTCCGAACTGCCCCCGGCCAGTCCCGCGCCCATGGGGATCCTTTTTTTCAGCATAATGGAAAAACCCTCGCTGATCTGCAGCGTATCGCAAAACAGCGACGCCGCCCTGCAGACCAGATTGTGTGCATCCATCGGCAGCGCCGGCGCATCTGTTTCATAGGTTCGGACGCCATCCGGTTGTTTGCAAAAGTCCAGCACATCGTACAGATCGATGCTGTGCATCACGGTAGACAGCGTATGATATCCGTCCGCCCGCTTTCCGGTAATATCCAGCCCGAGATTGAGTTTTGCACATGCCTTCTCTTGTATTGTATCCATTTATGCACCCTTTGCCGCTCGTTTTGTAATCAGGATTTTCTGTCCTGCGTGTACCTCTTCTTCCGGCAGCTGATTTGTCTTCTGTATCTCGGCTACCGTTGTATAATAGCGTTTTGCAATATCCCAGAGGCTCTCGCCCTCTCCCACAATATAACCGACCATTCCCGGCATATTTCTGATCTCTTCTTTGGACACAGGCGTTTCCTCTACGGAATCTATGAGATTTACCTGCATATAATCGAATACTATCACATCCATTGCAATTTGTACATGGATTTCTATTTCGTTGAGATCCGCCATGTTGGCTGAAATCGATTCGATCAGCGGCCGGACACGGTAACTGCAGGTTTCGTTCAGATGCATCGCTTCCATGTCATGATGGAAGGTCAGCACGCCTTTTGCCACGCGAAACGGCTGGGTCTCATCGTCCGTCACATACAGCATTTTGACAAACACATGCCCTTCCGCAGACAGCATGTCATTGCCGGGCTCGATTTTTTCCGTTTTGACTACGCCTTCAATATTGCAGATCTGCAGCAGCCGCGCATGTTCTTCCGTCACCTTCATTTTTCTGACCAGACGGCAGACGGAATTATTTTTCATCAACAGTCCGGAAAACAGCACCGGACGCAGAAGGGGCGTCAGTTTCTTTTCCGTACTGTATACGTCTTCCAGCTGCCGGATTTCTTCTTCCTCATACAGCTTCATGTCCACTTCAATGACGCCGTCTGCTGACAAAAGCCTTGCTTCGTCTTCGCTGTCTTCTTTGACCTCCAGCGTTCGCTGGTACAGATTCCACTGCAGATCCGCAATCATACCGGGTCTGGCCTCGCTGCAATCCAGTTTCCCCTGCACCGGGAAGGCGTATTCCACCCATTGAGGCAGTCCGCTTTGCTCCTCCGGCGTGTACAGGACAAATACATGCATCCGCCCGTCAATGCTGATGCAACCTTCCTCGCAGCGCAGTTCCATTTCTCTCGGTTCTATTTTCTGATAAATCACCTCCTCGATATTGGGCTTTTCCTTTGGCAGGGTCTGCAGGTCATGAAAACGGAAAATATCTTTTCCTGCCATTTTCAGCTGCAGCAGCTGCCGGTCACAGAATTTTTTCTGGATCTCTGCGTCATCCTCCAGATCTACCGGAATGCTTTCCGACAGGGTTTCCGAAACCGTCAATGTAACGCCGATAATCATCTGCACGTTGATTTTCCTGGAGTTGATCAGGCTGACCTCAAATTTATCCTCACTGACTTCCAGACGCACGTCATCATGTTCCTCCGCCGTCTGCATATGTATTTCTTCCTCAAAAGGCGTTTCTTTGGAAAAGGAGGAAATATGGCCGTCGCTCCCGGTATAAAGCAGATTGTATTTCAGAATTCCGCTGATTAAGACCTTTCCCGACAGCGCTTCTGCCTTTTCCGGAATGATCTCACCCGTCTCCTGCACGATTTTTTCAATATCCGGCATATAATCGGGCAGATTCACATCTTCATTTTCCGAAATCTGCGTCGTCATTTCCTGCTTATTTCTGCACATATTTATGTTTTTTTTCAATAACTCCAACTGCTTTGTCCTCCTTGCATTTGCTGTAATATATGCGCGGCGGAAGAACAATATACACCCGGATTGCAAAAAATCCCCGGAGCTGTTATAATGCATGAAAGACTTTTTAACCCGTCCCTTAAGGTTTTCAATGACGGGCAGGATTACGCGCGTGCAAAGCATGTATAATCCGCAGACAGTATTTCATCCGATCCGGGAGGTGTGCGATGATTCGAACCATTGTAATCGTTTTTGCCGTTATTATTTTCTTTCTGTTTTCCGTCATTACAGTGCCGGTCATTCTCATTGCGGGACTGTTTGACCGGTATACCCGGGATATGATTGCCCTGCGGTGCGTACAGTTTATTTTCCGCATCATCCTGTTTCTGTCCGGTGCAAAGATCACCGTGGAAGGCACGGAACATGTGCTCAAAGACAGAGCGGCCCTCTATGCCCTGAATCATCGCGGATTTTTTGACATTCTCCTGACCTATGTGCATATGAAGCGGCCTTCCGGCTTTGTTTCGAAAATTGAAATCAAAAAAGTGCCGTTCTTAAATTTCTGGATGTATTTTGTCCGCTGCATTTTTCTGGACCGGAACGATCCGAAATCCAGTATGCGCACCATTGCCGACATGACAGGCCGCCTCAAAGCCGGCTGTTCCGTCTGTATCTGTCCGGAAGGCACCAGAAACCGCACGGAGCAGAATCTGCTGCCCTTTAAATCCGGCAGCTTCCGTGTCGCCCTGCGGGCAGGCGCTCCGGTGGTTCCGGTGGCCGTTTACAATACCAATGCTGTTTTAGAGGACCATTTCCCGCGGATCCGTCCTGCAAAAGTATACATCACTTTTCTGGAACCCATCGAAACGGCACAGCTGAAGAAGAGCGACACCGACGCCCTCTGTCAGCAGGTCTACACAGAGATCGACCGGAAAATCGAATCATTCAAGCAAGCACAATCATCTTTCGGAGGATTTTAAACTATGTCTTTCATTAAAAAAATGATCAGTCATCCACTGTTTCAACAAATGGTCCGCTTCGGTATTGTCGGCATTGCGGCTTTTTTTGTAGAACTCGGCTGTCTGAATCTGATGACCCAGTGGCTCTTTCCTTTGTTGATGCCCGCCAAAGACCATGATTTTTATGTACTGGCGGCTGCTCCCATAGCGTTTCTCATCTCAGCAGTCTTCAACTATATCTTAAGTCTGCATTTTGTTTTCAAAAAGAGAAAAGATGCCAAAGGGGTTACGGTATTTTCCATTTTTCTGGTGCTGAATCTCATTGCGCTGGGCTTAAATGAACTGTGGATGTGGCTGTTCGCGGTGCAGCTGGGGATTAATCACAATATTTCCAAGGTGATTGCCACGGCACTGGTGACCATTTATAATTTTATTTCCAGAAAGGTTTTTATTGAGGATCATCAGAAAAAAAAGAACACTGCTGCGGACAGCGAATAACTGACCGGATGAAGGCAGCGGTTCTTTTCAAAGATCACGCGAGGCAGATGCTTTGTCCTTTCGTGAAATCATATTTTTTGCAGGTATGGCGGAATTGGCAGACGCGCCAGATTTAGGTTCTGGTGGGAGACCGTGCAGGTTCGAGTCCTGTTGCCTGCATAACAAAAATCCGAACCAAAAGCCGATTGGCTAAGGGTTCGGATTTGTCTTTACCAATTTCAAATCCGCCAGAATAACCGGCGTCTCCTTTTCGTCGCTTTCGCCCTTCCACCAAACGATAAAGCGAACTTTTGCCGAGACCGGATGAAACCCTTTCTCAAATAAGTTGTTTAGCTTCTCGGAGAATGACTTTGAAAATTTTGCAAGATTGACAGTTCTTCCGTTTAACTCTGTGGATAAATACGGTGCATCAATGTTTAGCGGATCTCCGCTTCGTAACGACAGGACAAGGTTCTTTCTGGATTTAAAGTAATCCAGTACCACATCTCTGTGTGTCGTCTGCAAAGTCAATTCTTTAGGCTCAGGATAGAGAGTATCGTCATATACTTCTTCAACACCGACTGCCTTGCACTTGTCAAATACATCACTGTTGCAGTGAATATACAAAGAATTTTTTGCCCTTGTCAAACCAACATAGATCCGGCGTTTTTCCTGGTCTTTATATGCGTGACAATGGTTGAGCAAAAGATATACCGTATCAAATTCACGCCCTTTTGACTTGTGAATCGTGGAAACGAAAACCGTTTCATTTTCGTCGGCATAAAAATCCTCATAATTTGATTCGGCAATGAACGCTTCGAGATCGCTGCGGTATTTAACGGGATAGGTACTTTCAAAATCATTCATCAACCGCAGACCATTCTCCAAACATTCGCTTTTGGCATAATTGCTGCGCAATTTTTCCTTCGCTTTTTTCCACAATGCATCGGAGATCACAGGCGTATTCAATTCTGCGTCGATCACATCTAAAATGAACCGAATCTCCGCAAGATTATATAACCGAAATCCGTCCATCGACTGGATCAGTTTTGCCCGGATATTGTGCTTCAGAAGCAATCCCATGATTTGCAGCGCTTCATCATTTGTGTTCGTAAGAACAGCGATGCTGCCTCCTTTACGCGTGTGAAGCAGTTGATGAACAAGAGGAATGCACATATCAGAACACTCATAGTGTGATATCAATGTTCTTCCCGCATCTTCTTTTACCGGAACGATGGGCTCCGATTTCATGCGTTGCCCGATCTTTTCTGCAAACCGGTTCGCAAGATTTACGATAGAGGAACCGCTCCTGAAATTCTCGGTCATCTCATATTTGACGGCGTTCATTTCTTCCAGTAACGCGCGCATATATTTTGAATCCGAACCGCGGAATTCATAAATATTCTGATCGTCGTCTCCCACCGCGATCACACGCATATCATCGTTTCTGCTCATCAAAGCGCGAATCAGGCGATATTCGTTCTCATCCATATCCTGCGCTTCATCGATCACAAGAACGTTTTTCGTGATCCTTCCTGGTTCAACCTCTCCGTTTTCGATCAGATCGGCGGCGTTTTTCACGACCTCTTCAACGCCTTCCAGACTCCCGATTTTGCCCAACAAATCGAAGCAATAAGAGTGAAACGTTTTGATTTCAACGAATTTGGATGCGTTCCCGATCAACGCGGTGAGGCGCTTTTTGAACTCCGTTGCGGCTGCACGCGAAAAAGTGAGCATCAGTAATTGCTCATGTTTTACGTCCTCCATTAAGAGTAACGAAGCAAGCTTGTGGACAAGCACTCGCGTTTTGCCGCTGCCGGGTCCTGCCGCCACGACGATATACTTTGAATCGGAATCATTGATAATGGTCGATTGAATGTCGGACAATTCATCAAACAATTGATTGTATTTTTCCGGGGTGATATTACGTTCGATCTCTTTGGCACGGTCCCCTTTGAAATACTTCGCTATGAATTTTCGAAAATCCATTTGGAAATAATCCTGCACAAATTCGAGCGCCATGTTATAGTCGCGCACCATCAGATTGGCATATTCGCCGACGATGTGGATCTGACGAATCTTCATCTTATAAAACTCGTCAAGCAATTTGTAATCATCGGCTTTATAGCGAATTTTGTTATCCTTGATAAGGCGGCGGATTTCCATTCCGTTATAAAGCACCAGAAATCCACCTTCGATTTTCAAAGCGCCGATTTTTGACAGATACAGCAGCGCGTCTTCGACGTCCGTCAGGGTCGTTTGATCGGGGTCGAAATCCAGTCTGGGACTCGCAAGATACTCATTAAATAATCCCACCAGCGAGAACTCGACCGTTTTTTCGTCTCTGTTGGATTTTGAAGGTTCTGCTTTTGAGAAAAGGGCTTCTAAAATAAATTTACAAAGTCCTATTCTGCGTTCGAACTTTGCGTTCAGAGCAGACAAATCCATTGCAGGAACGATCGTTACGGAATGGGTCGATTCATCCTGTTCTTTGCGAATATAATTCTTGATGGTGAGAAAATACAAAAGAGTCCGGAGATTTTTTACAGTAGAGAAAGAAATGCCTTCTTTCAGTGCATTGTCGTTGATTTCCTTCAACGAATAATCGCAGCCTTCGTCGGTAAAATGTGCCAACAAAAACCGCTCCAGCTTTGCAAACCGTTCCAATATTTGCTTCGATTTATTTTCAGTATCGGAGCGGTAAATATAGGCGGACATATCCCGCGTATCGGCCAGCAGATTTTCCTGCCGCATCAGATTAATGGAGTCGATCACTTCGTCTTTGGTCATACCCAAAGTATCGGCAAGATAATCCACGCGACTTTCCGCATCATCATTTCCCGCCTGAGCGATGCTGCGACTTGAAATCAAAGACTTGATGATGCGCTTTGCGTCTGTTTTTTGCTTATCGGAGAACAGTGCGGACTTTTCAATGCGGAAAGACGCCTCGCGCATATCTTTTGCAAGAATACTTGTAGCGTACACGTGTGGCACGTTATGCCCACGCTTGACGTAGCCAGCATTTTCCAGCGCTGAGATCGCTGTCTTGACGCGTGTTTCGATCTCGTAAACCGAGTCGTCCCATCCGGCCTGTCTTGCAATCTCAAGCGGAGAACAGCAGACCGTCGGACGCATCCTGGTCAAATCTTTAATAGCTTTCCAAACTTGTTGGATCTCGCCAATGCTCAATTTGGATTGATTGAGCAGAATAAAATGCTTGTCCAGATCCTCATTATTGAATAAAACGTAACATTCTGCCTGTAAGCTTGGATCTCGCCCGGCACGGCCCGCCTCTTGAACATAATTCTCCAAAGAATCGGATATATCATAATGAATCACGAGCCGAACGTCCTTTTTATCAACTCCCATACCGAATGCAGACGTAGCAACAATGACCTTTATCGCGTTTTTGATAAAAGCCTCCTGATTCTCTATTTTGTCGTTCGATTCCATTTGTCCGTTAAACGGGCGTGCGGGGAAGCCATCTGCCGTCAGTTTTTCGGCAAGCAGGCGCGTGCGCCTTGTTCTGGAAACGTAAACGATAGTAGGGCAATCCTTTTGCGCGATCAAATCCCTCAAGGTGTTATATTTTTCTTCTTCGGTTTCTTTAAAAAGAACGACATAGTGCAGATTTTCTCTGGAAGCGGACGATGCGAAAATCTCCAGATCAAGATCCAGTTTTTTCTTGAAGTACTCGCATATATCGCTAATGACTTTTTGTTTTGCTGTCGCCGTAAAGCAGGAAACGGGGATCGGTTTTTTGTCGGTTTTCTTTTTCTGAAGCGCATGGATAAAGTCGCCGATATACAGGTAATCGACTCTGAAATCTTGTCCCCACGCAGAAAAGCAATGTGCTTCGTCGATAACAAACCGCGAAATATTTCGAGAAATCAACATTTTCTCAATGGATTTTGAACGAAGTTGCTCCGGAGAAATGTAGAGGATCGTTGCTGAACCGTTTGCAATTCTTTCGTAAGCATTCGCGCGTTCAATAGGATCGAGCAGGCCGTTCACTGTTACAGCAGAAGTAATACCCAAAGCGTTCAGATTGTCGACCTGGTCTTTCATCAGCGATTGCAACGGAGAAATAACCACCGTCAAACCGTGGACCGCCTTTCCCGCCATAAGCGCCGGCAACTGAAACGTAATGGACTTTCCTCCGCCTGTCGGAAAAACAGCAAGCAGTGATTTGCCGTCAACCGCAGCTTGCGCTGCTTTCTGCTGAAGCGGTTCGCCGTTATATGTACGAAAGCTTTCAAACCCGAAAAACTTTTTTAAGCTCTTATGGATATTCAGATTTTCACGACAATACTGACATCCTTTTTCACAAGGTGTATTACGCAGATATTTGATTACGTTTTCGATTCTCGGAAAATTACGTAAAAGCCACGGCGGAGTGATAGAAAACGCATCGTCAGCGCCAATTAAAGCCAGTGCGTATGCCAGTTCACGGGGGTAGTGCTTTATTAAAGGCAGCAGATCTGCGTTTGCACAAATCTTATTTTCATATTCGGCAATGATCAAACTCTTAATATTAGAGTAGCTGAATGGCCTGAAATTTACATAGTCAAAAAAACCTTTGAATTCTATGTATTGGTAGAGCAAGCAGCAAAAGATCTGTTTCTTCCTTGGGGATAAGGAAAAGAACGCATTTACTTCGTCAAAAAACAGCTTTTGCGCTTTTAGACTGTCATTGACGGGATTGTTTAATTCATCTGCCTGCAGTTTATCATCTTTGATCAACGCATGATACGGACGTTTGGGAAAAAGCAACGGAGAAATATAAAGCGTATCGATAACTGCATATTTTGCCGGGTCTAAAGCTTTGTCCAAATACTTCAGGTCGTGATGAATAATGTTATGCCCACAGATGTATTCGGCGCCGTTGCAAAAAGAGAAAAAATCAGCGATTGAAGCAGAATGGAAAACAGTTCCGTTTTGCTTTAACGCACCAATATCATGTATTTTATTGTCATCGACACCAACCTCGGTATCAAAAAACACAATGGATTTTGACATCAATCGTTCTCCTTCTCAACAGCGGCAATTTCTCTCACCAATGGTGAAAGTTACTCCTTATCATCGTCGCTGAATTCCACAATGTCATCAAGCGAACAATCCAACACTGCGCAAATCTTCTCTAACGTTTCAATCGGCACGGAATCATTGCGTCCGAGCTTCGTCATAGAGTTATCTTAATAAGATGCAGCAATGTTTTTACCAACTTCGTCGTCGGTCGTGATGGTTTGCTTGTATGTCTTTGATTTTGCGAGTGTTTCTAAATTTTTAATCCGGCGCCCGGTCAGTTCTGCGATAACACGGATACGGTTCTCATCCATATAATCTTTTGCATTTTCGTCAGAAAGGATTTCCGTTATCATTTCGCTGACATCGGCGAGTGCAGAAAAATCAATCCAATCAAATGAAGATACGAGTTTCAACTGCTCTTCGTGGTGCTTCTTGAACGGCTTGCAGATCACCTCTGACCCGTCCCGCATCATCGGCACGCTTTTGTCATAACCGAGAGACGAGCCGCTGTCGTAGATCGGCGCCATGCCGTGCCATTCAAGCGTTTGGGCGTTTCGAACCGCGCCAAAATTGTTCAGGTGTCTGTCTTCGTTCGCAATAATATAGTCAAGCACGATCATCTGATCCAAAAATGCTCTGACGTCAGGAATTCCAAGTGCGTCCGCGCAATCAACAAAATGCTGATACAATGATTTACTGTTCGGTTGCTTTTTGGTCTGAATGATCCGCCACGCCGGAACAAGTTCCGTATTTTTGTTAATAAAATCCCCACACACACTGTACGGGGCGCCTTTGTTCCATGTCACTGTGTAAGGCACGTGAGGAATGTTCAGCCGCCGCATGATTTCGGAAGCGATCACCTCGTTCAGCGGTTGCTGACGATAAGGGTTAGAACCGCCCTTGACAAGACAGCGTTTGCCATCGATAATTTTCCAACGCTTTTTCAGATTCCCATCAGAAGTATTATCGGGCGAAGAGAAATTCAGCGGATCAGGTTTCTTATCCGCGCCGAAAAGCACGTCGCCGATATCGTCAGAAAAATCATTGTCAAAGAAATTGATGTTTTCCCAGTTAAGATCAGCGTTCTCCGGACGGATCCAATACTGATCTGAAAGGGAGAGACCGAAGCATCTGATTAAGAGCATTTTTGTATCGGTGACCTGCAGTGTTTCCATGGCCTCACGCACGCCGGAACGGCTTGCGGGAATGGAGCGATCTGTCCACCAGCCATTCAATGCCGCACGGTCGACGACGCCTCTTTTCATGCCAACTCCCACCGGTAAATGCTCTGGCTCGAAAACATCACCGATTTTTTGAATAAAACCGGTTTCGTTGTCAAGATGAAACTCGACAACCTCCACGCGTTTATGCATCAGGGTACACCTCAAAGAGCCGGTCTGCGATTCGGGCGCGGCTTTGCCTTCCATCTTGATTTCAGCCAGTTCTTTTTGTAATTTCTTTCGGAGTTCGATTTGTTCGGTGAGTCCGGCAATCTCCTCCCCACGAAGATATTTGCTTTTCTTTATTCCGCCTTCCGACCATTGATGGTAAAAATATACATTCCCATTCACGACTTTCCTGGAGATATATCCGCGGGGGAGTTTACTGATTTTTTCGGTTAATTCTGCTATTTTTTTTATCGTAGTATAATCAGGCATCAACTAATCGTCGAGTAGACAGTCTCGACACTCCTTCCTCAAGTTTATTTTGTGAAAGGCTTGCCTACTGCCCCTCACAGAACC
>CANRGZ010000016.1 GCA_947630295.1 uncultured Lachnospiraceae bacterium | reverse complement strand
GGATTTTGTTTCTCCACGGTTTTCGGAATAAAATAGGGTTTCCCCGGCAGCACCTCCCGCACCGAAGAAACATGCATTGGGATCCGTTTGATACTGTCAATAATGTTCCCTTTCGCATCCGTTAAAATAATATTGCTGTGCTTCCCCATCAGTTCGGCAATGAGGCTGCAGTCCTTTAAATCCCCCAGTTCGTCCCGGTAGGACAGGGAAATCATCAGGATTCGTTCGTTTTCCGGCTGGGTCACGCCGCTGATGCGGGCATTCTGGATATATTTGCGCAGGAGCATACAGAAATTGGGCGCCGTAGGCGGTCCCTGCTTCTTTTCCGCCGTCAGATACACGATGGGCAGCGAAGGATTTGCGGAAATCAGCAGATACTTCACATCGCTGTCCCTGCGGATCGTCAGTATGATCTCGTCCTTTTCCGGCTGGGTGATCTTATAAATCCGTCCGCCGCACAGGGTTTTATTCAGTTCATCGGCCAGCGCCGCCACTACAAATCCGTCAAATGCCATAATTTCCTCTATCTGTGATAGGTACAGGCGGAGGCTGCAGCCGCTTTCCATCCCTCGTACAGCGCATCTGCCTGTTCCTGTTTCATTTCCGGCCGGAAAATGAAAGATTCTCCGGTCTCAAAGGGCAGCTTTGAAACATCTTCCCAAAGTCCTGCCGCAAGTCCCGCAAGATATGCCGCGCCCCGGACCGTACTTTCCGTATCCTCTGGCCGCAGGATCTGCGTCCCCAATAAATCGCTTAAAAACTGCATCAGAAAACCGTTCTTCGCCGCGCCGCCGTCTACTTTGACCGCTGTCAGCCGGATACCGCTGTCGTCTTCCATTGCAGAAAAAATATCCCGGCTCTGATATCCCAGAGATTCCAGCGCCGCCCGGACAAAATGCGCCTTTGTAGTGCCTCTGGTGAGGCCAAAGACCGCGCCTCTTGCCTTCATATCCCAGTAAGGCGCCCCCAGTCCCGTAAAAGCGGGAACGATATATACGCCGCCGCTGTCCGGCACGGATGCCGCCAGCGTTTCGCTTTCCGACGGGTCGCCGATCAGCTGCATTTCCTCCTGCAGCCAGGTCATTAATGATCCCGCAATAAAGACGGAGCCTTCCAGGGCGTAACCGGTCTGTCCGCCAATGCTGCAGGCCAGCGTAGTCAGCAGCCCGCAGCTGCTCTTTACAAACTGATTTCCGGTATGCATCAGCAAAAATGCGCCGGTACCGTAAGTACATTTTGCACTGCCTTCCGTCAGGCAGCCCTGTCCGAACAACGCCGCCTGCTGATCTCCTGCCGCCCCGCCGATCCGGGTACGGATGCCTGCAAAGACCGCCGGATCCGTCCATCCGAAGATGCCGGAGGAGGACTGTACCTGGGGCAGTATAGCCGCCGGAATCTGAAACAGCTCCAGCAGATCCTGATCCCAGCACAGATCGTGAATGTTATAAAGCAGGGTCCGGCTGGCATTGGTATGATCCGTAGCATGGACGGCGCCGCCTGTCATGTTCCAGATCAGCCAGCTGTCAATGGTACCGAAACAAAGTTCTCCCCTTTTCGCCCGGTCATATAAATCGGGGTGTTGTTCAAAAATCCACATCAGCTTTGTGGCACTGAAATAGGGATCGATCAGCAGTCCGGTCTTTTCCCGGATCATGGCTTCCGCACCCTTTCTGCGCAGGGCCTCACAGATACCGTCGCTCTGTCTGGACTGCCAGCAGATGGCGCGGCACACCGGCTTTCCGGTCATACGATCCCAAAGCACCGCAGTTTCCCGCTGATTGGTAATGCCCACTGCCCCAATTTCTTCCGGCCGGATCTGTGCGGTGGCCTTTTGCACGATATGCAGCACCGTTTCCCAGATTTCCTCCGCATCATGTTCCACCCAGCCGGGTTTTTCGTAAATCTGCCTGAAATTTTCCCGGGCAGAGGCGGCCACATGGCCACTCCTGTCAAACAGTACCGCCCGGGTACTGGTGGTTCCCTGATCGATGGCCAGTATATATGTCATGTCATTTCCTCCGTTTTTACCGGCTTTCTTAAGACGTCTCCCGGCTGACAGTCTTCAGAAAGGGCTGCAAACACTGTCTGCTTTGCATGGGGCGCGCTTTCCTGCGCCTCGCCGGAAGCCGAAAAAATCCCCTCTACCTTTGCCTGCCGGTCGACGCCATTCGGCGACATAATTTCAATCGCATCGCCGACGGAAAACTTGTTGCGCTGGGTCAGCCGGATGCGTCCGAAAGCATCCACGGCCTCCGCCACCCCCAGATAAATGCTTTCCGTATGATAGGTGCTGCTGCCGTAAATCTGATCTTTTTCATCCGGCTTTCCGAAATAAAATCCCGTGGTAAACCGACGGTTGGTGCATTTTTCGATTTCCGACAGATACCAGGGCATATTGTCCCGATACTGCGCCGGATCCGTAAAATAATCATCAATGGCCCGCCGGTAGGCTCTGGCTACCGTGGCGGCGTACAGGCCGGTTTTCATCCGGCCCTCCACTTTAAAACTGTCGATCCCGGCCTCCAACAGTTCCGGAATATGTCCGATCATACATAAATCCTTGGAATTAAAAATATAGGTACCCCGCTCGTTTTCAAAGACCGGCAGATATTCGCCGGGGCGCGTTTCCTCATTCAGGGTATATTTCCACCGGCAGGGATGGGTACACAAGCCCCGGTTGGCGTCTCTGCCCGTAAAATAATTACTTAACAGGCATCTGCCGGAATAGGAAATACACATGGCGCCGTGGACAAAACACTCGATTTCCATTTCTGCCGGTATCCGGCTGCGAATTTCCGCCAGTTCCCGCAGTGAAAGTTCCCGGGCGGCCACCACCCGCCGGATGCCCTGTTCCCACCAGAAGCGAAAGGACAGATAATTTGTGGTATTGGCCTGGGTACTCAAATGAATGGGAATGTCCGGCGCATATTCCTTTGCAAGGGCCACCACGCCGGCATCCGAGATAATCAGTCCGTCAATACCCGTAGGATTTAAATCCTGCAAATAACGCCGGATACCCTCCAGATCCCCGTTGTGGGCAAATATATTGGCGGTCACATACAGCCTTTTCCCCCGCCCATGGGCATAGTCCGCGCAGGATGCGATTTCCTCTGTGGAAAAATTGTCCGCTTTGGCGCGCAGTCCGTAGGCTTCTCCGCCGATATATACGGCGTCTGCGCCGAAATCATATGCAATTTTCAGAATCTCCGCATTGCCCGCAGGCATCAGAAGTTCCGGTTTTTTCATCATTTTTCCTCTTTAAGCTGACCGTCAGTCCGTCTCCCACCGGCAAAACCACGGTCTGCATCTGGTCGTTGTGGGTCAGTTCGAAAAGAAATTCCCGCATCCGGGTATGGGTGGTGCGGTCCCGGTGAACAAGCGCATACCGGGGCAGACTGACGTTTCCGTCCTGCAGCGCATTGTCTGACACCAGAAGGCCCCCCGGACTTAAAAGCCTGCACAGATGGGGCAAAAATGAAAGATACTGCCCCTTTGCGGCATCCAGAAAAATAAAATCATAGCTGCCCTCCAGCGACGGCAGAATTTCATGTGCGTCGCCTTCCAGCAGCCGGATCCGTTCTGCATAAGCAGATTGTACAAAATGATGTTTTGCGATGGGAATTCTTTTTTCACTGTTTTCAATGGTTGTAATCTTTGTCTGCGCCGGCGTACACCATGCCATAAACAACGCAGAAAAGCCGGTGGCAGTTCCTACCTCCAGAATCTGCGCCGGCGGCTGCTGCTGCAGCAAAAATCTCAGATACTGCTGTACGTCTTTTCTGATAACAGGCACATAAGTTTTATGTGCCTGTTCTTCTATTTCATTCAAAAATTCCGGCAGATCCGGATAGAGTGAAATCACGTATGCGTTTAATCTTTCATCTACCAGCAATGCCGACTCCTTTCTGTTTCAAGGCCCTGTCTGCAGCATTTCCAGAATCCGGCTGGGCTTCATGGCGCTGTTGAACACGTAATTGCCGCCCACAATGCCGTCGCTGCGGTCACTTAAAACCGCCTGCAGATAAAAGAGGGTTTTGTCTTCGATGATGCCGGCCTCTTCCAGCTGCTCCCCCACCTTACGGGCGGTGCTGCCTTCCATAACGAAAACTTCCACATCTTCATTGACGCCGCCTTCCGTATAGGCTTCATCCATAAAAATGGCCCGGCCGTAGCTGTAGGCATATCTTGCGCCCTGAAAGACCAGGATCAGCAGAATAATCCACAGAATACTGCGCAGCAGTATAAAAACCAGTTTGGAAGAATCATACTTTGCCTTCATCAGTCATTCCTCCCATTTCTCTTTCTTTTTCTGCCGTGCATCCGCGGTTCAGACGTCCATCATAATCGGAAGGATCATAGGACGGCGTTTGGTCTGTTTCCACAGATAACTGCCTGCCTCATCCCGAATCAGATTTTTGATCCGGTTGCTGTCACCGGTATGATTGTGCATACAGCGATCCAGCACATCCATAACTACCTGCCGGCAGCCTTCCAGCAGATCCTCTGACTCCCGTACATAGACGAAGCCGCGGGAAACGATATCCGGCCCCGATACGATCTGTCCGCTTTCGTAATCCTTGCTCATCACAATAATGACAATGCCGTCGTCTGCCAGCCGCTGCCGGTCCCGCAATACGATGTTTCCCACGTCGCCGACGCCGAGCCCGTCCACATAAATGGAGCCGCAGGGCACTTCGCCGGTGATCCGGGCGCTCTCTTTGCTCAGTTCCAGAATCTGCCCCGAGCTGAGGATGAAAATATTTTCCTTCGGGATACCCAGCTCCGCCACAATGGCCGCCTGGGCTTTCAGATGCCGGTATTCCCCGTGCACGGGAACCGCATATTTCGGCTTCACCAGCGTATACAGCAGTTTGATTTCTTCCGAACAGGCATGTCCCGATACATGGGCGTCCTGGAAAATCACGTTGGCCCCCATGCGGGACAATTCGTTGATCACTCTGGAAACCGCTTTTTCATTGCCGGGGATGGGATTGCTGGATAAAATCACCGTATCCCCGGGCTTGATAATGACTTTTTTATGGATATTGGCCGCCATTCTGGACAGCGCGGCCATGGACTCTCCCTGAGAGCCGGTGGTGATAATCACGGTTTTTTCATCGGGATAATTCCTGATCTGCTCCACATCGATCAGCGTATTTGCAGGAATCCGCAGACAGCCCAGCTTCGCCGCCGTTTCCATGATGTTCACCATGCTGCGGCCTTCCACAACCACCTTGCGGCCGTATTTATAAGCCGAATTGATGATCTGCTGTACCCGGTCCACGTTGGAGGCAAAGGTCGCAACAATGATACGGCTGTCTTTGTGCTCGTCAAACAGGTGATCGAAGGTGCGGCCCACGGTCTTTTCCGACATGGTAAAGCCCTGACGCTCCGCATTTGTGGAATCGCAGAGCATGGCCAGCACGCCTTTTTTGCCCAGCATCGCAAAGCGGGACAGATCAATGGCGTCGCCGAACACCGGCGTATAGTCTACTTTAAAATCACCGGTATGAACAACCGTTCCTGCCGGTGAGGTGATGGCAAGTGCCGCAGCATCTACAATGGAATGGTTTGTTTTAATAAATTCTACTCTGAAATCTCCTGCGTTGACACTTTGTCCGTGTTTTACAACTTTTCGCTTTGTCGTCTTTAATAATTCGTGTTCTTCCAGTTTATTTTCAATTATGCCCATCGTCAGCCGGGTGGCGTAAATGGGAGCATTGACCTCTTTCAGTACATAGGGAATCGCCCCGATATGGTCCTCATGACCATGGGTAATAAAAAACCCTTTGACTTTCGTAATATTTTCTTTCAGAAACGTAATGTCGGGAATCACAAAATCGATGCCCAGCATATCGTCTTCCGGAAATGAAAGACCGCAGTCAACAACGATAATACTCTCGCCGTACACAAATGCGGTAATATTCATTCCGATCTGCTCCATTCCTCCTAAAGGGATGATCTGCAGTTTTTCCAATCCTTTCATTCCACCTTTCTTTTACTCAATATCGTAATCATCCAGTAATTCTCTGAATACCGCCGCGACTGCCGCAAGCTCCGTTTCATCTTCCACAATCTCATACCGTGATTCGCTGTCCGTATCCTTTGCGGTATCCCGCAAAATAAAGGAAAGGGCTTCGTCGCTGTCTTCATCTGCAACCAGCAGATAATTGGTGGCATTCACTCTCGTATCCGCAATAATATAAAATGTTTCTTCCGTTTCATCCGGATATGTAATAAATTTAACTTTTTCCATCCTGCTACCCCTGCGTACCGTCTAAGCATTCGACAGATAATCCAGATAATTCTGCAGAATCAGCTCGGCGGCAATCCGGTCCACCAGCGCTTTTTTCCGTTCCCTGCTGATATGTCCCTCCGCCATCGCCCGGTGTGCTTCCACGCTTGTCCGCCGTTCATCCCATAAAATGACCCTGCAGCCGGTTCGACGCTCCAGCGCCTGTGCCACTTCCTTTGTCTTTTCACAGCGGATGCCTTCGTCATTGTTCATATGCCTTGGATAACCCAGCACAATGGTATCTACTTCGTATTCCGCTACCAGCTGTTCGATGCGCGCAAATGTACGGCGCAGTTTATTTTCCGCGTCCCTGCGGATGATCTCCAGTCCCTGCGCGGTAATCAGCAGAGGATCGCTCACCGCGACGCCCATGGTCTTTGCGCCGTAATCCAGTCCGAGTATACGCATACTGTCACCAGTTCTTCGCTTTAATATAAGTCGAGAGCATTTCTTCCACCAGCTCGTCCCGCTCCACCTTCATGATCAGACTTCTGGCATTCTGATGCGAAGTGATATATGTCGGATCTCCGGACATAATATAGCCCACGATTTGATTGACAGGATTATATCCTTTTTCCAGCAGCGCGCCGTATACCTTTTCCAATACGAGCTGCGCTTCGCTTTTGGGATCGATCGGGATTTTGATTCTCTGAGTATTGCGCATGTTGTCCATACTGTATTTCACATCCTTTTTCTGTATATATCCAATGTTTCCAATCTCGTGGTCAGAGCCTATACTCCATTTTATTTTACCATATGACGGCAAAAAAACAAGGGGCAGTTTCTCAAAGGCATTGTCCGCTCAGGATATCCTCCCGCAGATTTCCGCCGATCTTTACCGGCAAAAGCTGATTATGCAGATCTTCTTCGCTTCTTACGGCAACGCGCAGATAATCCTTTGTCCGGCCCAGCTGATACCGGACGCCATCCATCTGCAGCGCTTCCTCAAACAGCACTTCCGCTGCCCTCCCGATTCTCCGCTTTCGGAATGCGGCGGCATTGACGGCACCCAGCTCTGCCAGTATGCGGCTCCGTTCCTTCTTCACCGAAGCGCTCAGCTGGCCGGCCATGGCCGCAGCGACGGTGCCTTTGCGCATGGAATACGGGAAAATGTGGGTCTCATAAAAACGAATGCGTTCCAGAAAGCGCCGGGTTTCTTCAAATTCTTCTTCGGTTTCCTGGGGGAACCCCGTGATGACGTCCGTGGTCAGGGCGGGATCGTCAAATGCGCCGCGCAGGATCTCGGTCTTTTCAAAATATTCCTCCGGCGTATAATGCCGGTTCATCCGTTTCAGTACCCCGGCGCTTCCGCTTTGCAGCGACAGATGAAAATGGGGACAGATTTTCGGCATCTGCGCCAGCGCTTTCACAAAGTCCGGCGTGATGATCCGAGGTTCCAGACTGCCCAGCCGGATCCGGGCAATCCCGTCGATTTCGTGTACCTGCTGCAGCAGCGTTAAAAGATCCGCGGACCCGCACAGATCCTTTCCGTAGGAACTGATATGAATGCCGGTTAAGACAATCTCCCGGTATCCTTTCTCCGCCACATAGCGGATCTCCTTCCAAATGTCTTCCGGCGCCCGGGACCGGATGCCGCCCCGGACGTAAGGAATCAGGCAATAGGTACAAAAAGCGTCGCAGCCATCCTGTATTTTGATATCCGCTCTGGTATGCTCCACCGGCGCCGCCAGCTCGAAATTTTCATAGGCCGGATGCTTCTCTTTCCGGATATCCGTCACCGTGTTCTGAAAGTCCTGCACAGACAGCGCCTGTTCCACGGTGGCCACAATATCCTTCTTGCCTGCATTTCCGATCACCAGATCCACGCATGCGTCCGCCGCCGCTTTTTCCGGGTCCGCCTGCACGTAACAGCCCACCGCTACGATCAGCGCCCGGGGATTCTGTTTTCTGGCTTTATGCAGCATCTGCCGGGACTTCTGATCCGCCACATTCGTTACAGTGCAGGTATTGATCACGCAGATGTCGGCAGCCTCCGAAAAGTCAACGATCTCGTATCCTTTTTCCGCAAAGGCCGTCTGCATTGCCTGGGTTTCATAGGAATTCACCTTGCAGCCCAAATTATGGAAAGAAACTTTCATATTCAATCCGCCAAACCCCATTTATTTATTGACATTTTCCCAAAACTCATATACAATTTAACCAGAATTTAACATCTGGGAGGTGTCATTATGAAAACGGTATCCATTTCACTTAATTCCATCGATAAGGTAAAATCATTCGTAAACGCTATTACCAAATATGAAAATGATTTCGATCTTATCTCCGGAAGATATGTTATTGATGCAAAATCCATTATGGGTATTTTCAGCCTGGATCTGTCCAAACCCATCGATCTGACGATCCATGCTGCTGACAATATGGACGAGATCATGGAAGTGATTGCGCCTTACATTGTCTGAGTTTCAAAGATGCAATACTACAATGCAATACTACATACGGCTGCTTTCTTCAAGGCAGCCGTATTTTTTTGATTACAGCGTCAAAAGTTTGAATCCACGGTATGCTTGCATACCGTTGGATGAGAAACTTTATGACGGCATTACTGGAAACACTGGATCAGTTCCGCTTCCGCGATGGCTTTTTCCATCAGTTCGTCAATCACGTCTTTTAAATTTTCCTCTGATTTCTCAATGACTTTCAGATTCGGTTTTGTGACGGGATGCTTTGCCACGAAAATGGTACAGCAGTCCTCATAAGGCAAGATGGACGTTTCATACGCGCCGATTTTTTCCGAAATATTAATAATATCCTGTTTGTCCAGCGCCGCCAGCGGCCGGTACACCGGCATGGTACACGCCGCATTGGTACAGGCCAGGGACTGCATGGTCTGGGAGGCCACCTGTCCGATGCTTTCCCCGGTGACAAGTCCCAGACACTCTCCTTCTTTTGCAAAATGCTCCGCGATCCGCATCATATAGCGGCGCATGATAATGGTCAGCTCATCGTGGGGGCATTTGTCATAGATAGCCAGCTGGATGTCCGTAAAATTCACCACATGCAGATAAATGGTCCCGGTATAGCGGGCAATGATCTTTGCCAGATCCACCACCTTCTGTTTTGCACGCTCGCTGGTATAGGGCGGCGCATGAAAATAAACCGCATCCAGGGAAACGCCCCGCCGGGCGATCATATAGCCGGCCACCGGCGAATCGATGCCGCCGGACAAAAGCAGCATGGCCTTGCCCGCCGTTCCCAGAGGCAGTCCCCCTGCCCCCGGCAGAATCAGCGAATACAAATAAATGCTCTTTCTGACCTCTACCACCAGTTCCACTTCCGGCGTATGCACGTCCACCTTCCAGTCGGGAAAAGCGTCTAAGATCACACCGCCCATTTCCCGGTTGATCTGCATGGAATCATAAGGGTATGCTTTCTCCGATCTTCTGGCGCAGACCTTAAAGGTTCTAGGGCCTGCCGGATACATTTGGGAAACAAATTCCACCAGATTCCGGCCCATTTCCTCCAGTCCGCACTGGGGGATCTCCACCACCGGACAGATGCCGGAAATACCGAAGATCCGGGAAAGACAGTCCACCGTTTCCTCATAATCATAGTCTGCCAGGCAGTCAATAAAAATCCGGCCCTGTTCCTTATAGACCTGAAAACTGCCTTCCAGCCGTTTCAGCGAATGCCGGATATGATTCACCAGACTGTTTTCAAACAAATAGCGGTTTTTCCCTTTCACGCCGATTTCGGCATATTTGATCAGAAATTTTTTGAAAATCATCGGTATGCTCCTTATGAGAAGTAGACCACGTCGTCCGCAATCTTTTCGGTGGGCTCGATGGAAACCACTTCCAGCACCGGCCCTTCGCCGCCGTAAAGACGGTTATATTCCTTTGTAACTTTTGCTTTTACATGCACCCAGTCTCTGGGCTGATAATCCGCCGCCGTAAAGCAGCGGGCAATCAGTCCGATATAACGGATGTCTTCCGCGCAGCAGGTCATGGCAAAACGCCCCAGTACCAGATGGCCTTTGGGAATGTCCCTGCCTTTGTATACAATGGCCTTAAACTCCGCTTCCACTCCGTCATACTTTTCCGGATTTTCCATCAGATCCAGATACCAGATGCCGAAATCCGCCTCGTCAATGGAAATCCTGCCGGAGGAAATATCATAGCCCAGATTTTCCGCCTCCGGCGCCAGGATACGTCCGTCCGTGGTTTCATACAGAATCTGCACGCCCCGGTTGACAGCCTTGATATTCCTGCGGAACAGGGTCTGATCCGTATCATCGCTGCAGCGGTTGATAACGATCAGATCCGCATAGGTCACCTGGGAAATCAGGAAAGCCTTCATATTGGTGAGATACATGGAAAACATGGTAGCGTCGATGGTGGTTAAAATCTGCGCCAGAATCCAGCGTTTCGGCAGCGTGAGATTCAGCACCGTATTGATATTCCACATACCGTTGAACTCGATCATGACCTGCCGCGGTTTGTACTGCACATTTAAAGTATGGAGCAGTTCCTCCGTCAGATCCGCTTCATTTTCCACATCCACGGAAAAGGCGTTGGCCTTTTCCATCAGGCTCTGATCATAGGGCACCGTACCGTCCTCGCAGCGGATAATCAGGGTTTTTCCGCCGGCCTGAAATTCCGGATCTTTGATGGTGTCCATAATAAACGAGGTTTTTCCGCTTTCCAGAAAACCGGTAAATAAAAATACAGGTACTTCCATGGGCTTCACATCCTTTTAAATCGAGAATAATGCTTTGATCCTGTCCTCAAACAGTTCTGTGCCGATGACGCAGATCCTTCCGGTGTAATCCGGGCTGCCTGCACGGATTTCGTATTCCTCCGGCACCATATCAAATTCGTACCAGCCGCCTTCTTTCGACTCTACCATGCCTTTGGCGCGCAGCACCGTACCGCAGCTGCCTTCCGAAAGGGTCTTCAATATCTGTTCCAGTTCTTCCTTCGAATATTTGTTGACGGTTTCCGTACCCCAGTCGGAGAACACCTCATCGGCGTGATGATGGTGATGATGGTCGTGATCGTGATCATGGTCGTGATGGTGTTCATGCTCATGATCATGGTCGTGATGGTGTTCATGCTCATGATCGTGGTCGTGATGGTGTTCATGTTCATGATCGTGGTCGTGATGGTGTTCATGTTCATGATCGTGGTCATGCACTTCCTCTTCATAGCCTTCCATCAGCTCATCCACCAGATCGATGGTTTCCTCCATCACCTGAGCAATCCTCTTGCCGTCAATATCATCCCAGGGGGTGGTAATAATATGGGCCTTCGGGTTGTGTTCTTTCAGCAAATCCACCGCCGTCTTTAAATCCGCTTCCTGCATCATCTGCGACCGGCTGACGCAGATCGTACCGGCATATTCAATCTGATTTTCAAAAAACTCTCCGAAATTTTTCAGATAAACCCGGGTCTTTTTGCCGTCCACTACGGCGACGGCGCTGGCCAGCTGCAGGTCGCAGGCGTCTTTGACCCCTTCCACCGCATGGATGACGTCGGAAAGTTTTCCGACTCCCGAGGGCTCAATGATGATCCGGTCCGGCGCATAGGTATGGATAACTTCCGAAAGGGCCTTCGCGAAATCCCCCACCAACGTACAGCAGATACAGCCGCTGTTCATTTCGGAAACCATAATGCCGGCATCCTTCATAAAACCGCCGTCGATGCCGATCTCGCCGAACTCATTTTCAATCAGAACGATCTGCTCGCCCTGATACGCTTCCTTCAGCAGCTTCCGGATCAAAGTTGTCTTTCCGGCGCCCAGAAAGCCGGAAACAATCGTTACTTTTGTCATGCTATCCCTTCTTTCCGCCTTTCAGATAAAGTCTGCAAGGCAAATATTACTGATCAGAAAACCCGCATCCGTAAAAAAGAGACGATCTCCTTTTCTCTGCAGGTATCCGTTGTTCACATGCTTTTCTATTATATTACCGTATCGTTCCCACAGGTCAAGTCCGAATTTTGCCCTGAAGCCGGAAATACTGACGCCATCCTGCCGCCGCAACCCCAGAATCACAGTTTCCGCCATGGCTTCTTCCGCAGACATGGGCGCTTCCGCTCTTAAAAACCGGTCCGGCCAGAGCCGGGAGGCTTCTCTGAAATAGCTTTGCAAATCCCCAGGATTTTCATACCGGCACTCTCCCACCAGAGACGCCGCCCCGAGGCCAAACCCCGCATAGGGCGTCCGGAGCCAGTAGCCGTCATTGTGCCTGCAGTAAAACCCATCCTTTGCAAAATTAGAAATCTCATACCGCTGGTAGCCGCAGGAGGCAAGGTAAGAAACCGCATACAGATACATGTCGGTTTCCTCATCTTCCGAAGGCAGCAGCGGCTGGTCTTCACCCCGTTCCTTTGCCAGCATGGCCTTGTGATACTGTGTATAAAAAGGAGTATTTTCCTCTATGATCAGCGAATAGGCGGAAATGTGGGTCAGTCCCAGCTGCGTCGCGGTATGCAGACTGTTTTTCCAGACTGCCATGCTCTGCCCCGGCAGGGCAAACATCAGATCCGCGCTGATATTGGAAAAGCCCGCCGCTTTCGCATCCGCAATCACGGCAAGAGCATCCTGCTTCGTATGGATCCGGCCCAGTGTTTTCAGCATTGTATCGTCAAAGGACTGTACGCCAATGCTCAGCCGGTTCACCCCCGCCTGCCGCAGCGCCGCCAGTTTGGCGAGATCCGTGGTTCTGGGATTGCACTCCACGGTGATCTCCGCATCCGCTGCGATAAAAAAATGCTGCCGCAGCAAAGAAAGAATCTCCGCAAGCGCCTCCGCAGGCAGTGCGGTAGGGGTTCCGCCGCCGAAAAAGACGGAAGTCACCTGCCGTCGCTTTGCCTCGGGAAATCCCGAAATTTCCCGCAGCAGTGCTTCCAAGTACTGTTTCTGCGTCTCTTGGGAGGCAGGAAAAGACAGAAAATCGCAGTAACCGCATTTTGCAAGGCAAAAAGGGATATGAATATATATTTCCATTTGTTCCATTTTTATCCTCTGCCTAAGGGAACGGGTCAGTCTTCTTCCAGTTTCAGCACGCTCATAAAGGCCTTCTGCGGAATTTCCACATTGCCGATCTGGCGCATCCGCTTCTTGCCTTCCTTCTGCTTCTCCAGCAGCTTCTTCTTTCTGGTGATATCGCCGCCGTAACATTTGGCAAGCACGTCCTTGCGCACGGCCTTCACGGTTTCTCTGGCAATGATCCGGCCGCCCACCGCCGCCTGGATCGGAATTTCAAACAGATGCCGGGGAATCTCCTCTTTCAGCTTCTCGCACATTTTCCGGCCCCGCTCGTAAGCGGAATCCTCGTGTACAATAAAGGAAAGGGCGTCCACTTCTTCCCGGTTGATGAGAATATCCAGCTTCACCATATTGGAACGGCGGTATTCCTTCAGCTCATAATCAAAGGAGGCGTAGCCCCGGGACCGGGATTTCAGCGCGTCAAAGAAGTCGTAAATAATCTCATTTAAGGGCAGCACATATTTGATCAGGGCTCTGGTTTCTTCCAGATATTCGATGCCCACATATTCGCCCCGCCGCTCCTGGCACAGATCCATGATGGTGCCGATATACTGGGAACTGACAATGATTTCCGCGTCCACCACAGGTTCCTCCATATATTCGATTTCCGAAGGATCCGGCAGATTGCTGGGATTGGTCAGTTCCATCACCGTGTGGTCGTTTTTGTGTACTTTGTAAATAACGCTGGGGGCCGTGGTCACCAGATCCAGATTGTATTCCCGCTCCAGCCGTTCCTGCACGATTTCCAGATGCAGCAATCCCAGAAAACCGCAGCGGAAGCCGAAGCCCAAAGCCGCGGAAGTCTCCGCTTCATAAAAAATAGCAGCGTCGTTTAACTGCAGCTTTTCCAGCGCGTCCCGCAGATCCTGATAATGGGCGCCGTCTGCCGGGTAGATGCCGCAGTATACCATGGAATTGACCTTTTTGTAGCCGGGCAGCGGTTCAAGGCAGGGACGCAAATCTTCGGTAACGGTATCTCCCACCCGGGTATCCCGCACATTTTTAATGCTGGCTGTAAAATAACCCACCGCACCGGCGGAAAGCTTCTCACAGGGAATAAACTGTCCGGGACCGAAGTATCCCACCTCCACCACCTCCGCCACGGCTTCGGTGGCCATCATCCGAACCCGGGATCCTTTGCGGATCGTACCGTCCATCACCCGGACAAAGACAATGACGCCCTTATAGGAATCATAAATGGAGTCAAAAATCAGCGCTTTCAGCTCTTTTTCAGGATCTCCTTCCGGCGCCGGAATCCGTTCCACAATCTGTTCCAGCACGTCTTCAATGTTAATGCCGTTTTTGGCGGAAATCTGCGGCGCATCCTGGGCCTCGATGCCGATAATATCTTCGATTTCATTGACCACCCGCTCTGGATCGGCGCTGGGCAGGTCAATTTTATTGATCACCGGAAGCACTTCCAGATCATGGTCGATAGCCATATAGACATTGGCCAGGGTCTGGGCCTCGATGCCCTGGGCGGCATCCACCACCAGCACCGCGCCTTCGCAGGCCGCCAGCGACCGGCTGACTTCGTAGTTGAAATCCACATGGCCGGGGGTATCGATCAGATTAAAAATATATTCCTCGCCGTTATTTGCATGGTAAATGATCCGGACGGTCTGGGCTTTGATGGTAATGCCCCGTTCCCGTTCCAGATCCATATTGTCCAGCACCTGCTCCGACATTTCCCGGCTGGTCAGCAGACCGGTCTTCTCGATGATCCGGTCGGCCAGGGTGGATTTGCCGTGATCGATATGGGCAATGATACAAAAATTTCGTATATTTTTCTGTGGAATATCCTGCATGATCTTCCTCTCCTTTAAGATATCAGCATCGGACTGTCAAAGTCGGACAAAACCGCCTTCATACAGCTTCTGCAGGGACAAAAGTATGCCCAGCTTCACATGGGGCCATGTCAGGCCGCCCTGAAAATACACCGCATAGGGTTCCCGGATGGGGCCGTCTGCAGAAAGCTCGATAGAGGAGCCCTGTACAAAAGCGCCGGCCGCCATAATGACCTTACTTTCGTAACCTGCCATATCCGAAGGCTCCGGCACCACCGCGCTGTCTACTGCCGCGGCTGCCTGAATGCCTCTGCAGAAGGCGCACATGGCTTCCTCCGAACCCAGCACCACGCTTTGGATAATGTCATGCCGTTCTTCTCCTGCGGCAGGAATCACCGGAAATCCCAGAGATTCATAAATGCCGGCCGCAAAGACGGCGCCTTTTAAGGCCGCCGCCACCACCACCGGCGACAAAAACAGTCCCTGATAAAAAGAAGGCAGCATGCCGATGGAAGCCCCCACTTCTTTTCCCAGGCCCGGTGCGGAAAGCCGGACCGCGCATTTTTCAATGCAGTCCTTCTCTCCCACGATATATCCGCCCACCGGCGCAAGACCGCCGCCGGGATTTTTAATCAACGAACCCACGCACAGATCCGCCCCCACTTCCGTGGGTTCCTTCATTTCCGTAAATTCTCCGTAACAGTTGTCCACCATGCAGATCAGATCCGGCTTGATGCTTTTTACAAATGCGATCAGTTCCCCGATCTGCTGTACGGAAAAGGATGGCCTGGTCTGATAGCCTTTGGAGCGCTGGATGGTCACCAGCTTTGTTTCCGGGCGAATCGCCTGCCGGATGGCTTCGTAATCAAAGCTGCCGTCGCTTTTTAAATCTGCCTGCCGGTAAGTAATGCCGTATTCCGCCAGAGATCCGGCGGAAGGCACGATACCGATGACCTTTTCCAGGGTGTCGTAGGGTTTTCCCACCGGGGAAAGCAGCTCGTCTCCTGGCCGAAGCAGCGCCGCCAGCGCAATCTGCAGCGCATGGGTGCCGCACATGATCTGGGGCCGCACCAGCGCATCCTCTGCGCCGAAGACCGAAGCATATACGGCTTCCAGCGCATCCCTGCCATAGTCGTCATAGCCGTAGCCCGTGGAAGTGCCCAGATGCATTTCCGCGATTTTGTTCTCCTGCATGGCCCGGATGACTTTCAGCTGGTTGTACTCCGCCAGATCATCATAAACGGCAAAACGTTCTTTGAGTCCCTCCAGTATACGGCACGCATACCCGATGACTTTATCATCCAGTCCGAAACTTTTATACTGTGTTTCCAGACGCATCTGTAATTCCTCTTTCCCTCAAAATATCGCACATATCGGCAAGCATGGCATCATCGTCGTATCCGTAGGCCTGTTTGTCCATCCAGATGACCTCTTTTTCCCGACGAAACCACGTCAGCTGCCGCTTGGCAAAATGCCTGGTATCGCGTTTGATGATCCGCAGGGCCTCCTCTTTTGTCAGTTCACCCTCCAGACAGGCCAGCAGTTCTTTGTAGCCCAGTCCCTGCATCGATACCATATCTCTGGTGAGTCCTGCCGCTTTCAGCCGCCGGACTTCGTTTTCCAGCCCTTCCTCCATCATCTGATCCACCCGCCGGTCGATCCGGGCATACAGCTTTTCCCGGGCGTCCGTCAGGACAAAATACGCAAAAGCGTAAGGCGATTCCTTTGCCCGCTGCCGGGCATTGTGCTCGGAAAGACGATGGCCGCTCTGCTCATAAAAGGTCAGAGCCCGCACCACGCGTTTTACGTTCTGGGGCGGAATACTTTCCGCCGATGCGGGGTCCTTTTCGGCAAGCAGACGGTGCAGGGCAAAGACCCCCTCCCGGGCCGCCATGTCCTCATACTTTTTCCGAAGTCCGGGATCGTTGCCGTTTTCCGTAAAATCAATATCGTAAAGGACGCTCTGAATATAAAAGCCGGTGCCGCCCACCAGCAGAGGGATGCGCCCCCGGCCGTAAATCTCCTCCATGGCGGCCAGGGCCGCCGTCTGAAACCGGACCACGTCAAAGCTTTCCGCCGGATCCAGCACGTCGATGAGATGATGCCGGACCCCGGCCATTTCCTCCGGCTTGATTTTCGCAGAACCGATGTCCATGCCCCGATACACCTGCATGGAATCCGCAGAAATGATCTCCGCGCCGATGGCCTTTGCAAGGGCGATGGAAAGGGCCGTTTTTCCTACGGCGGTAGGGCCCGTCAATATAACAAGGGGTTTCTTTTTCATGTCATGTCCGACCAAATCTTTTTTCTATTTCCTGCTTTGTCATGGAGATCATGGTGGGTCTGCCGTGGGGACAGTGATAGGGATCCTCCAGCTTCATCAGCCTGCGGATCAGTTCCTGTACTTCCGCCCCGGAAAGCCGCATATTGCCCTTCACCGCCGCCTTGCAGGAAATGGTGGCGCATCTGGCCAGCAGCTTTTCCAGCCGCATGCCCCGTACCTCATCCAGAGTATCCAGCAGTTCCCGGAAAGCCTCCGCACTGCCCAGATCCGGCAGATCCAGCGGAACGGCAGACAGGGCAATTTCCCGACCCCCGAAGGAGGCGATCTCAAATCCCAGTTTTTCAAAATCCGGCAGATATTTTTCCAGCCGCCGTTCCTCCATGGGCTGCAGGGAAATGATCACCGGCGGAGAAATCCGCTGGGTAAAATGTTGGCCGCTGCGCAGCTTTTCCAGCAGCGTCTCATACAGCACCTTTTCATGGGCCGCATGCTGATCCAGCAGATACATTTTATCTTCCAGCTGCAAAATCCAGTAGGTGTCAAATACCTGTCCGATGATCCGGATATCCGGCAGGGTATCTTCCTGCAGCAGCACCTTTTCCGGCAGCCGGATCTGCGCGGCATCCGTCCGGGGTTCGGCCGTTTGCGCCCGGCTTCTTTCCGCAATTTTTTTCTCTTCAAAAGGTTCCGGCGCCGCAGCGTCTTTCAGAGACTGGGGCCGGGGCGAAAGATCCTTTGGCAGATAGGAAAAGACCGCCTTTTCCGCCCGGGGTTTTTCTGTTTCCTCCACCGGTTCCGAAGGTTTCTTTTCTTCCGCAGGCTGGGGCTGCAGCTGCACCTGGGGAATCCATTCTTTGTTCTGCAGGGTTTTGCGGACGCAGCCCGCCAACAATTCATAAACTTCCGCCTCATTTTTGAGCCGCAGTTCCATTTTCGCCGGATGGACGTTGACGTCCAGATCTTCCGACGGAATCTTCAAGTCCAGTACGTAGACCGGATACCTGTGCTGCATGAAAAAGCCGCGGTATCCGTCCTCCACCGCATTTTCGATGACTTTGCTTTTGATGTATCTTCCGTTGATAAAATAATATTCATAAGAACGGTTGCCTCTGCCGATCTCCGGCCGGCCGATATAGCCGCTGACGGAGGCAAAGGCATTTTCCGCCGTCACCGGAACTAAGTATTTGGCAATATCTCTGCCCAGTACCCGGTAAATGCTCTCCATCCTTCCCTGTTCCTTCGCGTTGCCGTAGGTCAGAAGCCGGACTTTTCCCTGACTGACAAATTTAAACCCGATTTCCGGATGGGACAGGATCACCGCCTGCATCAGTTCCATGATGCGTCCGGCCTCGGCATTTGCGCTGCCCAGATATTTCCTTCTGGCCGGCGTATTATAAAACAGGCTGCTGACCACGATGGTGGTGCCGTTTGGAATCCCGGCATCGGTACATACCACTTCTTCGCCGCCGTGAATGACATAGCGGGTGCCGCTCATGGCCTCCTTTGTCTTGGTCAAAAGCTCCACCTTTGCCACAGAAGCAATGCTGGAGAGGGCTTCTCCCCGGAACCCCAGCGAATGTACCGAAAAAAGATCCTCGATGGTTCTGATCTTGCTGGTGGCATGCCGCGTAAAGGCCAGGGGCACGTCTTCTTTCATAATGCCTTTGCCGTTGTCCGTAATGCGTATATAGTTGATCCCGCCGTCCCGAATCTCCAAGGAGATTTCCGTCGCCTGGGCATCAATGGCATTTTCAATCAGTTCCTTCACCACCGACGCCGGCCGCTCGATGACTTCCCCGGCGGCAATCTGATCTATGGTTTGTTTGTCCAGCAGCGCTATCTTTCCCATTTTGATCCCTTACAGACTGTCTTTCAGCCGTTTCTGCAGTGCATACAGCCGGTTCATGGCTTCAATCGGCGTCATGGCACTTAATTCCATCTCTTTCAGTTCATTGATTATATCATTTCTTAACATATCGGACAAGGTCATCTGCGCATCCGGCTGCTTCTCTGCCGCCGGCGGCTGCACGAATCCGGTCTGCACCGTAATGTCCGCCCGTTCCAGCTGCTTGGCCAGTTCCTTTGCCCTGCCGGTCACCGATTCCGGCACCCCGGCCAGCCGCGCCACCTGAATGCCGTAGCTTTTGTCCGCGCCGCCCCGGATGATTTTCCGCAGGAAAATGATATCGTCCCCCTGCTCTCTGACGGCAATACAATAGTTTTTGACCCCGGGAATCTTTCCTTCCAGCTCGGTCAGTTCATGATAATGGGTGGCAAACAGGGTCTTGGCCCCCAGCAGCTTCGGATCGCAGATGTGCTCGATCACCGCCCAGGCAATAGACAGTCCGTCGTAGGTGGAGGTACCCCTGCCGATTTCATCCAGGATCACAAGACTGTTTTTCGTAGCGTTCCGCAGAATATTGGCCACCTCGGTCATTTCCACCATAAAGGTACTCTGGCCGCTGGCCAGATCGTCGGAAGCCCCCACCCGGGTGAAAATCCGGTCCACAATGCCGATATTTGCCGATGCGGCAGGCACAAAGGAGCCGATCTGCGCCATCAGCACAATCAGCGCGCACTGCCGCATATAGGTAGATTTTCCCGCCATATTGGGTCCCGTAATGACCGCGGCCCGGTTCTCTGCATTGTCCAGATAGGTATCGTTTTCAACAAAATGATTTTCCTTCAGCATCTGTTCGATGACGGGATGCCGGCCGCCTTTGATTTCGATGACGCCCTCGGTATTGATCTTCGGCCGGACATACCTGCCCACAGCCGCCGCCTGGGCCAGAGAAGCAAACAGATCCAGCTGCGCCAGGGCTTCCGCCGTCCTGCGGATCCGCTCGATCTGCCCGCCGATCCGGTCTCTCAACTCGGCAAACAGGGAATATTCCAGTGAAATCAGCTTGTCCTCCGCTCCCAGAATCAGATCTTCCAGTTCTTTCAGCCGGGGCGTAATAAAACGCTCCCCGTTGGTCAGGGTCTGCTTTCTGCTGTAATCCTCCGGCACCATGTGCAGAAAAGAATTGGATACCTCCAGATAGTATCCGAATACCTTATTGTATTTGATTTTCAGATTCCGGATGCCCGTCCGTTTCCGTTCCGATTCTTCCAATTCTGCCAGCCAGCCCTTGCCTTCCGTTCCGGCGGCCCGCAGCCGGTCCACTTCTTCAAAATAGCCGTCCCGGATGATGCCTCCGTCCTTCATGGCCAGGGGCGGATCGTCGCAGACCGTCTCCGCGATCCAGCCGCAGATGTCTTCCAGCGGATCCATTTGCTCATAGATTTCCTTCAGCAGGCCGCCGGGAAAGTCCTCCAGCAGCCGCCGGATATGGGGCAGCATTTCCAGAGAACCGCGAAACGCGGTAAGATCTCTGGGATTGGCAGTCTGGTAACTGATCTTCGTCAAAATCCGTTCCAGATCATATACCGGCTGCAGATATTCCCGCAGTTCTTCCCTGAGAATATGATCGGAAAGCAGGGCTTCCACCGCATCCTGCCTGTCTGTAATTTCCTCCGGATCCAGGGATGGCTGCTCAATGACGCTCCGCAGTTTTCTGGCGCCCATGGCCGTCTTCGTATAATCCAGCACGCCCAGCAGCGCGCCTTTTTTCTTCTTTTCCCGCATGGTTTCCGTCAATTCCAGATTTCTTCTGGTAAAATTGTCCAGCACCATGTATTTTTCAATGCTGTAGGTTTCCAGCTTTGTAATATGGGACAGATCATTTTTCTGTGTCCGGAACAGATATTCCAGCATAGCCCCTGCCGCCATCACCGCCGCGTCCATATCGATCAAGCCGATGCCTTCCACGGAAGCAGCCTTAAAATGTCCGCAAAGCCGCTTCTTCGCTTCTTCCTCATCATAATAGTCCGGTTCCAGCGCCGTCATCAGCGTCATACAGCGGTCCTTGATTTCCTGCAGATCGACGCCGCACATGACAAAGGTCTGGTTGTAAATCAGCTCCGCAGGGGCGTATCTGTATATTTCATCCAGCAGTTTTTCCCGGCCGACAAGTTCCGTCACCGCAAAATATCCGGTAGACACGTCGCAGACGGCCAGACCGAAATGATCCGTCGCATAGCAGACCGACATCAGGTAATTGCAGCGGGTATCGTCCATATTTTCCGCGGACAGATTGGTCCCCGGCGTCACGATCCGCACCACTTCCCGTTTCACCAGATCTTTTGCCAGCTTCGGGTCTTCCACCTGCTCGCAGATGGCCACCTTATACCCCCGCTGTACCAGCCGGTTCAGATAGACGTCCACCGCATGATAGGGAACGCCGCACATGGGGGCGCGCTCCGGCAGGCCGCAGTTTTTGCCGGTCAAGGTCAGCTCCAGTTCTTTGGCCACCCGTTCCGCGTCTTCAAAAAACATCTCATAAAAATCACCAAGGCGGTAAAATAAAATACAGTCTTTGTATTCCGCCTTGGTTTCGAGATAGTTTTTCATCATGGGAGATACCTGGTCATAGATATCTTTTTCTGTCGTACTGTTTGCGTTCATACATGCCGCAAAGCAAATGCTTTGCGCCTCTCCTTTCCTGTCAGCCCAGCAGATCGGTGCCCTCCGCCTGCAGGCGCCGGTACAGCCCGGCCAGTGGCAGTCCCACCACATTCTGATAATCGCCGCGGATCCACCGGATATTTACCATGCCGATGCCCTGCACCGCATAGGCGCCGGCCTTGTCCATGGGCTCCTTCGTTTCCACATACCGCAAAATTTCTTCGTCGGACATCCCGTACATACAGACGTCCGTGGTTTCATAGAAGGTTCCTCTTTTTATCGTTTCGCCCTTTTGCAGAATATACGTCACGCCGGTATACACCTGATGCACATCGTTCTGCAGGCCCTGCAGCATACGGCAGGCATGGGCCTTATCCTTCGGCTTTCCCAGAATGCTTCCATTATGATAAACAATGGTATCGGCGCCGATCACCAGCGCCTGTTCCTGCAGCTGTTCTTCCTGCCTGCAAAGAGCAAAAACGTTTTCCGCCTTCTGGGCGGACAGGTCGCACACCAGTTCTTCCGGCTTTGTTTTGTCTGTCTTTTCCGGTATATGGCTTACGACCACTTCAAACGGTATTTTTAATAGCGCAAGGATCTCCCTTCTTCTGGGAGATCCGCTTGCAAGTATGATCTGCACTGTTCTTTCTCCTGCTATTGCGGTATCGGCACGCGCGCTCGGGGAGCGCACCTGCCATGTCGTCGGAAGGCATTGAAAGTTATGCTTCGCATAAGCCTTCCTCCTCGTATAATATGTAGCGGCACGCGCGCTCGGGGAGCGCACCTGCCATGTCGTCGGAAGGCATTGAGAATTATGCTTCGCATAAGCCTTCCTCCTCTGTTTCCTATACCGGAAGCTTAAACGAGCTTTTCAGCGAAACGATCCGGTTGATCACCGGCTTGCCCTCTGTGGTATCGGGATCCACACTGAAATAGCCGTTTCTGACAAACTGGAATTTGTCATAGGCTTTCAGACTTTTGAGATTTGTTTCCAGCCAGCCTTCCCGTACCGTCAGGGAATTGGGATTCACATTGACGTTGCCCTCTGCATCGTACACGCCGGCCTCTTCATTGACGATATTTTCATAGAGACGAATCTGGGCCGGAATGGAATGCCTTGCGGATACCCAGTGGATCGTTCCCTTGACTTTCCGCCCGGTAAAGCCGCTGCCGCTTTTCGTTTCCGGATCATAGGTGGCATGTACCACGGTGACTTTGCCGTGCACATCCTTTTCACAGCCGGTGCAGGTCACAAAATAGGCATTCATCAGGCGCACTTCATTGCCGGGGAACAGACGGAAATATTTTTTCGGCGGTTCTTCCATGAAATCTTCCCGCTCGATATACAGTTCTTTGCAAAACGGCACCTTCCGGCTGCCCAGATCGGGATTTTCCGGATTGTTGGCCACTTCCATCCATTCGGTGCCCTCCTCCGGATAATTGTCAATGACCAGCTTCACGGGATCGATGACCGCCATCATGCGGTTTGCCTTCATTTTCAGGTCTTCCCGGATACAGTATTCCAGCATCGCATAGTCCACGGAGGAATTGCCCTTGGCCACGCCGCACAGTTCCACAAACATGCGAATGGATTCCGGCGTAAAGCCCCGGCGTCTTAAAGCCGCAATGGTCACCAGCCGGGGATCGTCCCAGCCGTCTACGATCTGCTGCTCGATCAGCCGCTTGATATACCGTTTTCCGGTGACCACATTGGTCAGATACATCTTTGCAAATTCGATCTGCCGGGGCGGCACATCAAAGCCCACCTCCCGGATCACCCAGTCATACAGCGGCCGGTGGTCTTCAAATTCCAGCGTACAGATAGAATGGGTGACGCCTTCAAAAGCGTCTTCCAGAGGATGCGCAAAGTCGTACATGGGATAAATGCACCATTTGTCCCCCGTGTTGTGATGGGTCATATGGGCCACACGGTAAATCACGGGATCCCGCATATTGATATTGGGAGAAGCCATGTCGATCTTCGCCCGCAGCACCCGGGATCCGTCCGGATATTTTCCGTTTTTCATATCTTCAAATATCTGTAAATTTTCCTCAATGGGACGGTTCCGGTAAGGACTTTCCTTTCCGGGTTCTTTCAGAGTTCCCCGATAAGCCCGGATCTCCTCCGCGCTCAGTTCGCAGACGTAGGCCTTGCCTTTTTTGATCAGTTTTACCGCACTTTCATACATCCGGTCAAAATAATCCGAAGCAAAATACAGATGTTCGCCCCAGTCGGCGCCCAGCCACTGAATATCTTTTTTAATGGATTCGATAAATTCCATCTTTTCCTTCGTCGGATTGGTATCGTCAAAACGCAGATGGAAGGTTCCGTGATACTTCTGCGCCAGACCGTAATTCAACAGAATCGCCTTGGCATGTCCGATATGCAGGTAGCCGTTGGGTTCCGGCGGGAAGCGGGTCACCACTTCATGATAGACGCCTTCCTCCAGATCCTTGTCAATCGCAGCTTCAATAAAATTTCTTGCAGTGTTCTCCATTTTTCCACCCTTCTGCCGCAAAGCAGCCCCGTCTTGAAATCATTTTTACCAATATACCATATGGTTTTGGCTTTTTCAAGAAATCAAAACCGCATATTCCGGTTAAAAAAACCAATATTTGTCTATTTTCCTTGACATTAACGAATTTTCTATTTACAATAACTATGCTATCTATTTTAAGGAGGAGTTATTTGAAATGAACAAAGTTGAACTTATCGCTTCTATAGTGGAGAAGTCAGGTTTGAGCAAGAAGGATGCTGAAAAAGCGCTGTCCGCTTTCACTGCAACGGTTGTTGATGAGCTGAAAGCAGGCAATAAAGTACAGCTGGTGGGCTTCGGTACATTCGAAGTTTCCGAAAGAGCTGCCCGGGAGGGAAGAAATCCCCAGACAGGCGCTACCATGGTAATCCCGGCTTCCAAGGCTCCGAAATTCAAAGCCGGAAAAGCATTAAAAGATGCTCTGAACTAAGTCAGTATTTTATTTGAAGCATGTTCGAAAACACATACTTCACATATCAGAAAAGTCCGAAACATTCGTTTCGGGCTTTTCTGTTTTTTTATCTTTCTTTCATTCGTGCTTTCACGCCTCCATACATTTTTTCCGCCGAAATGTCCATACTACTGGAAAACAGGAGGTAATCCATGGAAGCAAAGCAATTTCAGGAAACGATCCGGCGCTTTTCAGACGCCGTCCATCTGGATCAGAATTATGACATGAACTGCCGTCTTCTGACCTTCGGCAGCCGGCAGGCGGCGGCCTATTTCATCAATGGTATGACCAATGATGATCTGGCAGAAAAAATTCTGCAGGCGCTGCAGGGCGTCCCACCGAAGGAACTGGCCGACAACGTAGGGGATTTCATCCGGCAGTCAGTGCCAAACGCCGACACCAAACAGGTAGAAAATGAACAGGACGTCATTACCGCGCTGCTCTCGGGTCTTATGGTCATTTACGTGGAAGGTTACGACAAATGGGTGGTCATCGACTGCAGGAATTACCCTGCAAGAAGCGTGGATGAGCCGGAAAAAGACAAAGTGCTGCGGGGCTCCCGGGACGGATTTGTAGAAAATATTATGGCTAATACTGCCCTGATCCGCCGGCGGATCCGTTCCAGCGAATTTTGTGCGGAACGGCTGTGCGCCGGAAAAAGCTCCAAAACCGATATCGCGGTCTGCTATATTACGGACCGGGTGGACAAAGAACTGCTGGCCGATATCAAACAGCGGATCCAGTCCATCCAGGCAGACGCTTTGACCATGAATCACCAGAGTCTGGCGGAAAGCCTCTACAACGGCGCATGGTTCAATCCCTTTCCCAAAGTCAAGTATTCCGAACGGCCCGATACTGCGGCAGCTTCCATTCTGAAAGGTAATATTGTGATTCTCGTGGACAATTCTCCTTCGGTTATGATCCTGCCGACTTCCCTTTTTGATATCATCGAAGAAGCAAACGATTATTATTTTCCGCCCATTACCGGCAATTATCTGCGGTTCTCCCGTTTTGTCATTACATTGGTTACCGTATTTTTAACGCCCCTGTATCTGCTGCTGACCAAAGAACCCCAGCTGATTCCCCAATCCTTTGATTTTATCAAAGTCCGGGACGCCATGAACATTCCCCTGATCTATCAATTTCTGATTCTGGAGCTGTGTATCGACGGTCTTCGAAT
The DNA here is from genome assembly GCA_947630295.1 of uncultured Lachnospiraceae bacterium. Taxonomy (GTDB): domain Bacteria; phylum Bacillota; class Clostridia; order Lachnospirales; family Lachnospiraceae; genus CANRIM01. The sequence goes on along the minus strand of CANRGZ010000016.1, from coordinate 99 downwards.
CGCCGCCATGAATACGCCCAATATCCTGACCACGCCATTAAGTATCATCGCAGCCATCGTATTCGGAGAGTTTTCCGTGGAGTCCGGCTGGTTCAACAG
>CANRGZ010000015.1 GCA_947630295.1 uncultured Lachnospiraceae bacterium | reverse complement strand
CAACACCCGGGCCGCTGGTTCCGATGACGCGCTCCGGCTGGTTCCCCCCAGAGTCTTAAGCCTTGAACAGTGCATGGAGATCATCAACACCGACGAATTGCTGGAAGTGACGCCGAAAAATCTGCGGATTCGAAAAAAAATACTGGATCCCACCTTGCGGAAACGGGCGGCGCTGAAAAACAAAGCATAATTTGCCGCAGTTTTCTTGACATTTGTATCGGTTCATGCTATCTTTTTCCTAATTTCATATACGTGTCAGCTGACAGGCACAGGAAAGCGACCTGTTCCGCCGAAGGAGTAACACTCTCAGGCTCCGGCATCCGCCGGAAAAGACTGTGTCTTGATGACACTCTGGAGAAGCCCGCATTTTGCGGGTGCCGAAGGGGCAAGATGTACGGCGCGTGCCGCCGCATTCAATCTCTCAGGCAAAAGGACAGAGTTTGGATTCATTCATTATTATATGATGAATGCCGGTTTGTTATTTTGCGGTCAGAGGCCTTTCGTCTCCGGCCGCTTTTCTTTTTTGGCTGGCACTTTATTTTACAGGAGGAACGATTCTATGAGATTTCTGAACTTTATCGCTGAAGATCTGAACGGCTTTATCTGGGGCTGGTTCGGTATCGTACTGCTGCTGGGTACCGGTATCATCATGACCTCCCTGACAAAGTTCTTCCAGATTTCTCACTTCGGCCACTGGATGAAGAAAACCATCGGCAGCATTTTTGACCGGAGAATTTCCGGACATACCAAAGACAGCGCATCCATCTCCCAGTTTCAGGCGCTGTGTACGGCGCTGGCTGCAACGGTGGGTACCGGAAACATCGCGGGTGTGGCAGGCGCCATTGCCGTCGGCGGCGCGGGTGCGGTCTTCTGGATGTGGCTTTCCGCATTTTTCGGTATGATGACCAACTACTCCGAAAATATCCTGGGTATCTACTTCCGCCGCAAAGACAGCAAAGGCCAGTGGGCCGGCGGCGCCATGTACTACCTGCAGGACGGCCTGGGCGGCAGGAAGAACTGTAAGGTCATCGGCCGTGTACTGGCCATCCTGTTCTCCTGCTTTGCAGTGCTGGCTTCCTTCGGTATCGGCAACTTAGCGCAGGCCAATACGATTTCCGGCAATATGCAGGCAGCCTTCAACATTCCTCGCTGGGTGACCGGTCTGGTGATCACTGCGGTTGCGGCCCTGGTTATCATCGGCGGTATTAAGCGAATCGCAGCCGTTGCGGAAAAAATCGTTCCGTTTATGGCAGTCATCTACGTCATCGGCGCGCTGGTTGTTATTTTCATGCATATCGGTACCATCGGTTCCGTCTTCGGCGCCATCTTCAAATTTGCATTTACGGCCCGGGGCGCTGCCGGCGGCGCGGTGGGTATTGCGATCCAGCAGGGCTTCAAGCGCGGTATCTTCTCCAATGAAGCCGGTCTGGGTTCTTCGGTTATGGTGCATTCCGCTTCCAACGTCAAGGAGCCGGTAAAGCAGGGTCTCTGGGGTATCTTCGAAGTATTCTTCGATACCATTATCATCTGTACCATCACAGCGCTGGTTGTACTGTGCACCGGTACCATCGATCTGAAGACCGGTATGCTGGCCGCTGCCTTTGAAAATGCGGACAGCAATACGCTGGTGGCCTCCGCTTTCGGCACCTCCTTCGGTTCCTTCGGCAGTATGTTCGTGGCGGTTGCGCTGCTGTTCTTCGCATTCTCCACGATCCTCGGCTGGAGCTACTACGGAACCCGCAGCTGGTCCTATCTGTTCGGCGATAAATCCGCAGTTGCGTATAAGATCGTCTTCGTCGCCGTCATCTTCGTCAGCTCGGTTCTGACCAATGTATCTCTGCCCTGGAACATTTCGGATACCTTCAACGGCCTGATGATGGTACCCAACTTAATCGGCGTCCTTTCCCTGGCGCCGCTGGTCATGAAGCTCACTAAGAACTACACCGACCGCCGGCTGAAAGGAAAGAAGGACGTTGCTCCCATGCTTTCCCATTTCAAAGAGATCCAGGCGGAAGCAGAAGCAGATCTGGAAGAAGACTGATTGCAGAAAACGAATCAAACATAAACTTCACTTTCCATGCATACCCTTTTTGTATATCCTGCAAAAAGGGTATGTTTTTTCATGCTTTTATAATAAGGAAAGCCTCCGTGTCACCCCGGCCTTCCGGCGCTTTCCATAAAATGACCATTTTTTTTGGCAGTTTTTCATCTTGTATTTCCGTTTCTTTTGTCTTGACTGCCGATACAATATATGCTATTTTAGATTCTGTCGATACACAATATCTTGTTGTACGAGACGACATGGCAGAAGCGTCCTTTCAGGGCGCGAGCCGCAACCGAAGGAGAAAAACCATGAAGATCATAAAAAGAAACGGCGCTGAAAATGCTTTCGATATTACCAAAATTATCGTAGCCATCAGCAAAGCCAACGACACCGTTCCGGAGCAGGAGCGCATGACGCCGATGCAGATTCAGCGAATCGCAGACAGCGTGGTCCTTTCCTGTGAGCAGCTCGGCCGCTCCCCCAGCGTAGAAGAAATCCAGGATATGGTGGAGAAACAGATTATGGCCCACGGTGCGTTTGAAGTGGCCAAGGCGTATATCACCTATCGTTATACCAGAACGCTGGTGCGTCAGTCCAATACCACCGACGACAAAATTTTAAGCCTGATCGAGTGCAACAACGAAGAGGCAAAGCAGGAAAATTCCAACAAAAATCCCGTGGTCAATTCCACCCAGCGTGATTATATGGCCGGCGAGGTTTCCAGAGATATCACAAACCGTATCCTGCTGCCCAAGGATATTGTTGACGCACACAACGACGGACTGATCCACTTCCATGATTCTGATTATTTCGCACAGCATATGCACAACTGCGATCTGGTCAACCTGGAGGATATGCTGCAGAACGGAACCGTTATCACCGGCACGCTGATCGAACGGCCCCACAGCTTTTCCACGGCCTGCAATATCGCGACGCAGATTATCGCGCAGGTGGCTTCCAATCAGTACGGCGGACAGTCCATTTCCCTGACCCATCTGGCGCCCTTCGTACAGGTCAGCCGTGAGAAATTCCGCAAGACCGTCCTGGAGGAAAATGAAGCCATCGGCAGCCATCTTTCCGACAAAGCCATCGACAAACTGGTAGAGCTGCGGGTACGGGATGAAATCAGCAAAGGCGTACAGACGATCCAGTATCAGGTTGTGACGCTTCTGACCACCAATGGCCAGGCGCCCTTCGTTACGGTATTCATGTATCTGAACGAAGCAAAGGACCAGCGGGAAAAAGACGACCTTGCGATGATTATCGAGGAAGTGCTCAAACAGCGGTACCAGGGCGTGAAAAATGAAAAAGGCGTCTGGATCACCCCGGCTTTCCCCAAACTGATCTATGTTTTGGAAGAAGACAACATTACGGAAGGCTCCCCTTACTGGTATCTGACTGAGCTGGCCGCGAAATGTACGGCCAAGCGTATGGTTCCGGATTATATTTCCGAAAAGAAAATGCTGGAGTTAAAGATCGACAAGAACGGCGAGGGACACTGCTATACCTGTATGGGATGCCGCAGCTTCCTGACCCCTTATGTAGATGAAAACGGCAAGCCGAAATACTACGGCAGATTCAATCAGGGCGTGGTAACCCTGAACCTTGTGGATATCGCCCTTTCTTCCGGCGGAGACTTCGATAAATTCTGGGAAATCTTCGACGAGCGTCTGGAGCTTTGCCATCGCGCGCTGATGTGCCGTCATGAACGCCTGAAAGGCACTTTGTCCGACGCCGCGCCGATTCTCTGGCAGTACGGCGCCTGCGCGAGACTGAAAAAAGGCGAGACCATTGACAAACTGCTCTACGGCGGATATTCCACCATCTCTTTGGGATACGCCGGGCTTTACGAGTGCGTTAAATACATGACCGGCAAGAGCCATACCGATCCCAGCGCAACGCCTTTTGCACTCAGCGTCATGGAATACATGAATGCTGCCTGCCGCCGCTGGAAAGAAGCCCATAATATTGATTTCAGCCTTTACGGCACGCCGCTGGAATCCACCACCTATAAATTTGCCAAATGCCTGCAGCGCCGCTTCGGTATCGTCCCCGGCGTAACAGACAAAGGATATATCACCAACAGCTATCACGTGCATGTCACCGAAGAGATCGACGCTTTCGAAAAACTCCGCTTTGAAGCGCAGTTCCAGCATCTTTCTCCGGGCGGCGCCATCAGCTATGTGGAAGTACCCGATATGCAGAACAATATCGAAGCGGTACTGGAAGTCATGAAATTTATCTATGACAATATTATTTACGCGGAGCTCAATACCAAGTCCGACTACTGCCAGCGCTGCGGCTGGGACGGTGAGATCGAGATCAAAGAGCAGGACGGCAAGCTGGTATGGACATGTCCGCAGTGCGGCAATCAGGATCAGGATACAATGAATGTCGCCAGAAGGACCTGCGGTTATATCGGCACCCAGTACTGGAATCAGGGCCGCACCCAGGAAATCAAAGATCGCGTTTTGCACCTGTAGTTTTCAAACCATTTCAAATATATCCTTACAGACAGCCTGTTGTAACATCTGACGACAGGCTGTTTGTCTGCTGATTTTATTTTGCAAAGGAGAATGCCAATGTATTACGGAACCATCAAAGACTGCGATATTGCAAACGGCCCCGGCGTCCGCGTGACATTATTCGTCTCCGGCTGTACCAATCACTGCAAAAACTGTTTTCAGCCGGAAACATGGGACTTTGCATACGGCGAACCCTTCACAAAAGAAACCGAAGAAAAGATTCTTTCTCTTTTAAACAAAGCCTATATCAAAGGGCTTACAGTCCTGGGCGGCGAACCTTTTGAGCCCTCCAATCAGCGCGCGCTTCTGCCCTTTCTGCAGCAGGTGAGGGCCGCTTTTCCCCAAAAAAACATCTGGGCATACAGCGGTTTTACCTATGAAATGCTGAAAACTGACGGTTCTCATCCCCGATGCGAAGTGACAGATGCGCTGCTGGACACCATCGACGTGCTGGTAGACGGCCGCTTTATTGAAGAGCAGAAAAATCCGGGACTGCAGTTTCGGGGTTCGGAAAATCAGCGGATCATCGACATACAAAAAACGACCGAAACAGGTTCGATCGTTCTTTGGGAAGATAAAACAAAACCAAAAAGGATATAAGCTTGTTTTCTATACGGGACCGGTAAGTACTTCCGGTCCCGTTTTTTTATCAGTCATCCAGATCTGCTTTGGCGCCCAGTTTTACATTCAGCGTCATTTTCTGGTACTCTCCGTCAGTATTTCTGTAAATCACCACATCTACCTTGGTGCCTGCCGCATGGTACAGCAGTTCTTCCGTCAGATCATTCATGGAAGAAATATTGGTTCCGTCCAGTTCGCAGATAATATCGCCCCGTTTCATACCGGCCTTTTCCGCGCCGCCGCCTTCAATGACCTGTGCCACAAATACGCCGGCCGGCATTCCGTAAACCATGCTCGCGTCACTGGTTACATTGGTTCCTGAAATACCCAGTGCAGACTGCTCATCCTCCGCAACCTTTGTCTTGGTTTCCCGGGTCATCAGGTCTTCCAGAATGGGAAGGGCTTTGTTGATGGGAATCGCATACCCCATGCCTTCCACGCTGCTGTCTTCGTATTTCACGGAATTGATGCCGATGACCTCGCCCTTGCTGTTCAGCAGCGGGCCGCCGGAATTGCCGGGGTTGATGGCCGCGTCCGTCTGGATCAGATAGCTGGTAATGGTCTGGGAATTGCCGAATCCATAGGTATCATCGGTAGTGACTGTCACGGCACGATTCAGGGCGCTGACAATACCGGAAGTTACAGACTGTCCGTATCCCAGCGCATTGCCGATGGCGATGGTGGGTTCTCCTACCACCAGTTTTTCGGAATCCCCCAGCGTGGCGACCTTGATGGCTTCCTTGGCGTCATCCGACAGATCCGACAGTTTCACCGCGACCACTGCCAGATCCACGTCAGAGCTGGTGCCTTTTACATAAGCCGCAGCAGTGGAATCGTCAATCAGCGTCACCTTCAGTTCATCTGCATTGGCAATGACATGGTTATTGGTGGCAATCAGCAGTTCTTCATCATTATTTCCCACGATGATACCCGTGCCTGCGCCCTGCATGGGCTGTTCCTGCTGTCCGAAGAAGGTCATTACCGTCTGTGTTCCCTTACATTCAATCGATACCACCGCCGGCATCACTTCCTTGACCACAGCGGAAACGTCATACACCGTACGGCTGTCCGTTGCCGTGACCACAGGAGATACATTGCTGCTGTCCGCACCGCCGGTCTGACTGATATTAACGGTTTTTTTCACTTCGTCTGCCTCTTCCGGGAAAATCATGCTTAAGCCCCGCATGGAACCGAAAGCGGCAATGCCGAATACCAGACCGGCTGCTACTGCCTTAACCCAGAAAGCCGCGCCGTGGGATTTTGCTTTTCTGGCCTTCCTTGCCTTTTTGGCCGGTTTCACAGTGCCGGAATCCGTGGTGTGGCTGCCTTCCGTAATATGATAGGCATGGTATACCACATTTTCCTGCTGTGCCTGGGCCGTATTTTCCGATGCGGTTTCCGGTTCGCCGGATGCTGCAGCTGCAGGTTCTGCCGATGCTGTGTTCGCGTCCGCATTTTCCGGTGCTGCCGCTTCCGTGTCTGTGGCTTCTGCCGATACCGTGTCTGCAGAGGAACCCTGTTCCTCCGTCGTCTCTGTAAATACGGCATCCGCAGATGCGGTTTCATTCAAATCTGCTTCATCTATACCGGCTGCTGCCGACGCTTCGGAAACGGGACTTTCCGTTTCCGCCGCTGTTTCTTCACCGGTTGAAAGTATTTCTTCGTTTGGATTTAGATTCTCGTCAAACATTTTAACTGCCCCTTTCTATTGCTGCCTCATTTCTGAATACGATGTGCATTATAGGTATCATTTGTGTAAAAAATGTGTAAAAATATTTGCTTTTTTGTGTTTTCAATGATAACATGATGGATAGTTATATACACCGCAGCCTGGTGTATAAATCAGCCTTTTGGATATAATTATTATTTATGATAAAAAACAACCAACGACAACTGAATCAACTGCATGTGGTTCTGGACGGTATCATCATTGCTTTTTCCTACTGGCTGGCATGGTATATCCGGATTTCGAGCGGACTGATCGAACAGCACGGCGCTGTACTTCCTGCCAGAGACTATCTGTACGCGCTGTTCTTTATTATACCTGTTTATCTGATACTTTACAATATCATGCACCTATATGCGCAAAAAAGACTGCGCGGCAGACGGGAAGAATTTGCCGGCATTTTCAAAGCCAACGGCGTAGGACTGATTCTCTTTATTCTGGTGCTGTACATCATCGGGCAGGTAAACTTCTCCCGGCAGATGCTGTTCATCTTTTTCTGCTTCAATACCATATTCGGCTGTATATTCCGCTACGCACTGCATTCCATATTGAATCATTTCCGGAAAACCGGGTTTAATCAGAAGCATATCCTTCTGGTGGGATACTCCAACGCCGCCGAGGCTTTTATTGACCGGGTGGCCGCCAATCCCCAGTGGGGCTACATCATCCGCGGCATTCTTGATGACAACATGGAAAGCGGCAGCCACTATAACGGCATCAAGGTCATCGGCCGTATCGACAATCTGTTTGTGATTCTGCCGGAAAACCGGCTGGACGAAATTGCTATTACCTTAAGTATCGAAGAATATGACAAGCTGGCAAAAATTGTGAATATGTGCGAAAAATCCGGCGTGCATACGAAGTTCATCCCGGATTATAATAACATTATCACTTCCAATCCCTACACGGAAGACCTGTTCGGACTGCCGGTCATCAATATCCGCTATGTCCCGCTGCAGGAAAGCTTCAACCGGTTCATCAAGCGGGCTTTTGATATTGTGGGCGCCGTTTTCGCCATTATTCTGTTTTCGCCGCTGATGCTTCTGGTGGCGCTCTTAATCAAGCTCACCTCGCCGGGCCCCGTGATTTTCAAACAGGAACGTATCGGCATTCACAATAAAAGCTTTCAAATGTATAAATTCCGCTCCATGCGGGTGCAGAAGGAAAATGTGGAGAAAAAATGCTGGACCACAGAAAATGATCCCCGGGTAACGGGCTTCGGCAAATTTATCCGCGCCACCAGCATCGACGAGCTTCCCCAGCTCTTTAACGTCCTGACGGGAAGCATGAGCCTGGTAGGGCCGAGACCGGAACGGCCGTATTTCGTTGAGAAATTCAAGGAAGAAATCCCACGGTACATGGTCAAGCATCAGGTGCGTCCCGGCATGACCGGCTGGGCGCAGGTTAACGGCTACCGCGGCAACACTTCCATCCGGCACCGGATTGATTTCGATCTGTATTATATTGAACACTGGACCTTCGGGTTTGACATCAAAATTCTGTTCCTTACATTTTTTAAGGGATTTATCAATAAAAATGCTTATTAATCTTAATTAAAATATACAGAAGGAGGATACGTGATGATGAAACCAAATCACAGCATAAAACACAGATGGCAACATATGTCCCGGCGTCAGCGGACTAAATTTATCATAAACAGCGCCCTCGTTTTTCTCTGCATCGTATGCATCGGCGTATTCGTATATGCCTACCCGAAAATTACGCGGCTGAAAAAAGCGTATAAACAAATCAAAATCGATAAGGTGGAGGATCCCGATCAGGAAGATGTGCAGTCCCGGGAGGGTTACTGGAACATTCTGCTGATGGGCCTGGATTCCAGAGATGACGACAGCGTTACCGATATGTCTACCAACAATTATGGGGACAAGCGTTCCGACTGTATGATTATTGTCAGTCTGAATCGGAAAACCGGAGAAGTCAAACTGCTTTCCGTATACCGCGATACCGTTCTGCAGATGCGTGATCTTGATTTCTATGAAACCGGAGACTACGTTTACAGCAAAGCCACCCATGCTTACAGCTGGGGTTCCGCCAATACGCTTCCCAACGATGATACGGTAGACGCAGGTCCCTACTATACCATCAACATGCTGGAAAGAAACTTAGACGTTCAGATTGACAACTTTATTTCGGTGGACTTCGGCGTGGTTTCCAAGGTCATCGACGCATTGGGCGGCGTAACAATTACACTGGACGAAGCGGAAGTAGCGGATATCAACCAGTATATCAATGAAATCAATAAGATTACCGGAACCCATTCGTCCTTTATCAACAGCCCCGGCACCTATGACCTGGACGGTGTGCAGGCCACTGCCTACGGCCGTGTCAGACATACTGTCGGCGACGATTACAAACGAACCTTCCGTCAGAGAACGGTTCTGATGCTTGCGGCACAGAAAGCCCGTTCCGCCGGCGTCAGCACACTGATTAAAATTGTGGAACTGGTTGCACCGGAACTGCGTACCGACCTGACCAATGATGAAATTGAAGACCTGATCAAACACTATGCCGGCAGCTTTACGCTGGACGAGGAAAACGGCAGCGCCGGATTCCCCTTTGAAAAAGCTACCCGGGACGGCGATTCCTATGTCTATCCGGTAGATACGCTTTCGGAAAATGTGGTTCAGCTGCATCAGTACCTGTTTAATGACAACAAATATCAGGTACCGGCAAGAGTCGAGGAAATTTCTGATTATATTGCGTCTATGTACAACAACGGTTCCGGCGGATATACCTACCCGTCAGACGACAGCTATATTGACGACTCCGATGATGGCGATACCTGGTATGACGTTACTGAAGCCCCGGATTACACCTATACCAATCCGCCGGAAACAAGGACGGAAGCGCCTGAAGAACCGGTGGTTCCTCCCGTTACCGTAACCCAGGCGCCGGTGGTTACCGATCCGCCCATTACCTACACGGAACCGCCGCTCATTACCGTACCGCCGGCAACGAACACGGAGCCGCCGGTGGTTGTCACTGACCCGCCTGCGGAGGATCCGGAAGAAACAGTGGAAATCGAAATTCCGCTTTAATCTGTCAGGATGAGAACGTATGCTATGACAAAACAACAATCCCGTACCGACTATGTCCGGGGGCTGAAATTCGGAATGCCGATTCTCTTCGGCTTTATTCCGTCGGCAATCGCTTATGCCGTCATTGCCAGACAAAGCGGCCTGTCCGCTTTGGAAACCATCCTGATGTCTGCCTTCGTCTTTGCCGGCGCCAGTCAGATGCTGGCCGCCGGTATGTACGCACAGACCGGAATCCTGGTGATCATTCTGGCCACCTTTATTTTAAATCTCCGGCACATTATCATGAGCACCTGTGTCATGCACCGGCTGAAAGACACCCGGATGCCGATGAAGCTGTTTCTTTCTTTCGGCGTCACAGATGAAACTTTCTCCATATTTACAACGACACCAGAATCTTTATGTTCCGCGCCGTTTCTTTTGGGACTGATTACCGTGGCCTATACGTCCTGGCTGACCGGATCCGCTCTGGGCGCTTTTCTTTCCGACCTGCTCCCGGCGATTCTCTCTGCAAGCCTCGGCATTGCTCTGTACGCACTTTTTATCAGTCTGCTCATGCCAAATCTCCGGCGGGATCACAAGCTGATTCTGCTGGTGATCATTACCGCAGCCTGCAACACCGTTTTGTCCCGGTTTCTGGACGCAAGCTGGGCCATTATTGTCTCCACACTGCTTTGTGCGGGACTGGGGATGCTGCTGACAGATTCAAAAGAAAAGGAATGAGGCGTTTTCCATGCTGAATTATAAAGTCATCGCTTTGATTCTCGGTATGACGCTGGTGACCTATATTCCCCGGGCGCTGCCGGCGATGCTGAGTGAAAAAATCCGCTTCCGCCCGAAGATGGAAAAATTTTTAAATCTGATTCCATACACCGCCATGGCCGCTTTGATTTTTCCCGGAATTTTTACCGTGGATACGGCCCGGCCGGAAATCGGCCTGATCGGCGGCGCGGTAGCGGCGGTCACTGCATGGCTGAAATGCCCGCTGGTGATCTGCGTACTTGCAGCCATCGCCGCGGATTTACTGTTGTATACCGTTTTCTGAGATGAAAAAAGCCCTCTGTTGTTACAGAGGACTTTTTGATTTTACATATCTGTTGGAAGTACCCGTTTATTCTTTTTCAAACCGCTCACAGCAGGGATCCTCCGGCGCTGGTTTCGGCGGCTCCGGCGCGCTTACGGTCACGTTTCCGATGCCGGTGGTTTCTGTAAAAATGGTATTGTTTTTCACTGCATTGACCGCATCTGTAGGAATAATCAGCTTCGCGGCCCTGCCGTCTGCCAGATGGCTCAGCGTCTCATAGCGCTTCAGTTCCAGTACGGCCGCATCACAGCCGGCTTCTTTCAGCGCTTTGATACCGTCGGCCTCCGCTTTTCTTGCCAGCAGCACTGCTTTTGCCTCACCTTCGGCTCTGGCAATCCGGGCGTCTCTTTCACCTTCCGCCGCAAGAATCATGGCCTGCTTATCGCCTTCGGCCCTGGTGATGGCCGCGGCTCTGTGTCCTTCCGCCTGCAGCAATGTTTCTCTTCGATCACGTTCCGCCTTCATCTGTTTTTCCATGGCATTCTGAATTTCTGCCGGCGGAATGATATTCTTCAGTTCCACTCTGGTGACTTTGATGCCCCACTGATCCGTTGCCTCATCCAGAATCGAGGTCATACGCATATTGATGGTGTCTCTGGAAGTCAGGGTTCCGTCCAGTTCCAGCTCGCCCACAATATTACGTAAGGTGGTTGCCGTCAGGTTTTCCAAGGCGTTAATGGGATTGACGACGCCGTAGGTGTACATTTTTGCGTCAAAAATACGAAAATATACCACCGTGTCAATCTGCATCGTAACATTATCCTTCGTGATCACCGGCTGCGGCGGAGAATCGATCACCTGCTCTTTCAATGTGATTTTTTTCGCTACCTTTTCCAGCACGGGCACTTTCACATGAATGCCGGCGCCCCAGCAGGTTTTGTATTTCCCCAGAAATTCAATGACGTATTCCGTAGCCTGCGGTACGATGCGAATGTTGTTTGCAATGACAATAATCAGAAATACGATCACTGCAAGTATAATGATGTAGCCCATAGTGTCTTCCCCTTTCTTATTTGGATAGAATTAAAATTCAAACACTGCCGCCTGATAGGGCGCCAGCGGAAATGCAAAAGAATACGGCAGTCCGTCGCATTCGCCGCGCTGTGACTGATAAAATTCCTCATGCGCTTTGCCGTTTCCGCCATACCTCTTATCATCGCCATCTAAAATCAGTTTATACCTTTTTTTCTTCGGAACGCCCACTCTGTAGTCCGCATATTCCATAGGTGTAAAATTACAGATAAACAGCAGATTGCGCTTTTTGCCCCGGCTGTACCGGATAAAACTGAAAATGCTGCGGTATGCATCGTCGGCGTTGATCCAGCGGAAGCCCCCGTCTTCATGATCCATTTCATACAGCGCCGGATATTTTTTATAAATATGCAGCAGCGCCTTCATAAATTCCTGCAGATGGCTGTGGGGTTCTTCGTTCAGCAAATACCAGTCCAGCGGCCTTTTTTCACTCCATTCCCGGAGCTGCCCGAACTCCTGTCCCATGAACAGCAGCTTTTTGCCCGGATGCCCGATCATAAAGGTATAGCCGACCCGCAAATTGGCGAACTTGTCCACAAAATACCCCGGCATCTTGTTGATCATGGAGCACTTCAGATGCACCACTTCGTCATGAGACAGCACCAGAATATATTTCTCGGCGCCGTTATAACTCATGGCAAAAGTCATCTTATGGTGATTGTCCTTGCGGAAATAGGGATCCAGCTTCATGTAATCCAGAAAATCATGCATCCAGCCCATGTTCCATTTATAGGAGAAGCCCAGCCCGCCGTCTTTGGGATCACCGGTAACCATGGGCCATGCCGTGGATTCCTCCGCAATCATAACCGCGCCGGGGAATTTTCCTCTGACCACGGAATTGACATGACGGAACAGCTCAATGGCGTCGATATTCTGATTGCCGCCATAAGGATTGGCCAGCCACTCTCCGTCTTTTTTCCCATAATCCAGATACAGCATGGAAGCCACCGCATCCACCCGGAGTCCGTCAATATGAAACTCACCGACCCAGTACAGTGCATTTGCAATCAGGAAATTCCTGACTTCATTTTTCCCGAAATCAAAGATCTTCGTGCCCCAGTCGGGATGTTCGCCCATGCGGCTGTCCGCGTATTCAAACAGCGCTTCCCCGTCAAATTCCGCCAGTCCGTGGGCGTCCTTCGGAAAATGCGCGGGCACCCAGTCGAGAATGACGCCAATGCCCCGGCGGTGCATGTAATCTACAAAGTACTTGAAGTCCTCCGGCGTTCCGTAACGGGATGTGGGCGCATAATACCCGGTCACCTGATATCCCCAGGAACCGTCAAAGGGATGCTCGGCAATGCCCATCAGTTCAACGTGGGTATACCCCATGTCCTTTACGTAATCGGAAAGGGCCTTCGCCATCTCACGATATGTATAAAACCCGTCGGTCTCCGTACAGGGCGTATGCTTTTGCCAGGATCCCAGATGCACCTCATAAATGGACATCGGGCTTTCATAAACATTGCTGCTGCGCCGTTTTTCCATCCACCTGTCATCTTTCCACTGATAGCGGCTGATGTCAAATATTCTGGAAGCCGTCCCCGGACGCAGCTCGGCATAGCACGCAAAGGGGTCCGATTTATACAGCTTCCGGCCATCCTTTGTGCAGATCATATATTTATACAGCTGTCCTTCCTCCGCGCCGGGAACAAAACAGGTATAAATGCCCAGCGGTTCCAGACGCTGCATGCGGTCTGCGCGCTCATCCCAGCCATTAAACGTTCCGATGAGACTGACGGACACTGCATGAGGCGCCCAGACGGAAAACCTGACCCCATGCACATTGTTTTCAACCGCAGGATGCGCACCCAGTTTTTTATACAGGTCATAATGGGTTCCCTGCCCGAATAAATACATATCCACATCCGAAAATACGTGCTGCAAAGTCAAATTCTCTTTGTTCAACGATTCCATCCTCCCATGCAATATCTTTCGTTATTATACATTAAAGTCACTGTAAAAACAATAGTGTTTCTGTACATCTTTCCCATAAACCAAAAAAAGAGAGCCGGATCATTTTCCGGCCCTCCCGCATGTCGTATTTTGTATTAGTTTGTGATCGTGCACTCGGTTTCCTTGTCGAATACATGGATCTTATTAACATCCATAGCGAATACAACTTCGTCGCCCGGACGAGCTGTAGTACGAGGATTTACACGAGCGATCATCTGTGTGCCTTCCAGATCGAAGTACAGGAATACTTCGGCGCCGAGCAGTTCGTATACATTCAATGTAGACTTGATGATACTGTTCGGATTGTTGGCGATCATGATCTCGTCATCATAAATATCCTCAGGACGGATACCCATAACAACCTTCTTGCCGTCGTACTTGCCGTCGATGAGCTTTTTCGCTTTTGCAGGCGGAAGTGTTACGACATGGCTTTCACCGATCTGCAGGGTTACCTTTTCGCCTTCGATATGGCAAACCGCATCCAGGAAGTTCATCTGCGGAGATCCCATGAATCCGGCAACGAACAGGTTGCAGGGTTCATTGTAAAGGTTCTGCGGAGAATCGATCTGCTGTGCGATACCGTCTTTCATAACAACAATACGGGTTCCCAGCGTCATCGCCTCTGTCTGGTCATGGGTTACATAGATGATGGTGGTACCGAGTCTCTGATGCAGTTTTGCAATCTCAGTTCTCATCTGTACTCTCAGCTTCGCATCCAGGTTGGACAGCGGCTCATCCATCAGGAATACCTTGGGGTTACGAACGATTGCACGGCCCATGGCAACACGCTGTCTCTGACCACCGGACAGAGCCTTCGGTTTTCTTTCCAGATACTGCTCAAGGTCAAGGATCTTGGCAGCTTCTCTTACCATCTTGTCGATCTGATCTTTCGGAACTTTACGAAGCTTCAGACCAAACGCCATGTTGTCATACACGGTCATATGCGGATACAGCGCGTAGTTCTGGAATACCATGGCGATATCTCTGTCTTTCGGCTCTACGTTGTTCATGATCTTGCCGTCGATACGAAGTTCGCCGGAAGTGATTTCTTCCAGACCTGCAACCATACGAAGGGTTGTGGACTTACCACAGCCGGAAGGACCTACGAAAATGATGAACTCTTTATCTTCGATTTCGATATTGAAATCCTTTACGGCAGCCACGGAACTTCCGGGATAAACCTTGCAAATATCTTTTAATGATACACTGGACATATAGATAATCTCCTTTTTCGAAATTTTTATGCTTCAATTATATCATCTGTAATCATCGATTCCATTACCATAACCCACAATTTTTTCCGCTTTTCCTTGTCAATTCATCAAAAAAGGAGCTCACTTTTTTCCAGTTCTGTCAATTTGACGGAAATTGAAAGTGCTGCGCCGTCACATTGCCAACGGGCTTACCCTTCCTGCTGCCAGATTGTCTTCAGCGCGGGATAGAACTGCCGGAATACCTGATATTTTTCGTCATACCGTGCGGCAAGGGCCGCTTCCGGTTCGATGACTTCCCGCACTCTGACCAGCTGCCGGGCAGCCTCCTGTACCGACGCATATCTGCCGCAGGCCACGGCCGCCAGCATTGCGGCCCCCAGCGCGGGGCCTTCTTCATTTTCCGGCAGCTCCACCTGCAGATTCAGCACATTTGCGATCATCCGGCACCAGAGCCTGCTCTTTGCGCCGCCGCCGCAGATCTTGGTCTTTTTGATTTCCAGTCCGAGGCTTTTTGCAACCTCCAGCGAATCCCGCAGGGCAAAGGCCACGCCTTCCAGCACTGCCTGGGTCATCTGCTTTCTCGTGGTATCCATCCGCATCCCGACAAAGGCCGCCCGGGCGGAAGGGTCATTATGGGGAGACCGTTCTCCCATTAAATACGGAAGATAATAGACATCATTTTCACCAAGGGCATCGATATCTGCCTGTTCCTCTGCAAAATCCTTTGTTTGCAGAATATCCTCCATCCACCATTTGTTGCAGGACGCCGCCGACAGCATACAGCCCATCAGATGATACGAACCGTCCGCGTGTGCAAAGGCATGGAGCGCATTGTGGTCGTCCACCCGGAAATGCTCCGAAGAAATAAAAATCGTTCCGCTGGTTCCCAGGGAAATATTGCAGGCGCCTTCCCCCACGGTGCCGGTGCCTACTGCCGCCGCCGCATTGTCTCCCGCGCCTGCCGCCACAATCACGGTTTCCGGCAGGCCCAGATCCTTTGCTGCCCGGGGGCACAGATGCCCTACCGGCGCATAGCTTTCATATACATGGGCAAACTGTGTTTCTGAAAGGCCCAGCACCTCCAGCATTTCGGCGGACCATTTTCTGTGTTTTACATCAAAGGTCAGCATACCGGAAGCATCCGAAGCGTCCGTACAGTGGTTGCCGGTAAAGCGGTATGCCAGATAATCCTTCGGCAGCATGATTTTGTCGATTTTTGCGAACAGTTCCGGTTCGTTTGCCTTCATCCACAGCAGTTTCGGCGCCGTGAAGCCCGCAAATGCAATATTGGCGGTCCAGGCGGAAAGCTGTTTCTTTCCGATGCGCTGATTGAGGTTGTCCGTTTCCTTCTGCGTTCTGCCGTCGTTCCAGAGAATCGCCGGCCGGATCACCGCATCCGCTTTGTCCAGTACCACCAGTCCGTGCATCTGCCCGCCGAAGCTGATGCCCGCCACCTGTGACGCGTCAAACGCCGCCACCAGTTCCCGCACCGCCGCGGCGGTCTGCGTATACCAGTCCTGCGGATTTTGCTCGGACCAGCCCGGTTTCGGGAAATAAAGCGGGTATTCTTTGGACACTATATTTAATATCGTTCCGTTTTCGTCCAGCAGCAGTGTCTTGACTGCGGAAGTTCCCAGATCGATGCCGATAAACGTCGCCATATGTTTTTCCTCCTGCGTTTTTGTCTGGACGCCGCCGCCTCTGTCCGGGCGGCGTCCCTTAAAAATAACTCTAGCTGAATGAAAATATGATGTCAACCTTTAAAATCAATTGATTCCTTGCTTTTTTCACATTTAGCGAGTAGAATATTCTCAATATGGGAAAACCGCTGTCAAAGGACATACGTTTCCCGTCATTTTTCCGCTATACAAAGGAGTCCGCTATGAATAATTTCTTTAATATTGACGGTCCGTTTTTTACTTTTCTGAACCGGGTGGGAGATCTGATTATTTTAAACGTGGTATGGCTGATCTGCTGTCTTCCGATCGTTACCATCGGCGCCTCCACCACCGCCCTGTATTTTTCCACCATGAAGCTGGCCGCCGGGGACGAAGGCTACGTCTTCCGGAATTTTTTTAAATCCTTCAAGCAGAATTTTCTGCAAAGCACGGTCATCTGGCTCATTATGCTGGTGGTCGGCGTATTTTTAGGCTACGATCTGTTCCTGATCTTCCATGTGGATCTGCATATGAACAGCACGATGCAGCTGCTGGTGCTGTCTCTGCTGTTTATGATGATCATGATCTGGCTGCTGATTTTCTCTTTTATTTTCCCGCTGCAGTCCAAATTTGTGAACAAGATCAAATACACCTTCAAAAATTC
This sequence comes from uncultured Lachnospiraceae bacterium, assembly GCA_947630295.1. Lineage (GTDB taxonomy): Bacteria > Bacillota > Clostridia > Lachnospirales > Lachnospiraceae > CANRIM01. The sequence continues at coordinate 8,715 of CANRGZ010000015.1, read as the reverse complement.
ACTGATTTTAAGTATCCGGCATCTGCCCTGGACCGTCGGCATTCTGTTGTCTTTTGCCGCTGCCGGCTTCATTTTTTACAAGTTTTCCATCATGTTCCCGATCTTCCTGTTTATCGGGTGCGCGGCCATCGCTTACGGACAGTCCTTCATTTATAATAAACTGTTCAGTATCTACATCAACCGCAAAAAACCGGAAGAAGAAACCCCGGAGGAAAATCCCGACGCATGGACGATTCCGGAAGATGAGGAAGAAAACATTAAGGAGGAGGAAGGCTAATGCGAAGCATTCTCAAAATGCCTTCCGACGACATGGCAGGTGCGCTTCCCAAGCGCGCGTGCCGATACCTTAAATAAAAGGAGGAGGAATCCTGATGCCTTTTTATTTTGATTATACCTATATTCTGCTGCTGCCCGCCCTGTTTTTTTCACTCTGGGCCAGCGCGCGGGTCAATACGACTTTCAAAAAATATGCAAAACTCAAGACCGCAAAGGGCTTGACCGGCGCACAGGCCGCACGCTATGTGCTGGATTCCAATGGTCTGCGGGATATCACCATTGAGCGCATCAGCGGTAATCTCACCGATCACTACGATCCCAAGGCCCGGGTCATCCGGCTGTCCGACAGCGTTTATTCCAATACTTCGGCCTCCGCCATCGGCGTAGCCTGTCACGAGGCGGGACATGCGATCCAGCATTCCGTGGATTATCTGCCGATCCGCATCCGCAGCGCCATTATCCCGATCACCAATATTGGTTCCAAACTGGCGGTTCCGCTGATTTTTATCGGACTGATTTTGTCCGCTTTCAGTTATTCTTTTATCCAGCTGGCTTATATCGGCATCCTGTGCTTCTGCCTCTGCGTATTCTTCCAGCTGGTGACGCTCCCCACGGAGTACAATGCCAGCCACCGGGCGCTGCAGATCATCGAATCTTCCTATCTTCTGACCGGGGAAGAGCAGAAGGCAGCGAAAAAAGTCCTGAATGCGGCGGCGCTGACCTACGTTGCGGCGCTGGCGGTTTCCGTTACACAGCTGCTGCGCCTGCTTCTGATCGTCGGCGGCGGAAGACGGAATGATTAAAGATTTCAAAAAAAGACGGCCGCCGGGCCGTCTTTTTTTCGTCTGTTCTCTCTTTCTCACACTGCATTCAGCATAAATCTGGCTTTCTGCAGATCCCGGTCAGAGCTGACCCGCTCGATCTGCGCCCCCAGACTTTTCAGTTTTTCATCGAATCGTTCGTATCCTCTTTGAATGTATTTCACGTCTTCTACCACCGAAATACCGTCTGCCGCAAGCGCTGCAATCACCAGCGCCGCGCCGGCCCGCAGATCCGGGGAGGAGATAATCCCGCCGCTTAGACGCTGCACGCCTTCAATAATCACGGTATTGCCTTCCACCTTCATATTTGCGCCCATACGGATCAGTTCATCCACATATTTGAACCGGTTTTCAAAAAGCGTCTCCGTCACAATGGAAATGCCCGAAGACAACGCCAGCGTCACCGCGATCTGGGGCTGCATATCCGTCGGAAAGCCCGGATACGGCAGCGTCTTGATCTTGGTGCTCCTTAATCTTCCCTGACAGTACACCCGCACGGAATCGTCAAATTCCTTGACGCGGCAGCCGATCTCCGTCAGTTTGGAACTGGCCGCCTCCAGATGCTTTGGAATCACATTTTTTACGGTGATGTCCCCCTGAGTGGCCGCCGCCGCGAACATAAAAGTGCCCGCTTCGATCTGATCCGGAATCACCGTATATTCCGTTTTGTGCAGACGCTCCACGCCATTGATTCGAATCACATCCGTACCGGCGCCTTTGATATTGGCGCCCATGCTGTTTAAGAAGTTGGCCACATCAACGATATGCGGTTCCTTCGCCGCATTTTCAATGATCGTCCTGCCCTCTGCCAGCACCGCTGCCAGCATCAGATTGATGGTCGCACCCACGCTTGCCACATCAAAATAGATATGGCCGCCCTGCAGCGACTCCGCGCAGGCGGTAATAAAACCGCCCTCAATGCCCACATTGGCGCCCAGTGCCTTGAATCCCTTGATGTGCTGGTCTATGGGCCTTGATCCGATATTGCAGCCGCCGGGCAGATAAACCTCCGCTTTATGGAAGCGGCCCAGCAGCGCGCCTAAGAGGTAATAGGACCCTCTGATTTTCTTGATCGGATCATAATCGGTTCTCAGTTTGGAAATGGTAGAAGCATTAATAATGACAGAATGGGCATTAATTCGTTTTACGATCACACCCAGATCTTCGATTGCATTTAACAGGACATGAATGTCATTGACATCCGGTATATTATCTATGGTAACTGCGTCTTCGGTAAGAATTGCCGCGGCAATGATCCCCAGCGCCGCGTTTTTGGCTCCGCTGATTTCCACACTGCCCACCAGCGGAATGCCGCCTTTTACAATATATCTTTCCATGGAACACCTCAATATGTCAGCTAATCACGCCGCAGATTGCTCAGGGCGTTACAGTCTATTATACTTGCTCATCCAATATTTGTAAAGTACAGGTTTCAGATCACTCGAAAACTTTTTTGATAGACTTCTTACAAAATCCATGCTATAATTTTGAATCAGAATTTGAATCCATCGCGCATCGGACCGGTATACCGGGGGTCCATGCAATCAGGCAGGAGGGATATCTATGACTTTACAGGAATGCTACGCCGCACTGGAAGGCAGCTACGATGAGGTGCTTGGCCGCCTGCGCAGCGACCGGCTGATTCAGAAATTTGTACTGAAATTTTTAGATGACGGAAGTTACCAGCTGCTCTGCGACTCCCTGAACAACGGCAGTCACGACGAGGCCTTCCGTGCCGCCCATACCATCAAGGGTATGTGCCAGAACCTGGCCTTCACCAAACTCGAACACTCCAGTACCGCACTGACGGAAACGCTTCGCTCCGGCAATGTTTCGGCAGATGACCCGATGGTAGCACAGGTTGCGAAAGATTACGCACAGACCGTGGACGCCATCCGTACATTTCAGACTGCCAACGGCCTATAAAACAGACAGGAACCGGACCGGACTTCGCACAGACGAAAAAACGGCCCGGTTATTTTTTAATTAATATAGAAGGAAATCTTTCGAAATTTTTAAAGAACAATTCACGCAAAGTTCATTTTTTGCCATTCCAAACAAATTGACTTTAAAAGGAATTGTGCTATGATGATGTGTGGACTTTTGCCCCCGGCAAAATACATATCATTTCATACAAAAAGGATGTTCCAATGAAAAACAAACTTCGCAAATACATCATCGAACCGATTTCCGAAATCAAGCCGAAATCCCTGCTGATCCTGTTTCTGTGGTCACTGGGGATCAACCTCATCGTGGAAACCCTTGCACGGTTTCAGGCCAACGGCGTCATTACCGGCAGTTTCTGGGGCGGCTTTGTGGCAGTGGTCAAACAGCCTTACGTCATCCTTTACGGCGCGCTGGTCATTATGTTTACCGTTTCTTTCGGACTTTTGTTCAAAAAGAAGTATTTTGCGATGATCCTGATCTCCTCGATCTGGATTATTTTTGCACTCTGTGATTTTGTCCTGCTTTCCTACCGTGTCACTCCTTTTTCCGCAGTGGATTTCGGTATGATCGATACGGCGCTGGCCGTTTTGACAAAATATGCTTCCGTGGGCGCCATTATCGGCGTTGCCATTTTTGCCGTATTATTGATTTTCGCTTTCATTATATTTGCAAAGAAATCGCCGGTGGACCAGAACCGTAAAATCTCCCACGGCGTTATCATCATTGTATTCAGTTTTCTGCTGACGGTAGTGGCTTCTTCCGTCGGACGAAGCACCGGCCTTCTGGATACGGAATTTCCCAATCTGGCGGACGCCTATCTGGACAACGGCTTCGCCTACTGCTTCTGCAGCTCGATTTTCGATACAGGCATTGCCAAGCCCAAAACCTATTCCAAGGATAAGACCCACGAGATCGTCAATGACACACCGACGGAGGCCGCAACCCCTGCTTCTTCCGATGCACCCAAGCCGGAAGAGGTGAAAAACGTCCGCATCAAAGATGTGCAGAAACGCTATGACGGATACAACGTTATCTTTCTGCAGCTGGAATCTTTCTTTGATATCACCGAAGTCAGTAAGCTTTCCTTCTCTGCAGATCCGGTGCCTTATTTCCGTTCTCTGATTGAAAACTGTCCCTCCGGCTATCTTTCGATGCCCTGCATCGGCGCCGGTACCGCCAATACGGAATTTGAGGTCATTACCGGCATGGATCTGGACTTTTTCGGACCGGGAGAATATCCCTACAAGACGGTGCTCAAAGATACCTCCTGTGAAAGTCTGGCGTTTAATCTGCATGACCAGGGCTATGCCACCCATGCCATACATAATAACCGGGCGTCCTTTTACAATCGCCACAAGATCTTCGCCCATTTCGGATTTGATGATTTTACCAGTTTTGAGCTGATGAATATCACGGAAAATACCCCCAACGGCTGGGCCAAGGACAAGTTCCTGACCAAAGAGATCATGACGGATTTAAAAGCAACGGACAACCGGGATTTTATTTATACAATTTCCGTTCAGGGACACGGAAAATATCCGTCCTCACAGCTCATTGAAAATCCGACGATTCAGCTCTTAGACGGCGCGCTGGAATCCAAATGGTACGGCATTGAATATTATGCGAATCAGACCCGGGAAATGGACGATTTCCTGCGGGAACTGACGGCGGAGCTTTCCGCCTATGATGAACCCGTCCTGCTGATCGGTTACGGCGATCATCTGCCGGGACTTGGTTTCACCGACGAAGACCTGCCCAATGGGCTGACCCTGAAGCAGACCCAGTATTTTATCTGGAGCAATGAGGAAAACCAGATCCCGCTGGCGGATGAAGATATCGAGGCATATCAGCTCGGTTCCAAAGTCATGGATTATCTGGGCTTTGACAACGGCGTCATCAACAATTTCCATCAGACCAACCGCGGCGTCATGGATGAAGAAACCTATCTGGAAGATCTGGAAATCCTTGAATATGATATTCTGTACGGTGAAAAATATGTTTACGGCGGCAATGATATCTACGAACCTACGGAGATGAAATTCGGCGTCAACGAGGTTTCCATTTCCGAAGTGAAGCAGTCGGAAGACGACGAAGCTGTTTTACTGGTCACGGGGGATTATTTCACCCAATACAGCCGTATCTATATCAATGAATCGCCTGTGGAAACGGAGCTGATGGACGAGCATCATCTCCGCTGCCGCCTGGACGATTTTGAAGACGGCGATCAGATCATGGTCAGTGTCTATCAGACTTATAAGAATAAACTGATTCTGCAGCGTTCCAATCCGCTGGCACTGGAAGTCGTATTCAGCAATTCCTATGAAACCGACGATGAAGACTTTGAGAATAATAATAATAACTTTGAATAATCTTGTTTTATGATAAAGGAGGGAATTTTACATGCGATTTGATTACATGCATCCGGCGGATCAGCTCATTATGATCATGGAACGGATCTACAAACACGGAATGACCACCACCAGCGGCGGCAACCTGTCCATCATGGACGATCAGGGAGATATCTGGATCACGCCCAGCGGCATTGACAAAGGATCTCTGACGCGGCAGGACATTATGCAGGTAAAACCGGACGGAACCGTCATCGGTATTCATACGCCGTCGGTGGAACTGCCTTTCCATGCTCACATTTACAAAATCCGGCCGGACATCAAGGCCGTACTGCACGCACATCCGCCTGCGCTGGTCGCTTTCAGTCTTGCACGCAAGGTGCCGGAGGTTTATCTGACGCCGGCTTCCGCAAATATCTGCGGCAATATTGGTATTGCCGGCTACGAAGTGCCGGGTTCCGCCGCTCTGGGCGACCGGATCGCGGAACAGTTCGAGGCGGGACATGACATTGCCATGATGTGGAATCACGGCGTGGTTATCGGCTCCGGTTCCCTGTTTGAAGCCTTCAAGAAGTTTGAAACACTGGAGACCCTTGCCAAGCTCCAGATCGATGCCAAACGTCTCAACGGCAACATCCGCGTGCTTACGCAGCAGCTGCTGGAAACTTCCGGCTCCAATCATATGCCGCTTCTGGAAACCTTTGTCCCCAAGAGCATTTCCAGCGAGGAAAAAGCCGCCAGAAGAGAAATGGTACAGCTGATCAAGCGGGCGTATTCGCAGAAACTGTTCGGCGCCACCCAGGGAACCTTCTCCCAGCGTTTAAGCGACGGTTCCTTTATCATTACGCCTTACCGCATCGACCGGGCCTATATTGAACCGGAGGATATCGTCCGGATTCAGAACGGACGCTGTGAAGATGGCAAGACCCCTTCCCGTTCCGTACTGCTGCACAAGACCATTTACGATCTGCACAAAGAGATCAATTCCCTGATTCTGGCGCATCCGCCTTATATCATGGCGTTTGCCATCACGGACGCGGAATTTGATTCCCGCACCATTCCCGAAAGCTATATCATGCTGCGGAAAGCCAAAAAGATTCCTTTCGGCAAATCGTATTCCAGCATCCTGGACATTGCCAATACCTTCAGTGAAAGCTGCCCGATGCTGATCTTTGAAAACGATTCCGTCATGGTTTCCGGCACCAGCCTCATCAACGCCTTTGACCGTCTGGAGGTTGCGGAATTTTCCGCCCATTCGATCATTGCCGCCAACGGCATCGGCGATGTGGTACCCATCAACGATGAGGAAGTCAAAGATATCGAAGTTGCATTCCATCTGGAAGACTGATTTTTCTGTTCAAAAAAGGCAGGCTGTTTGACGACAGCCTGTCTTTTCTTTTGCTTGCATTTTCATTATTCCGCTTTCAGGATCCGCTTGTTTTTCTTTACCCAGAAATACAGCGCGGTTCCCAGAACGCCGCAGGAAATCACTTCTCCCGCACCGACGGTCAGCATGGAAAGCCAGATGGGATGCACGTTGTAGGAATACGCCAGTACGAAGGGAACGATCAGCGCATTGGCCGCAATGGGGCAGGCGATGGCCAGCGGCACGATTTTTCTGAACCCCCAAGTCCCCGCCGCACCAATCAGCGTGGCCAGGGTTCCGAAGACGATGTCCAGCGCCGTGGCGCCGGTCAGAAAATTGGCCAGCAGACAGCCTGCAGTCAGTCCGCCGATGGCTTCCGGGAAAAAGATGGGCAGGATGGTCAGGGCCTCAGAAAAGCGCACCTGAATGCTCCCGCTGGCAAGGCCCAGCAGATTTGCCGCATAGGTGAGGACAACGTAAAGGGCCGCAATAATCGCAGCCCTGGTTAAATAAAGTGTCTTTGTTTTCATTGCTTTTTTCTCCTTAGTTTTGTTTTAAGTGAGGATGGTTTCGAACTCACTGATCCGGCCGGTATCAAAATACCGACGTGCCTTAGTGTAGCACAGGTACTGCCGGAATGCAAGCACGGTTTTCGCGCCTTATTTCAGAAATTCGGGATTTAAGGCTTTCAGCTCTTCCGCCACAAAGATGCCGTTTTCCCGTACCAGCACATCGTCAAAATAGATCTTGCCGCCGCCGTATTCCGGGCGCTGAATCAGCACCAGATCCCAGTGAATGGCGCTGGTATTGCCGTTGTCCGCGTCTTCATAACAGTTGCCCGGCGTAAAATGAATGCTTCCCGCGATCTTCTCATCAAAAAGAATATCCTGCATGGGCTTCAGAATATAGGGATTGACGCCGATGGCAAATTCACCGACGTAGCGCGCCCCCTCGTCCGTATCAAATACGTGATTGACCCGTTCCGTATCATTGGCTGTGGCTTCCACAATCTTTCCGTTTTCAAAACGAAGCGATACGTTGCTGAAGAGGAATCCGCTCTGCACCGAAGCGGTGTTGTATGTGATGGTTCCGTTGACGGATTCCTTCACCGGCGCAGTATAGACTTCGCCGTCCGGAATATTGCAGTGCCCGTCACATTTAACGGCCCCGATGCCTTTGATGGAAAAGCTGATGTCGGTGCCCGGCCCTGTGATCCGTACTTTGTCCGTGCGGTTCATGTACGCCACCAGCGCGTCCATTGCCTTTGACATTTTGGAATAATCCAGGGTACATACCCGATAATAAAAATCTTCAAAGGCTTCGGTGCTGGTCTCCGAAAGCTGGGCCATAGATGCATTGGGATAGCGCAGCACCACCCAGCGGGTTTTGGGAACGCGGATCTCATGGTGTACCTTCGTTTCGTAAATGCGGTTATAGAGCTGCCGGTTTTCCATGGGCACGTCCGACAGTTCCGAAATATTGTCCGACCCCCGGATGCCGATATAGCAGTCCATCTGCGCCATCTCCGCTGCGCCCAGTTCTGCCATCAGTTCCACCTGTTCTTTCGTACAGTGCAGCAGCGTTTCCCGCTGTACCTGCGGATCGGTAAAATGAACAAAGGGCACCGCCCCCGCCGCATAGATTTCCTTAATGACCGCGCGGGCCAGCGGCTTCGTGGACGGCCCGATATAATCCACGTATACCTTGTCTCCCTGTTTTGCTGCAATCGAATACCTTACCAGCTGCTGCGCCAGTTTTTTCATGTTCTCGTCCATAATTCCTCCTATTAAGGTAGCGGCACGCGCGCTTGAAGAGCGCACCTGCCATGTCGTCGGAAGGCATTGAAAGTTATGCTTCGCATAAGCCTTCCTCTAAGGTAACGGCACGCGCGCTTGAAGAGCGCACCTGCCATGTCGTCGGAAGGCATTGAAAGTTATGCTTCGCATAAGCCTTCCTC
>CANRGZ010000014.1 GCA_947630295.1 uncultured Lachnospiraceae bacterium | reverse complement strand
GTTTTTGTGCTTTTTATTCAACCTGTATAAAATTTTCAAAGTTCACAAATTTATGCTTGACTTTTTATTTGCAGACTGTTTCTGAAAAAAAAGGATTTTGTCGCCGGATTTGAGTCCAAGCAAACGACGAATTTCAACTGGAACCGTGATCTGACCATTGGAAGAAATTTTTGCTAAATTCATATAATCACCCCACTATTAAGATAACGGCACGCGCGCCAAAAAGAGCGCACCTGCCATGTCGTCAGAAGGCATTGAAAATTATGCTTCGCATAAGCCTTCCTCCTGTGAAATATGCCTTGACAAAAAGCAGACAAGCGATGTTACCAATCTTTTATGAAGTCATATTATGGGAAGAAAAATATTTTTAGTTCCGATCGAAAGACATTATTTTACACTCCCGATGGGGGAATCATTAAGTACTTCTTCTTGGGTTAAATTACTTCAATCTATGAAACCCATCTATGAATATTGCCCACGCCTCAGCAAAAGAAAAATGTATACGCATAGTAATCTTTTCATAACACCACCAGTAAATAGATGTCGATATGATTCTATTTGACTTTCCAATACCCAAAGCGCTTTCCTCCTTCACGAATAATCCTTCCCTGTTCAGAAAGTTTCTTCATTGCACGCTGTACTGATGCGATAGAACTCCCTGTCCTCGCTGATATTTGTTTTTGATTAAGTTTATTATTTTCAGACAAAAGAGCCATTATTCGATTTTCCAAAACATCTTTTAAAACATCATGCTGATGTTTTGGATTTTCTACACTTTGCTTTTTACTTTCCTTCTCCCATGTTTCTCGAAGATTTCTATAAAACACAACCACAAAATCGTCTTTTTCTGTTCTAAACTCCACCTTACATCCAGCCGCATCGCACAAATCCTTAATGCGTTTAAGTCCAGTAGCAAATGTCTCCATATCCTTGGAATAATATAGGACGCCTGTAATTATCTTATTTCTGCGAATTGCTTTTTTATTGCCGTCTAGAAATTCCTCTGGTGTATGACCTTTAGGAAATCCACCAGTTGTGTGAATTTCAATCCTGTCTTTAAAGACATCAATCTCATTACACTGATTGTTATTATACAATCTGTGTCCATAAGAATTAACAACTGCTTCCCGAATAGCTTCTATCGGTATTTCTGGTGTTTCTACTCGATCAAGACCAATTATGTCCGCTTTCCAGTCCATTGCATCAATAATATATTGCTCACATACTTTGCTTAAACCTATAATAGAACCTTTATCCTCTCGTCGTATATCTGTAAAAGTTGCTTTCACATTTGTAGCAAACTTTGCCATCTGAACATCATTTGTCGTACACGGGCAAAATAAAGCAGCTCCTGCATTTAAAAGATGTATACCGTCCTTAGAGAAAAGACCTAACTTTTCCAAAACCACAACCAGATCATCTGAGTCAAATTCAATTCTGCCAACAGCTTTCGCTTTCGTCAAATATGACCTAAATGCACCCATATCAATATTTTCTATCGTATACTCTGACGGCAGATTTTCCCAACTGTATTTTTCGCCACCTCTGGCTAACAACATCTCCGAATACATTTCCTGTGACATAACAAGATCTTCATCTGCCTGTCTGATACGTGCAATATTATGAGCAAGATAAGGTTGCTGATCCCCAGAAAACTTTACATACACTGTCTGCTTTTCACCTTCAAATGTCTTAATTGTAATTTCCGGGAAAATAGATGGCGTAATATGATTCTTAATCGCCTGACTTACCTTGCGCAAAGTCTCATCGTTTACCACTTGCCCCAATACATCTCCATTGTTTCTGACGCCAAAATACAGTTCACCGGAGCCATGCTTATTCAAAATAGCGACAATAGATGTGATAGCTTCCTTTAATTCTCCGGTTGTTTTCTTGTATTCAATTTGCTCTGTCTCTATTCCAATGTTTTCCATCAAAATACCTGCCTTTGCAGTTTTCCTGTTGATTAACAGTTCCTACTGAATATTCCAAATGAAAATCCAGCCCAAAGATGTAAATTTGCGTAGGAACTACCACACTGAAATATTCACTGTAGTGAACATAGCATGATAAACATATTTTCAAATAATTTGCTATAAGAAATGACAACACCATTACCAATTTGATTTCACTTTTTCATTATACCACCATTCTTCAACATCTACCATTTATTTTTGGTTATTCCGGAGTGATTTACACTACCTGTTCGGACTTTTTTTGATTTGCCAGATTTTCTTTATTTCATAGAATCTCCCCATAATTTCACTGTCACATGCGGCATGTTGTGTCTCCCTTTTCCCAAATTTCTTCAATCAACGCTCTGTCATTATCACCCAAATTCTCAGGCAGTTCTTCCTTTGCAAAAAAGCGAAGCTGAAACACCTCCTCTTCCTGCCTCTTTAATGTTCCCTCAAAGGATTTACAGATAAAATTAATATCCACTGCGTACACTTCATCCCCATTGGGGTAAGTAAAGTGGCACTCCTCTCCGGACTGCACATTGTATAATTGCAGATCTTTTACAAGCAATCCTGTTTCTTCCATACACTCACGTCTTGCCGTTTCTTCCGGTGTCTCGCCCAGTTCCATACTTCCTCCGGGCACGCACCAGGTGCCGTCATCCGCTCGTTGTTCTAACAGCACTCTATTCTGTTCATCAAAGAGAACTACGCCGCACCCCACCATTTGAAGCGGCCTGTGTCCAACGCCTTCTATTTTTCTCAAGTCTAAAATATATCCCATTGATTCATGGCTCCAATCATCATTATTTTATATGCAGCTTATCCCTTGTTTTAGCATTGATGCAATGCATGTGATATATCCCCGCAGCGCCGGCCGTCAGTCCGGCCACCAGCACAATCACACGAATCATTTCAACAAACATCCGAATCACGCTTATCCATAATTCTGCATCTGTTCCGCTGCCTGCTAAATCATACATCCGAAGATAAATACTTTCTGCGCCGTATAATTTCATATGGCAAAAGGCAAACAGCAGCCAAATGTGAATTACAACGCCGATCCATGCGCATTGTCGGACGACAGACAACCCCATGCTACGTATGCTTCTTTGTTTCATGCGTATACACCCGATATAAAGGCAGCTCCACGCAGCCGTGGCAAAAAGCAGGAACATTAAGCTCCTTCCGCTGACCGGCATTGATTCACGTCCCAGGTAGGGATCCGGCAAAATATGGCAGATCGGCATAATGACCCAATAGATGGAAAACAGCACAAATAAAGAAATCCCGATAATAACGGATGCACGGTTTTTTCTGTCTTTTCCATGAAACGTCTTGCCCTGGCTTGCAGTTTTCCTGTTTTTCCAATATCGGAACAGATAACGGCACAAAAGGATACAGGCGAAAAGAAATACAGCGTTTCCGCACATTGCAATCAGCATTCGCCAGAAACAGGCATCCATGTTTCCGTAAATTTCCGGCGCCTGCACGGATTTTCCCGGTGCGGTCAGCCGGCAAATCTGAGAAAACACATTCGAATGACTGCTGACTTCTGTCATTTTGTTGCTTTTCGCCGCTTGCGACAGCCATAATGGAAGCCCGGAGGAAACCGGCCAGTTTGCAGCAATCAGGATCAGCAATGTACCCAAAACCGCAATCATTTTAATTTTTTCCGTATATTTTACATACTTCTGAATCGCAGGTTTCCCTGCTTTCCACAGTGCTGTCAAAAGGACCATCAAAGCCGCGGCAATACTCAGCAGCGCCATCATCACCCCAGCTGTTTCAATGATCAAATATTCATTTCGAAATTGCATATACCACTGATGCCGGAAAGCATATGTATAAATCACATGGAAAACATTCCCCGTTCCCGCAAAAAGTATTTGCAGGAGTATCAGGAAATGATATCCATGATACACCATGCCAGCGATGGAAAATATAGACAGGGCTTTCCTAGCCGTAAGTGCTCCTGCTTCCTTCCGCTTTTTTATGCCTGCCGCTCTGGACAACAGGATCCAGCCCGTGCATGATAACAGCGGAATGCATAAGGACAATGTCCACAGCACAGAAAAAGGAAGCGCTTCACCGGATTGCATGGCTTCTGCATTTTCCCAAAATGAATACAAAAACACATTGTGGTATGGTGAAGCCATGGGACATAAGCCCAGAATCAAAGCCAGGCCAACCAGTATATCCATCCATTGCTTCGTCCTGCCGCTGGGATTACCCGTTCCTGTCTGTCGCTTGAAAACTGCCGAAAAACTCCAAACTGCAAAAATCACCCACATCCATCGAACAACAACGCGCAGATTGATCATGAAGTACCCCATCGAATGCCAAAAGAAGAACGCGTTTTGTCCTAATTCCCGCAGCGGCGTATCCCACTGTGACAGAAAATGAATATAAGCAAAATACCCATCCGGCATACATTCTGCAGAAAACACTGCAACAGAACAGAAGAAATAATATAAGCAGCCAAACACCGAAAAAACAAACAATGGTTTCAAGGCCGGCACCTCCGGGCAGGCTTCCTTCAGTCGGTATGTATATCTCGAAATACATAACCACACCAGGGCCACCAGTGAAGTCAGAATCCATACCACCGGCAAATATGGAAATTGTTCCCACGGAAGCGATATTTTCTGAAAAAGATATGTGCTTCCGAAAAGGACCAGTTCTTCAAGCCCGATCAGGCATAATATCATGATGCAGAACAAACTCCATCTCTTTTTTGAAGTCATGAAATTAAATGGTTTCATACATTATTCAGCAACAATTTCAAATGCTTCCCCCTCTACCAAAGATTGCTTATAATTATCATAATAAGTTGTCCATTCCGCATCTTGCTGCATATCGGAATTGGATTGCGTTCCACTGTGTTTCTCAAACTCCTGCTGCAGGTAATCCCGTAATTTCATAATCGGCAAATCTTTTTTATATACTTCAAACTCCATTTGCCAATATTCTTCTTCTGAATCGAATTGATTTATGATATCAAGCGCATCCTGCTTATTATCGGCAGAATCAATGAATTCTTTCAGTTCTTCCAGAAATGCTTCCACCTCTTCATCCGTTACATTGAAGCCGTTCTTCACCGCAGCATAATAAAGCGCTTCTCTTTCTTCCATATATGCAATGGCTTTTTCCATTGCTTCTTCCCTGTCCAAACCGCTTAATTCATAAAAATCTGCTGCGCTTTCGATCTCCGCTTTGCTGACAGAAACATGCTTTCCAATGACATATGGACTTTCCGCCTCCTGCTGCTTATTAGTTTCACTATATTTCTGATCAGGCCTTTGAAAAAGATTTGCCGAATCTTTTTTCTCATTTCCACATGCGCACACGGCAACACCTATCACGATAATTGCAATAATACCCGGTATCCACTTAAACTTTTTCATCATTTTTCCTCCGATGAAACATAAACGCCGCAACTGCCATAACGATTACAAATGTGATTGCTGCAATCACATAATAAATAGCAGCATTTTTCTTCTCCTTTACCGGAAGCAGATTTTCTTCTGTCAGGCAGGAGCCATAAGAGAACAAACCGCCATATCCCGTTTCATCCTCATGCGCATTCGCATAATCCTGTTCAAATTTCAACTGAGACGCAAACCCGGATACATTGATAACCCTTGGCGTTTCTTCCTTCTGATATTCACGAAATTCCGAAACTGGCAAGATATATTCCTGGTTTTCCTGATCCAAAAGAACGAGACCATAACATGAAAATCCACTATACTGTACGATTTTCGGAGATATTTCCATATCATTATTCCGCGCACACTGTATCGCATATTCTTTGGCCTTGTTATATTCTTCCGGCATTCCGCCAAACGAAAGCAACACACAGGAATCATCGCCTTCCAGACTTCCAATTTCTATAAATGCTTTTGATTCCCCATCGATATCCAACGTAAACAGCCATTTATTCTTTCGTTCTGACATTTGATCCAGCCGTGTTACATTCGTATCCGAAATCAAGCCCGTCGTAATCATCCGATGTGGTTCGCTTAATACAATACTTTCGAGATCATCATTCCCTTTGAATCCCCAAAAGACGGGTCTTTTTGCAATGTCTTCCTTCATCGATTCCAGAATTTCTTCTGCTTTTAACACGATGTTTTGAGATTTATCCTCCTGACTTCCATAAACATACGAAGGGAATACCAGGATCGCAATGATGGCAAGCAAAAATATATTTCTTTTCATTTGGGTCTCCCCTCTCTTACAAATCAACCCAACTCAGTACTGCGCCCGGGTTCGCAGCACAAACAGATAGGTACAGCTGTATGCACCGTTTTCCTGAATCCAGTCGCACTGCACCTGAAAGCCCCGAAGAAACGGTTTTCCTTTGTTTTGATTATCTTCATACAACTGGATCGCGGAATGATTGGCCAGATGAAACTGCACGCAGCTGATAGATGCATCCGGACTGGTCACGCGATATACCACTTCTCCCACGCGGCCTGAATAGCGGCTGGTCCCGTCTTCATTCAGCACGATCTCTCTGACATTGACCATATCCGGCATTTCTCCCTCGGGAAACAACAGCAGCACCTGCTGTACCGGCCCGAAGCTATGTGGCGAAGGCAGTACAAACAGAGGATTTTCTTCCCCCTTCGCCGCCTGTGCGGCAAAAAAGCTGCCTGCGTCCTGCACCACGCGGCTGTCCTGCGGAAACGTGGTTTCCGCAGCAGGATACGCGTCTGCGCACACCGCATAATCCCGGATGGTTTCCGCCCCGGATATGATGGTCACTTCCGGCGGGGCCTCCAGTTTTTTCCCTTCCCGGGGAATCTTGTAGTAATAGACGGACACGTTGCCGTCATAATCTTCTCCATAAATAGGAACGGCATAGAATCCTTCCACATCTTCCATTTCCTTCGGCATCCGGTGGGGAATGACGCTGCCCCATGCAAATGATTCCGACGCTTTCGCTTCTTCGCCGGTCCAGTCAAAACTATCCATCGCGCTGGCATAGGAATCCCCGTCCGAATCGTCCTCGTCTGTATCCGATGCTTCCGCTTCCTGTGCATCCTTCAAAGAAAACCGGAGCGTGCTGGCCGTCACTTTGACCGAAAGGCCGGACAACAGCAGCAGAACGGCCAGTCCCACCGCCGGCGCCCAGCCATAGCGTTTGCGTTTTTCATCCAGATTGTTTAAGAACCGCTGCTTCATGTCCCGTATATTCCCGCTGTAGCAGGTGGAAAAATACTGTCTGCGCAGCGAAGACTGCCCCGCCTTCAGCAGGCTGTACATCTGCTCGTTGTAAGCTGCCCGCTCTTCTCCGCTTTTTTTGGCCAGAACCTCCGCGTCACAGTAAAATTCCATATCCCTGCAGGCCTGCCGTACCATGATCCGGGCCAGCGGATTGAACCAGTGTACGCTGTTGGCTGCCAGATAAATCCATTTGACCAGCAGATCCTTATGGGATATATGGGTCAGTTCGTGGCAGAGCACCGCCTCCAGCAGCGTTTCGCTGTATTCTTCCTCCGGCAGCCATACCACAGGATGGAAGACTCCCGTCACCATGGGGCTGTCCACCGACAGCTTTGACGCCGTATCCGCCTCCCTGCTTCGATACAGATACAGTTTCGGCTGTTTTTTCAGCCCCGCCGCCGCGGCGGCTTCCGCCAGCACCTGCAGATACAAAGCGTCCTCTGCCTCGTGGCCATTGGCGCGTAAACGTTTCCGGAAGTCCAGCCAGACCGCCAGATGGATGCCCCAGAACAGCAGGAAACCTGCCAGCCAGACGGCGCCGATCCAAACGATATGCTGCCGCACAAATTCGGCGATCCAGACAACCCCTTTCTGTACCCGGCTGAAAAAAGTGCGGCTTTCTTCCTCCGAAATTTCTTCGGGAACCACGTCGCTAAAACGCAGCAGATAGTCCAGTCTTTCGGGCGTATAAAAATCAATATAGTTTCGATAATTCGAAAGATAGCCCTTAAGCAGCCCCTGGTCATCCTGAAACATCTGCAGCAAATCCGTGTTCAGATATCCCCTGACCGCCGTAGAAGCAAGTTTCTCATCCTGCATCGAGGCATATACTCTGGAAGTCTCTTCCTGCGCATCCTTACTCAAACCTGCGCCGGTCTGCGCCAGATGATGTTCCCATATTTCTCCGGCGGGATCTCCCACATGCCACTCGATGAGATTGATTTGAAAAAGCGATCCGGAGAAGCGAAGCGGCGCCAGCATCCAGAGCGCCAGCAGAATCCATAACAGCTGTTTCCCCGCCATTGCGTACCGTTTCCGAAACAGCCGGGAAAAGACCAGCATTATTAAAATCAGCAATCCGGCGGTCACTGTCGCCTGCAAAAGGCGCAGCAGTCCTTCCGTACAAATATCAGCCATGGTTTTACTCCTCTCTTAAGTTTTTCGATTTCATGATTCGAGCGTCAAAAGTGATTACGGATTGTTACGCTGCTTCGCAGCTCTCACAATCCTACCATGGGTTCGGGCTTTTGACGCTGTAAAAGTGATTACGGATTGTTACGCTGCTTCGCAGCTCTCACAATCCTACCCAACATTCGGAATCCATGGGGCCCCTGCCCCACTTCTTCCTCATGTTGGGGCGCGTCATAAAGCTTCTCACCCATCGGTATGTAAACATACCGTGGGTTCGAGCTTTTGACGCTGTAATCATTTCATATATTCCGGTATTTCCTGTTCTTCTACAAAGTCCGCCAGATTCACCGGATCGGTCACATCCGTCTGCAGCCGGTATTCCCCCGAAGCCGCATCCTTAGAAAACACGCCCACGCCGACCCAGTAACGGCTGCCCGGCATGTCGTAATCCGTCTCGTCCCCCTCCGACGTAGTTTCTTTCGTATAATACTCTGCCAGAACGATCAGTTCCTGCACCCCGTTGTTATCAATATCTTTCATGTACAGTCTGGGATACATCCGCCAGTTTGTCCGCCCCTCATCCGGCCCCGGACAGGTCAGATGGTCGCCGTTTCCGAAATCGATGGTAAACATAAGGCTTGTCGGCGCCGCACCATTGTACACCAGGATAGTATCCTTTTTGCCGTCCTGATCCAGATCCATAATCATCCGGTTTTTCTTATCCAGCTCGCAGATATCATAATATTCCAGCCGGTCCAGACCGTCTCCCTGCCAGTCTGCCATGGTACTGACTAACACAGGCCGCAGAATCTCATCCATCATGAACGCCCCGCCATAATAATCCAATGCATTGAAGTAGGTAATCATCTGGTTCATCTCCCCGGCAGAAGGGGCATTTTGCAGAATATAAATCATTTCATCTTCGTGATATGAAAGTCCGTTCAAAACCGCCTTCGGCAGCCAGGTATCATACCGGGTTTTATTGTTCCAGACCGCCTGCAGCTGTTCCAGCATGATTTTGATGGTATCCTCCTTTGCCGCCCACTGGTAACAGGCTGTCAGGATCTCTTCATTTTCCGATGTGGGCGGTACAGACACAATGGTTTCACGAATGGCCTTCTGGGCCGATTCCCACAGCGCATCCCCATTGTCAATATAGTTTGAAACAGATTCCGCCGCGGCCACGGTAATATACGCCGGATAATCCTGCGGCGTTTCAAAAACAGGGGCGATGTATTTTTTTGTCCAGGGATTTTCCTCCGACGGTATCCGCGTTCCTCTGTCCCGGACATCGCACAGACTGTCGGCGGCACGCGCCGCATGGGTATAATCCTCTGCTGTCAGAAACATCTGCCCTATGGCGTCAAACAACCGCGCCGGATCGTTTTTTTCCAAATGCGTCTGTTCCACCAGCATCCACTTCAGGGCCTGGGACAGCTCGTCGTCCGTCAGCATGTCCAGCATCTGTTCTTTCAGAT
This sequence comes from uncultured Lachnospiraceae bacterium, assembly GCA_947630295.1. Lineage (GTDB taxonomy): Bacteria > Bacillota > Clostridia > Lachnospirales > Lachnospiraceae > CANRIM01. Next base: position 16,871 of record CANRGZ010000014.1, on the reverse strand, counting down.
CCGCATCGTCATAGTAGAACGACATGTCATTCCATAACACTTTCTTCATATCCACGCTGACATAACCGGCTTTCATGGCCGACATACATACTTCTAACGGCACTTCATCCAACAGTTCCAGCGCATTGACATCTTCATTCCGAATCTGTTTTATAAACTGTTCTGTATTATGCCGTTTCCACGCGGCGTCAAGCAGCTTCCGGGCGCCGGCTGTGACTGCTTCGCCTGCCATGAAAATGACAAGAATCATGATGAATGCCGTCAGCAATACCCTGTGTTTCTTTTCCATCACACTTTTCTCTCTCTTCTTATGAATCCGACTGGTTTTTCTTCAAATCATCCAGGAAATTCCGCAGTTCCTCCAGTTCTTCCTTTGTCACCTGCCGGTCCTTCGTCATACATACCGCCATGTTTTTCAGTGAATTATCAAAAAACCGCCGCATCAGCGTTTTCCCCTCATAGGCCGCATAGTCCTCCTCCGTAATCAGCGGGGTATAATAATTGACATTGCCCCGCTTTTCCATGGAAAGAAAACCCTTGTTCACCAATCGGGTCAGCATGGTCATAATAGTAGGCGCCGCCCACTGCTGCTCTTTCAGCTGGTCCTCCAGATCGGTGCGGCAGACCGGCTCCTTCGCTTTCCAGATACACAGCATCAGCTGCAGTTCCGCTTCCGGTATTCGTTTCATTGCTCTGCTCCATTCTATGTATAATGATCGTAGAAACCGATGGTTTCCCTTGTGATAATACAAGTATATTTCTTTCTTCTACAGATGTCAATGTTTTATTTTACAAATGTCGTTTACCGCTCCATTCCTTCCACCTTAAGCAGCGCGCCTACCGTTTCAGGTCGGAAAAGGGCAAAATCAAAAACGCCCCGCCAATGTTTTCAAATACATTGACGAGGCGCCCTGCCTCCATCATTTTCACATCAAAAGTGATTACGGATCATTCCAGCACTCTTTCCGGAACATTGGGATAGCACTTCCCGTCTTCCACATCCACTTTTACTTTATACTGCACTTCTTTCCGGATCCCATTGTAGTATGTATGATAGATCACCTTTACTTCGATCTGATCTTCGTTCACCCACCTGACGTAATCCGAATCATAGTCTTCAAAAATCGGGTCAATGGAACTTAAAACATCCTTTTCGCACACATAGACCGCGACGTCGTAAGCTCTTTCTTCGATCGTCTTATGGTTTTCTACGTATATACTGTGCACAATATAATACACAACCGCCAAACAGCCCAAAAGCAGGATTCCCAGAAAAATCCCCCGGAATATTTTTTTCATAACTTTATCCCCATCCTTCACTAAAAGATATTGCCACTGAAAAAGTATTGCAGCAGATATCACAATATTAATTTTTGGATAGTATACAACGGAATAACGGTTTTTTCTTTCGTCATTTTCTCAAAAGTTTTTTGTGAAAAATAAAGATTTTTACTGAAACGGCCTTCTATCTGCATGAACACCTTTCTTCTCCGCATGAACATTTCTCTGCAGCAGAGAAAACATACGCACACTTGACAAAACCGGGAATTCCGCTATAATGAAAGCAGAAAAGGGCGTTGTCGATAAGCGGTTAGCCCGGATCAGTTAGAAGATTAAAAAATCTGGAAACCGTTCACTTGGCCGAGTGGCGGTTTCTGCTTTTTACGATGATTGTTACCGTGAAGGCTCCAATATGTAGCGTAATTCGCATGGCCTCACCCCCTTTCGGGTGATCCGGCTAACCGCCTGCCGTTTTATGACAACGCCCTTGCCCCTTACGGGGCATTTTTTATTTTATATGATATATCACTTTTTGTCAATAGCGTTCAAGAAATACCGCATGTTGTCTTCGATCTGCGCGCCCACCACGGCGCTTCCCGCCACGATCACATTCGCACCGGCATCCAGCACTTCATAAATATTACCCCGATTGATGCCGCCGTCGATCTCAATGTCTTTTTGGAGGCCCCGGCTGTCCAGAATCCCTTTCAGCTCCCGGATTTTGTCCAGGCAGGAGGGAATCAGCTTCTGTCCGCCAAAGCCCGGATTGACGCTCATCACCAGAATCATATCCACCATTTCCAGATACGGCTCCACTGCCGATATCGGCGTATCCGGATTGAGGGTGATGCCCACTTTTTTGCCCAGCGCCCGGATTTTCTCCAGCGTCTGCGGCATATCCTGACAGGCCTCCACATGTACGGTGATGCCGTCCGCGCCTGCGTCAGCAAAGGCATCGAGATAGCGGATGGGTTCTTCGATCATCAGATGCACGTCCAGAAACAGATCCGTTTCCTTTGCAATGGAAGACAGCACCGGCAGTCCGAAAGACAGGCTGGGCACAAACATGCCGTCCATCACGTCAAAATGCAGCATGCTGCCGCCGTTTTCTTTGATCTTTGTGACGACCTCCCCCAGCCGCCAGAAATCCGCCGTTAAAATGGACGGTGATAAGATGTTCATAAGCCTTCCTCCTATTACTAAGGTATCGGCACGCGCGCTTGAAAAGCGCACCTGCCATGTCGTCGGAAGGCATTGAAAGTTATGCTTCGCATAAGCCTTCCTCCTTGTATCAAGGAACCGCGCCTGAATCGGCGCGGCCTCCTGTATCATTTAGTATCGTTTCACTTCTTTGAGTTTTGTCAGCAAATCCACGTAATTGTCATACCGCTGCCGGCTGATCTGCCCTGCTTCCACTGCTGCCCGGACGGCACAGTCCGGCTCTTTCACATGCATACAGCTTAAAAACCGGCAGGGGGTCTGCTCTGTAAACTCCGGATAATAGTTTTTCAATTCCTCCGGCAGGATCTCTGTCACATCCAGAGACCCAAAGCCCGGGGTGTCCATAATCCAGCTGTCCTTCTGAATTTCAATCAGCTGCACATGCCGGGTGGTATGGCGGCCGCGCCCCAGTTTTTTGCTGATGCTGCCGGTTTCCATACAGACCGTATCCTGCAGCCGGTTGATGAGAGAAGATTTCCCTGCGCCGCTGGGTCCCGCCACCGCGGTACATTTGCCCTGCAGCAGTTTTTTAAGCTCCGGCAGATGCGCGCCTGTGCGCGCGCTGACAAACAGGCACGGATAGCCGCTGGCCTGATAAACCGATGCGTACCGCCGGCAGACTTCCTCCGTCACCAGATCCGACTTGTTGAAGCATAGCACCGCCGGAATCTGCGCCCGTTCCATCTGAATCAGGAAACGGTCCAGCAGATTGAAATTGGGATCCGGCTGGGCCGCTGCAAAAATCACCAGCGCCTGATCGATATTGGCTACCGCCGGCCGGATCAGCGCGTTTTTCCGCGGGCAGATCCGCGTGATATGCCCTTCCATGTCCTTTTCGTCCAGCAGCTCGATCTCCACATCATCCCCTGTCAGGGGGGTCAGCCCGTCGTGCCGGAAAATACCCTTCGCCGAGCACTCCACCACGCCCAGATCCTTCACCTGCACACTGTAGAGCCCGCCGACGCCTTTGATGATTTTTCCCTGCATACTGCGCCTGCCGATCAGAAGGATATGGTATAGCTCTTGAGCATATTGCCGTCCAGATACAGGGTCAGTTCTCCCGAGCTTACACCGGGAGCGCCCTGAATACTCAGCACATACGGAACGTCATCCGCAGAAAGCGTACCTTCAAAAATCCGCGTGGTTTTGGCGGATCCGTCCGTATTCTGTTTCAGATCAATGGCAACCTGTCCCGACTGGAAATTGGCAGGCAGCTCGGAAGCCGTCAGCGTCCATGTGGTAACCGGCGCCGCCGCGCCCGTGCCGCTGTCCTTTCCTTTGCTGACCGTAATGGTCACCGACGCATTTTCCGCCAGCTTGGTGCCCTCTTCGTAATTCTGGGAAATGACCACGCCTGCGGCCACCGAATTGCTGTGCGCTTCTACCACCACAGCCTCCAGACCGCTCTTTTTCAGACTTTCCTTGGCTTCCTCCAGCTTCAGCCCTTTCACATTGGGTACCACGGCAGAGCGCACATGGGAACCTCTGGAAACCGTCAGTTCCACCACTTCCGTGGACGGCGTGATGGCCGTGCCCGCTTCCGGAGACTGGGCAATGACACAGCCTGCCTCCACCGTATCGCTGTATTCATAAGACGTTTCTTTCGCCGTAATATCGTAATCCTTCAGGACCTTGATGGCTTCCTCTGCCGTCAGATTGACCACGCTGGGCAGCTCCTGATAGGCGTCTCCGGAGCTGACCTTGACATGCACCGTCGTATTGATATCAACGATATCGCCCTTGTCATATCCCTGCCAAAGAATCTGCCCTGACTCGTATTCGTCCGATTCTTCCATGCCATCTAAGTGAATGCCCAGATTCATGCCATTTAAAGCCGCCTTTGCTTCATCGTAGGTCATACCCAGCACTTCGATCATCTGCCGCTGGGTCTCGGGATTGTAGGTTGCTTCCGCACCGGAAGGATCTTTCAGTGCGTTTTCCCTGGATTTCAGCGTGTTTTTCAGCATAACGCCGATCACAATGCCAAGACCGATAATAATCACCGCGGCACAGATGCCGATGATGGTCATGGTCTTGTCAAACTTTGTAGGCTGTTCCTTTTTATTATCTTCCTCCGGCGCTTCCGGCTCTTCTTCCGCTTCTTTTTCTTCTTCCGGGGTCTCCGGCTCCACTGCAACGGTTCCGTAGACAAAATCGCTGTCCGGTGTGGCCAGAGACTGCTTCAGATCCGTAATCAGCTCGGCAAAACTGCCGTATCTTTCGTCCGCGTCCTTTTCTGTACACTTCTGTACGATGGCGTCCAGACTGATGGGCACCTCCGGGGTTTTCACCCGGATAAAAGGCATCCGCTCCTTAATATGCTTCATGGCGATGCTGACCGTGTCCTCCCCGTCAAAGGGAACCTCTCCCACCAGCATCTCGTAAATCGTGATTCCCAGAGAATAAATATCCGCTTTATAATCCACCGCAGAACCTTTGATCATTTCCGGCGCCGTATAGTGTACGGAGCCCATAATGACATTTTCCGCCGTTTTCAGCTCGCTTTCCGCCGCTCTGGCAATTCCGAAATCGGTGACCTTGACCTTTCCTTCCCGGGAAATAATGACATTCTGCGGTTTGATATCCCGGTGAACGATATGATGGCTGTGGGCCGCCTCCATGCCCATGGAAATCTGAACGGCAATGCTTGTGGCCTCCCGGACGGTCAGCTTGCCCTTCCGTTCGATGTAGTTTTTCAGGGTAATGCCGTCAATCAGTTCCATGACGATATAATATACGCCCTTGTCCTGTCCTACATCATAGACCGAGACAATATTCGGATGGGAAAATCCCGCCGCCGACTGCGCTTCCGCAATAAACTTGGTGACAAAGGTGGTGTCCTCGCTGTATTCCTGCTTCATCACCTTGATCGCCACAAACCGGTTCAGCTTATGGTCCAGTGCTTTATACACATCCGCCATTCCACCGGAACCGACACAGTCTATAATCTCATATCTGTTTCCCAGTATGTTTCCTTCATTCAGCATGTTTGCACCTCTTCAGAAAAAGGATCTATCAGAATCAGCGAAATATTGTCCCGTCCGCCGCCGGCATTTGCGGCGTCTACCAGTGTCTGCGCCATGCCTGCAATATCCCGCTGCTGTTTGACCAGAATAAAAATGTCGTCGTCTTCCACCATATTTGTAAGGCCGTCCGTGCAGAGCAGAATCAGATCCCCCGGCTCCAGGGATACCTGAAACATATCCACCAGAACGCCTTCCTTACTGCCCACAGCACGGGTGATGATATTTTTCTTCGGATGGAACCGCGCTTCCTCCTTGCTGATGGAACCGGCCCGCACCATTTCATCCACCAGGGAATGATCCTTGGTGATCTGCTCGATGCCGTCATTTAATATGTACAGCCGGCTGTCCCCCACGTTGGCAAGGTACAGCTGCCGGTCCGCGATGGTGGCCGCCACCACCGTCGTGCCCATGTCCGCCAGTTCCAGATTTGCGCTTGCTTCATTTGCCACCCGCTCATTTGCAGCTTCCACTGCGGTCCTTAAGATCTCGATGGGCTTTTCTGATTTTGATTTTCCGGCAAAATCCACGATGGTCTCCGCAGCGATGCGCGATGCGATATCACCGGCCAGATGTCCGCCCATTCCGTCTGCAACGATAAACAGATTTTCCAGATTCCCGACAGACAGTTCATTCGAATAAATGTAATCCTGATTTGAAGTTCTCGCTTTGCCGGTGTCTGTGATGGCAAATGTTTTCATAACGATTCCTTTCCGCTTCCTTTGCCTTCCTGCAAAGAAAGCGTCCGATCTGCAGCCGGCGCCGGATCCTGCTGCAGGTATCTTCTGCGCAGCTGACCGCAGGCGCCGTCAATATCTCTGCCCATTTCTCTTCTAATAGTAACATTAATTCCCGATTTTTCAAGCATATTTTGAAAATTCAGCGCCGCCGCGTCCGTGGTCTGCCGGTAGCTTTTCCCCGCAACCGGATTCACCCGGATCAGATTGACATGGCAGTTCTGCCCTGCCAGAAGCTTTGCCAGCGCTTTCGCATGTCCGGGAGAATCGTTCACCCCCGCAATCAGGCTGTATTCATAGCTGATCCGCCGTTTTGTCTTTTCGAAATAATGTTCCGCCGCCTCCAGCAGTTCGCTGATACAATAGCGTCTGGCCACCGGCATGATCTCCCTGCGCTCCGCATCGCTCACCGCATGCAGGGAAATGGCCAGGGTGATCTCCAGCTGTTCTTCCGCCAGTCTTTCGATCTGAGGCACCAGGCCGCAGGTGGAGAGGGTAATATTTCTCTGGCTGATACGCTGCCCCGGTTCTCTGGTCAGCAGCCGGATAAAGCGCAGTACATTTTCATAATTGTCCAGAGGTTCTCCCGTTCCCATAATGACCACATGGGACACCCGCTCTTTCGTGTCTCTCTGGATCCCGTATACCTGTTCCAGCATCTCGGAAGCTGTCAGATTCCGGGCCCACCCGTCGATGCCGGAGGCGCAGAAAGCGCACCCCATCCGGCAGCCCACCTGTGAGGACACGCAGACGCTGTTGCCGTGATGATAGGGCATGAACACGCTTTCAATGCAGTTGCCGTCTTCCGCGGCAAAGAGATATTTCCGCGTGCCGTCTTTTTTCGAGGCCTGTACCGTGCGGATGTCCAGGGTTTTCCATTCACAGGCTTCCTGCAGTTTTTCCCGCAGCTGTCCTGGGAGATTGTGCATTTCTTCCGGCGTCTTCACCGTCTTTTCATGCAGCCAGCCGAAAATCTGCTTCGCCCGGTAGGCCGGTTCCCCCAGTTCTTTCACAAACTGCGTCAGTTCCTCCAGTGTCAGCGATTTGATATCCGTCTTCATTTAGCCGTCCTTCCTGAATTTCGATATAAAAAAGCCGTCGCAGTCATGGGTCCCCGGAAAGAGCTGCAGAAAGCCTTCATTTACGCCGGGTTCCTGCTGCAGCGCCTGGCAGAGCAGCCGGGAAAATCCCACGGCCTGCAGTCCCTGCCGGGACGCCAGCCACCGGAAATTTTCATCATTTTCTTTTTTATTCACCGTGCAGGTAGAAAATACCAGCGTTCCGCCGGGTCTGACATAGCACAGGGCGTTGGACAGTATCTGCCGCTGCAGCTTTGCCAGCGCCGCAATGTCTTCTTCCTGCACCCGGTATTTGATATCGCTTTTCCTGCCGATGACCCCTAGCCCGGAACAGGGCAGATCGGCGATCACCAGATCAAAGCCCGCTTCAAACGCCGGCACAAAAACGCAGGCGTCCCTGACCTGTACCTGTACCTGAGACAGTCCCAGCCGCCGGGCGTTTTCCTCGATCAGCGCCGTTTTCTTTTCCGTCAGATCGCAGGCAATGACGCTGCCTGTTTCTCCTGTCCTCGCCGCCGCATGCATGGCCTTCCCGCCGGGGGCCGCGCACAGATCCAAAATCCGGTCCCCGGGACGGATGCCCGCCACGTCTCCCGCCAGTATGGAACTTACGTCCTGTACCTGATACCACCCTCTCTGAAAAGAAGAAAGCCCGGAAATATTTCCGGTACTTTGTAAAACCAGTGCCTCCGGGCAGTAGGGATGCACCGTGAATGAAATATGTTCCTCGTTTAACAGCCTGCCGCAGGCGGCTGCATCCGTTTTGGCCGTATTGACGCGCACCGTCGTTTTCGATTCCTGCAGAAATGCCTGCAGCATCTTCAATGTTTTTTCCTCGCCGTACGCGGTTTCCCACATCCGCACCAGCCACAGGGGCATGGCGTAGCGCAGGGACAGTTTTTCCAAAGGATCCGCCACGTCCGCAAAATCCAGCAGCGACGCCTGGTTCCGGCACAGGTTCCGCAAGGTTCCGTTGACAAAGCCCTTAAAATACCCCACGCCGTTTTGCGCCGCCAGCCGAACCGCCTCATTGCACGCCGCCCGGTCCGGCACCGCATCCATATACAGGATCTGGTACAGTCCCATTTCCAGAATCAGCCGCACTTTGGTTTTCAGTCTGGCAGGATCTTTATTTACAAATCTGCGCAGGATCGCATCCAGCTGCAGACGGGCGCTTACGGTTCCCGTCACCAGCCGCTTGACAAAGGCTTTTTCATTCCGGTCTGCTGCCGGGCAGGCGTCCAGCGCTTCCTTCAAAGCGGTATGCACGAAAGCCCCCTCTTCTGTTTTCAGCAGTATTTCCAGCGCCATCTGCCTGGTATCATATTCCTTCGCCATTTATGCTTCTCCCAGTCGGTCTCCTGCCGACAGACCATTGCCCCGCAGGAAATCCGCCGCAGGCATCCGTTTCTTTCCTTCCGCCTGCAGTTCCTCCACTGCCAGGGCACCTTGTCCGCAGGCGACGCAAAACTGCGTTTTGTCCACGGCAAATACCGTGCCCGCAGGAAGATCATCCGTATTTTCCGTCACCCGCACCCGCCAGATTTTCAGCGTCTTTCCCTGATACCGGGTGTAGCTGCCCGGCCAGGGGTCAAAGGCCCTGACCGCCAGCGCGATTTTTCCGGCAGGCTGCGTCCAGTCGATATTTCCCATTTCTTTGCGCAGCATAGCAGCATACGCAGTAGTGCTTTCCGCCGGCTGCGGCGTATAGACGGCCTGTCCTGCTTCGATCTGCTGCAGCGCCTCCACAATCAGCCGCGCCCCTGCGGCAGACAGCTTGTCATGCAGGGAGCCGCCGGTTTCCGTCTCCGTGATCGGTATCTTTTCCTGCAGCATCATGTCCCCGGTATCCAGTCCTTCATTCATACGCATAATGGTGACGCCCGTTTCCTTCTGCCCGTCCAGAATACTCCACTGGATCGGCGCGGCGCCCCGGTAAGCGGGAAGCAGGGAAGCATGGATATTAAGACAGCCGTATTGCGGAATCGCCAGCAGCGCCGCCGGCAGGATCTGCCCGTAAGCCGCCACCACGATCACGTCCGGCGCCAGAGTACGCAGATCTTCGATAAAAGCCGCATCTTTTGCCCGCTGGGGCTGCAGCACCAGAAGTCCGTGGCGCTTTGCGCACTGCTTCACCGGTGATTCGCTGACCTGCTGTTTCCGTCCGCTTCGTTTGTCCGGCTGCGTCACCACAGCCGCGATGGTCCGGCCGGCGCCGATCAGCGCTTCCAGCGCACCAACTGCGAAATCAGGGGTTCCCATATAGACGATCCGCATCAGTCTTCCTCCGTTTCCACGTCTTCCAGCGGGCCCTCTAAGATATCGAGATAGAGTTTTCCGTCCAGATGATCGATTTCATGCAGCATGGCCCGGGCCAGCAGGTCTCTCCCCTCGATTTCCACCGGTTTCATATCTTCATTCAGGCAGGACACCTTCGCATAAGCGGGCCTTGTCACCTGCCCCTGTTTGCCGGGAACGCTCAGGCAGCCTTCCATGCCGGTCTGGGATTCCGCGGTTTCCACCACCACCGGATTGATCATGACGATAGGGCCTTCTCCGATATCCACCACGGCGATCCGTTTCAGTATGCCCACCTGGGGCGCAGCCAGTCCCACGCCCTGGGCGTCATACATGGTGTCCAGCAGATCGCCGATGAGCTGTCTGGTCCTGTCCGTCATTTCCGGAACTTCTTTACATATTTTTCTGAGACAGGGTTCCTCTCCTGTCCGGATATTTCTCAGTGCCATTTCATGCCTCCTGTTGCCGAAACCAATTGCGCAAACCTACTGCAGCTGTACCGGGTCGATATCGTACTGCACAATACAATTGGAAAGAAGTTCCGATTCCTTCAGCCAGCGGTCAATCCGGTCCCGCAATGTTTCCAGCGCTCTTTTTTCCTGTTTTCTGATATATATCATCTGCCGGTAATAATCCTTCAGCTTTTCGATGGAAGCAGGGGAAGGGCCTAAAATCATGGTCTCCCCATCGCACAGCGCGGCGGCCTGGGTTTTGATCCGCTCCGCCGTCTGCTTTGCCTCCTCCTGATGTTTTGCGGCAGTCATAATCACCATCAAATGCGACGCGGGCGGGTAGCCCAGCAGCCGCCGGTACTGCATTTCCTCCCGGTAAAAGCCCTCGTAATCCTGTTCTGCGGCATACCGGACGGCATAATGTTCCGGCTGATAGGTCTGTATCACTACCCTGCCCGGCCGTTCGGCGCGCCCTGCCCGGCCCGCCGCTTGGGTCAGCAGCTGAAAGGACCGCTCCGCCGCCCGAAAATCCGGTACAAACAGCGAAGCATCCGCCGCCAGGATGCCCATCAGCGTTACCTTCGGAAAATCATGCCCCTTTACGATCATCTGCGTTCCCACCATGATATCCGCATCATGATCCGCAAATGTTTTCAGAATGGTTTCGTATTCTCCTTTATTTTTCGTTGTATCATAGTCCATGCGGACAACTCTTGCCTCCGGAAACAGCTGCCCCAGACTCTTTACGATCTGCTGGGTGCCCGCCTTAAAGGCGCCGATATACCCTGATCCGCAGACCGGACAATGTTTCACCATCCGGACGCTGTAGCCGCAGTAATGGCAGCGCAGCGTATTGTCCTGATGTAAGCTCAAGGATACGTCGCAGTGGGGGCATTTCAGGGCTGTGCCGCAGGAACGGCAGGAAACAAATCCGCTGTAGCCCCGCCGGTTAATGAACAGCATCGCCTGTTCCTTCCGCGCCAGGGTTTCCGCCAGCGCCCCATGAAGGGCGTCGCTGAATATGGTGCGGTTGCCCCTTTCCAGCTCCTTTCGCATATCCGTCACCAGCACCTCCGGCAGATGGGCGTCGTTGACGCGCTTCATCAGCCGGTACAGCACCACTTTGTTTTGCTCCGCCGCATAAAAAGTCTCCAGCGACGGCGTGGCGCTGCCAAGCACCAGCATGGCGCCGCACATTTCGCAAAGTTTTTGCGCCGTCTCCCGGGCATGGTAACGGGGCTGGTTTTCATTTTTATAAGTGGCCTCATGCTCCTCGTCCATCACCACCAGTCCCAGATCCGGAAAAGGCGTAAACAAGGCGCTGCGGGGGCCGATCATCACCCGGATTTCCCCGCGCTTTGCCCGTTCGAACTGATCGTAGCGCTCCCCCGCCGACATCCGGCTGTTCAGCATGGAAACTTTCGTGCCGAACCGGGCCACAAACCGCGATACCGTCTGGTAGGTCAGGGCAATCTCCGGAATCAGCACAATAGCCTGCTTTCCTTCTTCCAGTACCCGGGCGATCAGCTCCATATACAGCTCGGTCTTGCCGCTTCCGGTAATGCCGTAAATCAGCGATGGCCGCAGATCCTTCTGCTGCCGCCGCCGCAGGATCGCCTGCACGGCCGCCTGCTGTTCTTCGCTGAGGGAAATGACGGGCTGCCTGACTGGATGTTCCGGCAGCGTGATCCGGTTGATTTCGCTTTCCGAAATTTCTGCCGCGCCCTCCTCTGCCAGCGCCGTCACCGAAGGCATGGAAACTTTAAGTTCCTTCATCAGCACGTCCAGATCGGCTTCCTGCACTTCCATCAGATACTGCAGCACTCTGGCCTTTGCCAGCATGTGTTTTTCCCGGTACTTTTCCAGCAGCGCCTTCGCCTTTGCCTCGTCGGCCCGCAGGATCAGACGCCGTTTCTGTTTGGGCCTGACTTTATTTTTCACCGGAAGCACGCAGTTTAATGCACGAAAAATCGTACATCCGTAATGTTCATGCATCCAGAACGCCAGCTCCATCTGCCGGTGCTCGATGCTTTCCCGGTTTTCGGCAATGCCTGCGATCTCCTTTACTGCTTCCGGGGCAAAGGCCGTGTGGTCGGAAATGGCCACCACATACCCGCTGCGGGTCCGGTTTCCGCTGCCAAAGGGCACCCGCACCTCGTCGCCGATCTGCAGCCGCCCACGCAGCGCCTCCGGGATCCGGTAGGAAAAGGACCGGTCCACATTTGCATGGGAAATATCCACGATCACCTCGGCATACAGCGGTTTCATGCCTGCGCCTCTTTCAGTTCCTTCAAAATATCGGCGATCAGCACCCGTTCATCCATGGGATATTTGACGCCGCAGATTTCCTGATAATCCTCGTGTCCTTTGCCGGCCAGCAGGATCAGATCCCCCTTCTGCCCGTTTTGGATACAATAGCGAATGGCTTCTTTTCTGTCTTCGATCACCAGATAGTCGCCGTTGGTTTTTTTCATGCCCGTCACAATATCCTGTATGATATCTCCGGGCTTTTCAAAGCGGGGATTGTCGGAGGTAATCACCGTCAAATCCGCATATTTCCCCGATATTTCGCCCATTTCGAACCTTCTGTCCCGGCTCCGGTTGCCGCCGCAGCCGAACACGCACACCAGCCGTTTCGGGTGATAATCCCGCAGGGTTTTCAGCACGCTTTCCAGGGCCATGGCATTGTGGGCGTAATCGATCATCAGCGCAAAATCCTCCGAAACCTTCACCGGCTCCACTCTGCCCTTGATGTGGACCTTTTTCAGCGCTTCTTCCGTTTTGACCGTATCGATCTCAAAATGCTCGCAGATAGCAATGGCCGCTAGGGAATTATAGACATTGAACATGCCCGGCACGCTGATTTCCACCGGCATATCCACCCGGCCCTTCAGCTGGTAGCTGACGCCGTGATAATCCCCCCGGCTGACAAGGCGGATATCCTCCGCCCGGTAGTCCGCGTCCGAATGGATGCCGAAGGTTTCAATTTCACAGGTATGGCCTTCCAGAATCTGCGGCAGATGCGCGTCGTCCAGATTGACGATGCCTTTTTTGCACTGCCGGAACAGCATACGCTTGCAGGCGATGTACTCCTCCATATCCGCGTGCTCTCCCGCTCCGATATGGTCCTTTTCCAGATTGGTAAAGATCCCTAAGTCAAAGACGATGCCCGCCGTCCGGTGCATTTTAAATCCCTGGGAAGAGGCCTCCATCACCATGACTTCACAGCCCTGATCCAGCATTTCCCGGAAATATTTATGGATCAGATAGGACTCCGGCGTACTGTTGCTGGCGGGAATGACATCCTCTCCCTCAATGACCTCGATGGTGCCGATGAGTCCCGTCTTATACCCGGTATTTTCCAGAATGGAACGCACCATATAAGCCGTGCTGGTCTTTCCCTTGGTTCCGGTAATCGCAATGGTTTTCAGTTTTCTGGCCGGATAATCAAAATACGCCGCCGACATCAGCGCCATCGCATAGCGGGTATCTTTCACCAGGATCACCGTAGCATACTTGGCCGGAACCGCTTCTTCCGCCACAATGACGGCGGCATGGCGTTCGTCCGCCTCTTTCGCGAACCGGTGGCCGTCCGTCACGGTGCCCCGGATACACACGAAAAGGCAGTTTTCTTCCAGCTTTCTGGAATCATAAATGATATCGGTGATTTCTCTGTCCAGACTGCCCGAATAGAGTTCATATTCCAAATCCACCAGTAAATCTGTCAGTTTCTTCATGCCCGTCTCCCTTGTTTCCGTCTATATTATTGTATGCGGATCTGTTCCACCCGTACACCGGGTAAAATCGACGCGTAATCTTCTTTTTCAAAATGGCCTGTCGCCATGGAAAGGGCGTTGGCCGCGGACACCGCCACAGCTTCCCGCATCATGTCCGCAGGCGGCAGTTTCTTTTTCAAACCCACCGCAAAGGCCGCCAGCATGGAATCTCCGCAGCCTACGGTATTGACGGTTTTGATTTCCGGCGGAATGCCCTTCCAGACCCCTTCCCTGCACACAAGGACAGCCCCCTCTTTGCCCAGAGAAACTACAACATAGGGAATGCCCATCTCGTGCAGCCGCATGGCGCCTGCAATGATCTCCGCCTCATTTTTCGCCGAAACATGCAGCAGATCTTCGATCTCATCCGTATTGGGTTTGATGAGATCCGGCAGCGCCCGAATACCTGCTTCCAGCAGTTTTCCGCTGGTGTCCAGACAAACCGGCACCTGCTGTTCATGGCAAAGGGCAATCAGTACGGAATAATAGTCCTCCGGCACGCCCTTCGGCACGCTGCCGGAAATGGTCACCACGTCCGCGGTTTTTATGATTTCCCGAAATTCTTCCGTAAACTGCGCCAGCTCTGCCGTATCCACCGGCGCCCCCGGTTCCAGGAATTCCGTGGAGCCAAGGTCTTCCTCGGACAGAATGTTAATGCAGCATCTGGTTTCATTTTTCGTCTCCACAAACCGGTTGGGCACCCCGCAGTCATGCAGCATATGCATCACGGATTTTCCGTTGTAGCCGCCGGCAAAGCCGCAGGCCAGCACTTCTTCACCCATCAGCTTTGCAACCTTCGCCACGTTCAGGCCCTTTCCCCCCGGGGTATTGGAGCAGGTCTTCACCCGCATCACCGTGCGGTCTCTCAGCCGTTCAATCACATAGGCCTTGTCAATGGCCACGTTCAATGTTACGGTAGCAATCATGTTTTTCCCTTCCTACTGCTATTAAGGTATCATCAAAACCTGAGGGGAAAGAGCGCCTCTTCCCCCTCAGATGGTTTCCTGATTATTTTGTATATCCGTGCCAGCCGGGGATCTCTCCGTTGATATCCCAGAGATCCTGCCAGTCGGTAGCGCCTTCCCAGAGGAACACCTGTCCCTTGATGAGACGGCAGTTTTTGTCCACAGTCTTTAAGATCTCCACTTCTTCCTCCGTCAGCGGGTCCTCATAGCTGCTGATGAGGTTGCTCATGTACTGATCCCTGTAAATGGAGAAGGGAATCGGCGAATGTCCCCGCTGTACCGCCCATTTCAGACAGATGATGGCCGGATGCACGCCGTGGGCCGCCGCGATCTTCTGGATTTCCGGAAGCTCGATATCCGCAATATCCTCGTCGGTCTTGTCTCTGTCGGGACGGGTGGGAGAACCGATGGGGCAGAATCCGATGATCTGAATGTCGTTTGCCTTACAGAAATCATACAGCTCCGGCTGCTGGAAGCAGGGATGCAGTTCCATTTCGTTGACAGCCGGTTTGATCCTGCAGTCGCGTAAGATCAGTTTCAGTTTCGGGATCGTCACATTGGAAACGCCGATGTGCTTGCACAGGCCCATGTCTACCAGACGTTCCATCTGCCGCCAGCACGCCATAAATTCCTCATGGATGTACGGCCTGGAATCGGGATTTCTTGTATCCACGTCGCAGCCGGGAGGATGATAATTGGGGAAAGGCCAGTGCACGAAGCACAGATCCAGATAATCCAGACGCAGGTCTTTTAAGGATTTTGCCACGGAAAGCAGCACGTCGCCCTTTCCGTGCATATCGTTCCAGATCTTGGAGGTGATAAACAGTTCCTCCCGTTTGATTCCGGCTTCCTTCATGGCCTTTTCCAGCGCCTCGCCGATCAAGTCTTCATTGCCGTAGCAGGAAGCGCAGTCTACCAGGCGATAGCCGCTGGCCACCGCATCGCCTACGGCCTTCGCGATGTCCTCACCGGCAAAACGGTCGGAGCCGAAAGTGCCGATGCCGATGCCCGGCATCAGTGCGCCGGTATAGAGCTTTCTTTGCGGGACCCGTGACGGATCCGCCTTCAGAATGGTTTGTTCAGACATTTTCCTCATCCTTCCTTTCACATTTATTTTTCACTGTCTATTAATATTTTTCCTTTGACTGCCCCCGGCGTCTCATACATCTTGAAGGCCTCCGCGATCTGCGAAAGGGGCATTTTCTTAAAAATCAGCTCCGGCACAAATTTCAGCCGGCCCATTTTGAAATACGCCGCGGTCAGCTCCCATTCCCTGCCGGGGAAAGGGGCCGAATAGCTCATCCAGGAACCGGTGAGATAAAATTCCTTCCGGTTGATGTTTTCCCATTCGCTGACGGTAAAGGTCAGCTCCTTCGTGGGCGTGCCGATGCAGCACATCCGCGCCTTGTTGGCCGCCAGGGCGAAGCCCATCTTAATGGTCACCGTATTGCCGGCGGTTTCATATACATAGCCATAGCCTCTGCCGCCGGTGATGGCCATGGCTTTTGCCTGATAATCTTCTTCCAGGGTGTTGACCACCTCGTCCGCTCCCAGCTTTTTCGCCAGTGCCAGCCGTTCTTCACTGATATCGAACACCACCACTTTCCGGGCGCCGAAAATCTTCGCCCACTGCATGGTAAACAGGCCGATGGTGCCGCCGCCCAAAATGGCCACGTACTCGCCGCCTTTGTAGTCCACCCGCATCAGTCCGTGGAGGGCCACGGTGGAGGGCTCAAACAGCGCCCCCTGTTCAAAGGAAACCTCGTCGTCAAACTTCACCGCATTTTTCTCCGGAACCACCACGTATTCCGCGAAACTGCCGAATTCTCTGGAGCCGATGAAGCTGTAATGCTTGCACAGGGAATAGTTGCCTTTCAGGCAGTCCTCACATTCCATACAGGGTACCAGCGGCACCCCGGCCACCCGATCCCCTGCCTTCAGGCTGGTGACGCCTTCTCCCACTTCTTCCACCGTACCGGAAAACTCATGTCCCAGTACATTGGGAAAGAAATGGCAGGCATCGGCGTTGACCCGCGGCA